>CAZQEN010000261.1:316-11426 GCA_964591605.1 uncultured Planctomycetales bacterium
GCGGCCGATCCGGGCGCGTGGGTGTTCATCGTCGAGGGTGAGAAGGACGCCGACAACCTGGCCGGCGTGGGGCTGGTGGCAACCTGCAATGCCGAGGGCGCAGCGAAGGCGGGGCAGCGGCCGAAGTGGCGAGCCGAGTACACCGACACCCTGGCCGGGCGGCGGGTGTGCATCGTCGCCGACAAGGACGAAGCCGGGCGGGCTCATGCGGCAGCGGTGGTCGAAGCACTCAAGGGCAAGGCGGCCGACGTCCGGGTGGTGGAGCTGCCCGGCGACAACGTGAAGGACGCCACCGACTGGCTGGACGACCACGACGCCACCGAACCCGAGACCCTGGCGGCGCAACTGGTGGCGATGGCCGAACGGGCGCGCTCGAGCCAACCCCCCACACCCCACGTCATGACGGCGGCGGAATTGGTGGCATCCTTCCCCGAGCTCAACCCCCCGGTTCTTGATGGGCTGTTGCGGGAAGGGGAGCTGCTGAACCTTATCAGCGTGTCCAAGGTGGGGAAAAGCTGGCTCACGCTGAACCTGGCCCTCTCCGTCGTGACCGGCCGGCCCTGGCTGGGGCGGTTCGCGGTTCAGTCTGGCCCTGTGCTGCTCATCGACAACGAATTGCACGCCTCGACGATCGCGAGCCGAATCCGGCGGGTGGCCGATGCGATGGCGGTTGACCTGGCGAGCTACGGCCCCGCCCTGCACGTCGAGGTTCTACGCGGACACCTTCAAGACCTGCACACCATGCGGCAGTATTTCGAGGCCATCGACCCCGGCCGGTACCGGCTGATCGTTCTGGACGCGTTCTATCGGTTCCTCCCCCCTGGCACCAACGAGAATGATAACGGCGCGATGTGCGGGCTGTACAACGTCCTCGACGCCCACGCCCAACGGCTGCGGACGCCGTTCATCCTGATCCACCACGCCAGCAAGGGGCTGCAATCCGAAAAGGCGGTGACGGACGTGGGATCCGGGGCGGGCGCCATGAGCCGGGCCACCGATACGCACCTGATCCTGCGGCCCCACGAGCAACCCGACGCCGTCGCCGTGGAAGCGGCTGTCCGGTCGTGGAAGCCCCTGGAGCCGTTCTGTCTGCGGTGGGAGTGGCCCCTCTGGACCGTGGCCGAAGACCTCGACCCGGCGGACCTGCGGAAGGCCCGGGCCCGGAAGCCCAAGCCGGCGGAAGAGGCGGAAGGCAAGCCGACGAAGCCGACGCTGACCCCTGCCGAGTTCGTGACCCGGTATGTCAAGAGCGACCCGCAGGAAAAGGCGCTCATTCTCGCCAAGGCCCGGCAGGACGGGCTCACGATGCGGGACGCGGAAGGGCTGCTGCTCCTGGCGGTGGACCTGGGGAAGGCGTTCCGATGGACCCTCCCCAAGCCCGGCGCCCCGGCCGTCTATGCCACCCGCCAACCCGACCTGAAAGATGGGGTTCCGTCATGACGGGGGCATCTTTATCTTTCCTCCCGCCCCCCCCCCGTACCCCCCCGGTGCCGTAACGGCACGCGGGGGCCGGGGCTTCGGCAACGAAAGAGCAGAACCATGAGTGACCCCGTGACCGTGACCGTGACCCTGCGGCCCGTCCGGCCGGACACCGACATCAGCCGAGCGGTCCGCTGGGCTCTGAAGCGCTGGCTGCGGACCTGGGGGCTGCGGTGCGTGAGGGTGACCTGGGGCACGGCGGACGACAGCTCACCTCTGTCTGTTGAAGCGCACGCGGCAAGGGAGGAAGGGCAGTCGGGTGGGTGAAGTATTTACCAATCGGCACATTTACCGATTGACATAAGAGCGGCAGTGTGTTACATTCAGGGCATGGCACGGTACATTTCGATGGCGGACAGGATTCGCAAGGCAATCCGGCAGGATGAGCGGTCGGTTTACCAGATCTGCGTGGATGCCGGCGTGGCACCAGCAGTAGTGAGCAGGTTTATTCACGGGCAGCGCGATCTGACCTTGCGGACCGCTGACAAGTTGTGCAGAGCGCTGGAGCTTGAGCTCCGGCCGCGGGACGGGAGATCTTGAAATCACAGATTGTGATTTCAAGTTGGGGCGGGGCGAGGAGAGGGGCGCCCCACAGGCAGGGCAGGTGAACGATGGCACGGATCGCAAACGGGTGTGTGTATCGCCCGACGGTTACGTATCGGGATACCACGGGCCGGAAGCGCCGGCGGCGCAGCGCGTTCTACTGGTGCAAGTACAAGGGGCCGGGCGGCGACCCGGTCCGCCACGCGCTGCGGCTCCCCAACGGCCACGGCGTCACTGATCGCGAGGTCGCGCTCTCGGAGCTGCGCAAGCTCCTGAACCGCCAGCAGCGCCTGCAGGCTGGCATGATCGACACGATGGTGGAAAACGCGGCCACGCCCATCCGCAAGGTCGTGGCCGACTACGTCCGGCACCTGCGGCGCAAACGCACCGGCCGGCCGTACATCCGGCAGGCGATTGGCTACCTGAAGTACGCCATCAGCAGGGGCGGCATGAGCCGGCTGGCCGACTACAACGAAGAGCGGATCGACAAGGTACTCGGAGCCGTCGCCGACGCCGGGCGCTCGCCCCGGACGGTCAACATCTACCGCGAGCACGCCCACGCCCTGGGCGAGTGGTGCGTGAAGGTCGCGCGGATCGCGGATCGCAACCCGGTGGCCGTCATTCCGCGGCGGGAGTCGGGGGGCGATGTTCGGCGTACCCGGCGGTCCCTGCTGCCCGATGAGGCCCGGCGGCTGCTGGCTGAGGCCGGACCCCGGCGGCTGTTCTACGCCGTGCAGATGATGACCGGCCTGCGGGTCAATGAGGTGCGGCGGCTCGAATGGCGGGATCTGCGCCTGGAGGGAGACGCGCCGTACCTCAAGCTCCGCGCTGCGACCACGAAGGCCAAGCGGGCCGACGAGATCGACCTGAACGCGGAGCTCGCCGGTGAGTTGACCGCGGCTAGGCCGCCCTTCGCCCAGCCGACGGATCGGGTATTCAGGACCACGCCCAGCCTCGACACGTTCAAGCGCGACCTGGAGCGGGCGCGGATCGAGTTCAGGGACGCAGAGGGACGCCGGATCGATCGGCACGCGCTGAGGACCACGTTCGTATCCTGGCTGGGCGCCGCCGGGGTCGATGTGCGGGTAGCCCAGCGGCTGGCCCGGCACTCGGATATCCGCCTCACGACGCAGACGTATCAGGACGTGCGGGTGCTCAACACACAGGGGGCGGTGGGCAAGCTCCCGAGCGTGCTGCCCGCGCCTGACCTGCAGACGATGCGGGCCACGGGGACCGCCGATGCCCGGCCGGATCCCGTTGTACCCCCCGTTGTACCTGTGGTTGTACCTGAGGGTGTCACCGGGGGTGTAGCGGCTGTCACCGCGATGCACTCCGCCAACGCAAAAGGCGCCACGGCCGGAGCCGTCGCGCCTCACGTAAAGCCTTGCCATTCCAGCGCTCAGGACACTTCTGAGCACCCGCTTGCATCGGCTGGCACCTACTGCCCGGGAGAGGGCTCGAACCTCCACCCCCTTACGGGGACATGGCCCTCAACCATGCGCGTCTGCCAGTTCCGCCACCCGGGCATCGAAACAAAAGGGCAGGTGATCTGGCAATCACCCGCCCGAAGCCTCACTACCCTAGTATGGCTGTCGCGGATCGTCAAGCGGCGGTTACCGCTCGCGCTGGTGGTTCTGACAATCATTTCGGGAGCGGGCTGGTCGGTCTCCCGGCGCGCCGAGACCGGGCCAGACCCCCCCGGGTCTGTCAGTTACTCGAAGCAGCGGTCGCCAGTTGTGGTGCAGGCGTCTCGCCTGCCCGTCGTTTGGGGTGGTCGCCGCGGCGACTTCGCCCAGGCGAAGCCAGCCCATGGCGGACATGTGCAACGGAGACGGCCGCACCACAACGTTGGCCATGATTCCTGGAGAAACTCCCACGCTTTGGGCGCCTGACCACAGACAGCCCATCACGCTGCCTGGCGATCGGCCCGCTCGGCCGGAGGCGCCGGCGCGTCCACTTTCAGAACGGAGTTCCACCCGAACGGTCCAGGCTCCACGCCGAACGCGGCGAAATCCGTGTACCACACGCCGTCCGCCAGATAGCGAAACTGATAAATGCCCGGCGAGAGCGCCAGCCGGCAGTGCCACCATCCACCCGCGTCCTTGAGCATCGTCAGGGAGTGCGTCTGCCAGCCGTTGAATTCACCCGTCAGGTAAACTTGCCGAGCCTCCGGTCGGAAGAAACGAAACTCCACACTGCCATCCGTTGCCTGAGTCACCATCTGACTGCGCTCTCCTCACTCAAAGCGTCACGAACCGCTGGGGCGACTGTTCCTGGTCATCCCTGCCGTACGTCGTGTGCCGACCCTCTCACCCCTGAGCAGCCCCCGTGCCGTTCATGCGGCTCCTGACGGAATCTCGTAACAAAAAGTCCGCAAACCACTTATGAACACTCGCCATCGGGCCCGGTCGGGGCCCGTCTCGGCGAAACTGCCTAATCTTTGATCATTCCCCTGGCCAACAAACGGAAATGCGTCAGTTTCGCTACGGCCACAGCCACCGCGCCAGCGACGACCGGCAGAAACACGCGCGTCTGCCCGCATTCTCGGTTGTTATACGATTTTAGTTGAGCAGCAGCGTGGAAAAATCAGCGCGTTTGCTTAGAATGCCCGGCGCTGATCGTTCCGGGCGCCGCGCCCGCCCCGAAAACTCACTGTCCCGGTGGGTCCCCGTGCACCAGCAAGCCCAGATCTACAGGAAACTTCGGTGGCCTGCCTGCCTGAGCGTCTCATGCGTGGGCCTGCTGGCCGGCTGCGCCCAGCTCTCCTTTGACGGCGCCCTGCAGATCTGGGCCGTGCCCGAGCATGTGGCTCTCTCGCGGGAGACCCTCCCCGAACCTGAGAACGACATCTTCAGCCAGACGGCCCGCCGCATCCGCCTCGATGCCGCCATCAACGAGACGATTGCCTTTCAGCTCGCCCTGAGGACCGCGTCCCTGCCCGTCCGCGTGACGGGCGTCTCCCTGCCCCCCTTCGAGCGGGGTCAGGTGACCTTCCCGCCCGAGAGCGTCGAGATCTTCCGCGAACAGTGGATCTTAGCCAGTCAGTTCCCGTCGTGGTACCTGCGTCTGACGCCTCACCTGAGTCAGCCGCGGGAGATCGCCGACCCGTTGATTCCGCTGAGTGCCCCGGCCGGCGCGCTCCCGCTCGACGTTCGCGCCGGCCGAACCGAGGCCTTCTGGATTCGGATCCAGGTTCCCGTCGGCACCGAAGAAGGTGAGTACCAGTCTCAGCTCCGCATCGCGCTGCAGGGTGGCCAGACGCGCGATCTGCGCGTGACGCTCACCGTGTTCCCATTTGCCCTCCCACAGAGCCGGCACTTCGCCCTCATCACCGGCGTCGATACGGCGACGCTCATCCGCCACCACATCGAGGTGGACGGAAAACCGTATGCCCCCGCCCGGCTCACCTTTGACGATCCGCTCTACACGCGGGCGGCCACGCTCATCGATGACACAATGCGGCTCCTCCACGATCGCCGCTGCAGTCCGCTGATGTCCGACGTCCAGCCGCTGCGCCGCATCAACCCCAGCGGCGAGATGGAGATCGAGTGGAGCGATTATGACCGCCTGGTCGCGAGCCTGATCGACGGCACCGCCTATGAGGACCGCGCCGCCTCGATCGCGTGGCCCCTGCCCGTCAGCGAGCGCGAGCCCGCCCCCAGCGCGTTCGGCGGCTGGGGCTCGCCGGGCTATCACGACATGCTCCGCACGTACCTTCGCGAGTGTGTGGCGCATTTCGAGCAGAAGGGGTGGCTCGACCGGCACTTCCTGTGGATCTCGGTCCCCGCCACGGAGCGCGGCGAACGCTATCGCCAGTTCGAGCAGCTCGCGCGTCTGGCCCACGAGGTCGATCCGCGCATCAACGTGGTCTGCGACCTGACGCCGCAGCCGATGACCGAATACGGCTGGCAGAACGACCCGTTCATCGACCTGACCGACGTGGTCCGCACGTGGGCCACGCCGGCCCGCCTCATGGATCCGTCCGCCCTGGCCCGGCAGCGCGAGCGGGGCAAAACCACGTGGCTCTCGTGCGATCAGCCGCCCTACAGCGGCTCGCTCTCCGTCCTGGCCGGGCCGGCCCACGCCCGCTCGGTCTCCTGGGAGGCGTTCCGCTACGGCCTGACCGGCGTGCTGCTGCCCTGCATCAACCGGTGGCCCGTTGACGGCGTGCCGCGGGCCGAAGAGAGCGAATCGACGGTGATCTGGCCGGGGAAGGCCTACGGGCTCTCCTCCCCGGTGCCCTCTATTCGCTTGGAGAGGCTTCTTCGCGGAGCACAGGACTACGAGTATCTCTGGCTCCTTCAGCAGAACCAGCGCGGGGCCATCGCCCGCATCATCGCGGCTGACCTCTTCTCGTACGGCGGCACGCAGTGCTACGGCGAGCATTTCCTGGACGGGCGGCCCCACGGGTGGGTCTCCGACCCCGTCGGCTGGTCGCTGGCCCGGCGCGTCATGGCCCGCGAAATCGCCGCCGCGGTCGCCGGGAGCGGTTCGCAGGAAGCGGGCCCGACGGCCGAACAGCTCGCCGAGTCGTTGGATCAGCAGATGGAGTGGCGGCGGCTGGCCCAGACTGTCCGGCAGGTGCGCAGCCAGGTGGAAGGCGTGCGCGTGCAACTGGCTGAAAAAGGGAGCCAGAACCTGGCCATGGAGGTGCAGGCGACGGTCTCGGCCTTCAATGCCACGCGCCAGCCGTTCACCGCCACGCTCCAGTTCTCCGAGCTTCCTGCCGGCTGGAAGGCGGCGGGCGATCCGGCATCCATCGAGGCGCTGCCCCCGGGCCGGCTGACCCGCCGCGTGGTCCGCGCCCAGACCGACACCATCCTCCCCAGTGCGGACGGCGTTCTGCCGGTGCAGATCCAGGTCGACCCCGAGACGCAGCCGATCAGCGGCCGGCTCTGCGTCCTGACCTCGCAGCACCTGACCCGCCCGCTGCAGGTGGATGGCCGTCTCGATGACTGGCCGCTGGGCACCACCAACGTCGCGGCTGATTTCGTGCTGGTCGGGGCCCAGGAAATCCCCAAGGAAGGCCGCCGGACCCCCGACCGCCCCGCCCTCGGCACGACGGTCTTCGTGTGTCACGATGCCGAGTACCTCTACGTGGCGTTCAACTGCGAGGATGACGCCAACGCCCCCCGCCACGTTACCCGCAGCAATGCCGTGGCGTACGACGGGCTCTGGCCGACCGGTGAGGACGTGCTCGAGATCATCATCGATCCGACCGGCCGGGCCCTCGCCCCCGGCGACGTGCTTCACATCCTGCTCAAGATGAACGGGGTGGTCATCACCGAGCACGGCGCGCCCTGCCTGACCCCGGTCGCCCCGTGCTCGCCCTGGACCAGCGGGGTAATCGGCGCGGTCGACGAGCGTTCACACGCCCACCGCCGGACGGCCGAAATCCGCATCCCCGTCAAGTCGCTCGGCCCGCTCGCCCCGATCTTCGGCATCAACTTCGCCCGCTACACCGCCCGCCTGGGCGAATACGCCTCCTGGTCCGGCGCCCGCCGATACCTCTACAGCCCCGTCACCCTGGGAAACATCCGGCTGGGGCAGTGAGACTCGGCGCGGATTCGGCGACCACGCGTGATGATCACTTCTGCAGCCGCTTCTCATGCGGCGGAACGTGGCTTATCCTGCTGCGGCACATGAATGTCATTGATGCAATCATCGTCGCCGCTTCGCTGCTGATCGTCGTGACCCTGGGCCTCTGGGCCTCGCGCCGACAGGAACGCACGGCCGAGGCTTACTTCCTTGCCTCGGGCCGCATGCCGTGGTGGATCATCGGCTCGGCCTTCGTTTCCACGAGCGTTTCGAGCGAGCAGATCGTCGGAACCATCGGGCAGGCCTACGCCCACGGCATGGGCGTCGCCAACTGGGAGGTCTGGAGCCTGCCCGTCTACGCCCCGCTCATTCTGCTGTTCATCCCGATCTACCTGAAGAACCGCGTGACGACGGTGCCGGATTTCCTGAGCCGCCGGTACGGGCCGCGCTGCGCGGATGTCTACAGTTGGGTCATGCTTGTGGCCTACGTGTTTGTCTTCTCGGTGCCGGTGCTCTATGGCGGCAGCCTGGCGCTGTCCGCTCTCGCCGGCCTCGATTTCTATCTCGTGCTCTGGGCAACGGTCGTCCTGGTCGGGCTCTACACGGTCAAGGGCGGGCTCGCTTCCGTCATGTGGACCGATGCGGCCCAGTGCGTGATGCTCCTGGGCGGAGGAGTGGTCCTTTTCTTCATCGCTCTCACCCAGGTGCCCGGGGGATGGTCCGCGATGGTCAGCGCCGCCCCGCAGCGCTTTCACCTCTATCATCCGGCAGGCGATGACACCGCTCCATTCCTGGGCCTCCTGGCCGGGAGCCTGGGCGTCTTCATCTTCTACCAGGCCACCAACCAGGTCATGATCCAGCGTGTCCTCGGCGCCCGATCGAGCTGGGACGGCTGCATGGGCATCATCTTCGCCGGCCTGATCAACCTGCTGCGCCCGCTGGTCACATGCTTTCTGGGCTTCATCGTCTACCACTGGATTCACGACCTGGGCCGGGCGCCCGCACTGGCCGACAAAGACCTGGCGTTCTCGTTTGCCCTCCGCGAATTCGCCCCGCAATGGGGTCTGCGCGGGATCATCCTCGCCGGCTTTCTGGCGGCCGTCATGTCCACCGTCAGCGCACTGGCCAACTCCACCGCGACGCTCTTCTCGCTCGACGTGTACCGCAAGCTGATCGATCCGGCCGCGGACGACCGGCATCTGGTGCGGGTCGGGCGATGGGCCTCGCTGCTGTGTCTGCTGATCGCGGGGCTCACCGCCCCGGCCGTCGGCCGCCTGGGCGGTATCTTCCCCTACTTTCAGACCGGCGTGACGTTCCTCGCCGTGCCGTTCGCATCCGTGATCCTCGTGGGCATCCTCTGGAGGCGGGCCAACGATGCCGGCGGACTCTTCGGCACCGCCGGGGGCGTGGTCATCGCCCTCGCGGCCATGGCGCTGCATCTCTGGGCAAAGTCGCAAGGCATCGGCATTCACTGGCTCTACAGCGCCTTTTTCGCCCAGCTCGTTGTGCTCGCCGGAATCGTCGTCGTCTCGCTCGCCACCCCCCCGCCGCCGCTGTCCCGGATCGACTCACTCGTCTGGAGGCCCGCCCTGCTAGCCCAGCTCCGCGACCCCACCCGCCCCTGGTACAAGCGCCTGACCCTGTGGTTTGTCATCTACGGATCTCTGTGGATCGGCTTCTACGTGTATTGGTGGTAGAATGCGGGCGTCCACAAGCCATTTCCCGCGCAGAAGCTGGCGCGGCAGCCGGCTCGCGCTCGATGCTCCGACCATTCTGGTCTGCCCTGAGCAACAAGCAGGCGGATGTGGATCGAAGCGGTTCCATCACAATGGCGGAGGCATTCGCCTGGGCGTATCGCAGCGAACTCGAGAAAGAGCAGCAGGTCCTGGAGCCCCGCGGGGACTGGTTCGGTCTGGATTCCACCCCCACCCCAGACATCGAGTCTCAGATCCTGCCTCATCTGAGCATGCTGGGCGCCGCAAATGAAGCCGATTTCGAGGCGCCGCTGGGCAAGCCTCGTTCGCCCGAGAAACCCTCTCCGTAGCCACCCTGTCTTTGCCAACCCCCGCTCCTCGGCCGATGTTGACCGCCATCAGCACCTGGAGCGTCAGCGACAGGCCCGACTCGCGAACGAGAGCACCCCCCGAACGCAGACAAGGCCCCTCACTGACGTTCGGGGTTCTGATGTTTGCCCCAGCCGGTTCTGGGATGGCGGCAACGAAACCTCCTGGCTGGCAAGCCGCTTTTTTCACACTTTTTCGATTCGTGTGCGGAATCCGTTTGACAATCCGCGAAGTTTGGTATATGTTAGGTTCATAGCGCAGACGCCGGAGAGCCACGATGGGTACTTCTCAGGCGCCTGAATCGGAAGCCAGTCACGTTCGGGCCTTGTCATCAGAGCAACGCGACCTGGCCGGCCGGCACCTGCGGCTGGTCGCGATGCACCTGCGGAATCGCGTGCCGACACCGCGCCAGCCGCGGCGACAACGCGAGTATGACGATCTCTACCAGGAGGGCTGTCTGGCCCTCGTGCGGGCGGCGGGGCGGTTTCGGCCGGGCCGCGACGGCCAGTTCGCCGCGTACGCCCTGCCGAGGGTCCGGGGTGCCGTCCACGTCGCCCTGCACGAGTACTTCGACACGATTCGTGTGCCCATGCGCGCCCGCCGCACCTGCTCAGAAGGCAACGACCCGGCCGGTGCGCCGGTCGGCCCCCTTCCCGAGGACCTGGTGACGTTCGATCCGCCTCGCGCTGACCGGCGGCGGTCGAACGACACCATCCGGCACCTGCTGCGCGCCCGCTTCGAGCGCGCCGTCCGAGCGGCCGTCCAGGAGCTCCAAGACGGTGCCCTGCGCGCCCCCGCCCGCCGGGCCGCTCTTGCCCGAATCGCCGCGGAGCGCGTCCTGATCTCGCTCGAATCGGCCCGCACGCCCCTGCGCACCATTGCCGACGAGTGCGGTATCTCCAGCGGGCGGGCCTGCGAGTACGAGCATCGACTGCTCCATCGCACCCGCGAGCTCATGCGCGACGACCCGCAGATCCCCCTGCTCGTCCAGTATGCCCGCCGCGCCCACCTCGGCTACGAGACGCGGCCCGACGAACGCTGCCTGCAACAGCTCGAGCAGGCCGAGCTGCGCCGGTTCCGCCGCCAATTCGCCGCCCTGCCGCAACCCCGGCGCGCCGATCTGGTCTACCGACTTCTTGAAGCCTCCACTTCCCGTATCACCGACATCGCCGTCAACCTCTACCGCCTCGCCGCTGCCCGGCTGTGACAGAACCGGTGTCGATTGACCGGGAGGGGTCTGGCAATGCTTTCGAGCGTGCACGAGTGGGTCCCGTCTGTTCGCTGCGGCCAATCCCGCCTTCGGCGGACCGGACGGGACCTCGGCCGGACGAGACCCTCCCCGATCGGAGGTCCGGTCCGGTCCCGGCGCGCCGGGAGACCTGCCAGCCCGCTCCTCAGGTGATTGCCAGACTGACCGCGAGGGTCCGTGACAGCTTGGGCGGGGTGGCATGGGCAGCTTCGGCTTCGCGGAGCGAAGCCGAAGCTGC
>CAZQEN010000262.1:0-11383 GCA_964591605.1 uncultured Planctomycetales bacterium
TCTTTGAGATCGGCGGCACAGACCACGTCCACCGGCAGCTTCAGCTTGCCGCCGCCGAGCTGCAGCAGCCGCTTGGCCTCCTCGACCTTGTCGGGCTCGACGAGGCTCTTGCCGGTCTTCCTGCCCTGGGCGAGCATGAACGTGTAGTTCATCGCCCCGCCGATGAGCACCGTGTCGCACTTATTGAGCAGCGCCTCGATCACGGCGATCTTGTCGGACACCTTCTTGCCGCCCAGGATGGCGACGAACGGACGTTTCGGGTTGTTGAGGGCGTCGCCGAGGTATTGCAGCTCCTTCTGGACGAGGAAGCCAACAACTTTGGGCTTGGCGCCCATCTGCTGCGGCACGGTGAGCATGCTCGCGTTGTCGCGGTGACACGTGCCGAAGGCATCGTTCACGTAGACGTCGGCGAAGGAGGCGAGCTGCTTCGCAAACGACTCCTTCTGCTCTTTGAGCTTCGGGTCTTCCTTCGCCTTCTTATCCTTGATCTGCTCGGCTTCGTAGAAGCGCAGGTTCTCAAGCAACGCGACCTGGCCGTTCTTGAGCGTGCTCACGATGCGTTCGGCCTCGGGCCCGACGGCCTCGCCCGAGAAGACCACCTCCTGCCCGAGCAGCTCGCTGAGCCGCCTGGCCACCGGCGCCAGCGTCCAGGTCTGGTCGGTCTTGCGGTCCTTGCCCTCGGGCCGGCCAAGGTGGCTCATGAGAACCAGCTTGCCGCCGCCCCTCAGCACATGCTGAATGCTCGGCATCGCCATGCGGATGCGCCGGTCATCCGTGATCGTCCCGCGCTCGTCCTGCGGCACGTTGAAATCCACGCGCATCAGCACGCGCTTGCCCTTCACATCCACGTCTGCGATCGTTTTCTTCGCCATCGTCAGTCTCCGCTGTGGTTCGGACGTCGCGTCCGCCGCAAGAAGTTTCATCACCAGTTCGCGAACCTCGTAAACCATCCTGAGCGCGGCCTGCACCTGTTCCAGGGTTGGATCACCGGGACCTGGATAGCGGAATCGGACGGCCAACGCGGTGAGACCCGCGACCCGATCGCGTAACAGATCGAACCCCGGCGCGCAATCTGCACAAAGCAGCGCCAACAACCGCAGGTCATGCGTCTTCTCAAAAAAGACGGCCTTGTGAACCAGATATGCTTTCAGCAGCTTCTCGATCGCCTGCTGACAATGGAATCCCGCGGCGTCCACCAACGGCGGATCATGTCTGAGCAGCGTCTCCGCAGAGAGCCAGTCATGCTCGGCCTTCTCCAGCCAGCGCGGCACCTGCAGCTCTTCAGGCAGCATAAAGCAGCCTGCCCTTCTCCTTCACAGTGCGCTCGAAAGAGAGAGGCCAGTGCGCACGCTCCTCGAATTCGGACCGGGTATACACCTGGACATCCACCGGGAACCGGAGATCGCCCAGGGCACGGTATGCGGCCGCATCACGCTCGTAGGGATGCAGCGAGCTTTCGGACACGACGAGGAGCAGGTCCATATCGCTGGATGAATGGGGCTGGCCGTAAGCGTACGAACCGAAGAGATAGACCGCCTCAGGTGAAAAAGCAGGCATGAGGCGATCCAGAATCGTCGCCACCATCGCCTCCAGCTCAGATGGAGTCAGAAGCGGCATACCAGCATCACTCCCATTCGGCCTACAGCAGCCCGTCCTTTTTGGCCATCATCTTGATCAGGTCGAGGACGCGGCAGGAATAGCCCCACTCGTTGTCGTACCAGCTCACCAGCTTGAAGAAGTTCGCGTTGAGGCCGATGCAGGCCCTGGAGTCGTAGATGCTCGATAGCTCGCAGGTGATGAAATCGCTGCTGACGACCTCGTCTTCGGTGTAGCCGAGGATACCCTTCATCGTCGTTTCCGAGGCCTTTTTCATCGCCGCGTTGATCTGTTCGAGCGATGTGGCCTTCTCCGTGCGAACCGTGAGGTCGACCACCGACACGTCGGGCGTCGGGATGCGGAAGGCCATGCCGGTGAGTTTGCCCTGCACCTCGGGGATGCACAGTCCGACGGCCTTGGCCGCGCCGGTCGAGGACGGAATGATGTTCTGGCCCGCGCCGCGCCCGCCGCGCCAGTCCTTCTTGCTCGGGCCGTCGACCGTCGGCTGAGTCGCCGTGAGCGAGTGCACCGTGGTCATGAGCCCCTCGACGATGCCGAAGTTGTCGAGCACGACCTTGACGATCGGGGCGAGGCAGTTGGTCGTGCAGCTCGCGTTCGAGACGATCGTATCGGTCTGGGCATTGAACTTTTCGTGATTGACGCCCATGACAAACGTCGGGATGTCCTTGTCCTTGGCGGGGGCGGAGATGACCACGCGCTTGGCGCCCGCCTGGAGGTGCTTTTGCGCACCCTCGCGGGCGGTGAACAGGCCGGTCGACTCGACGACGTAATCGACCTTAAGGTCCCTCCACGGCAGCTCGGCCGGGTCCTTGACGGACACGCAGCGGACCTTTTTGCCATTGACGATGATGTTGCCCTCGTCGCTGCTGACCTGGGCGCTGGCCCGGCCGTGCGTCGAGTCGTATTTCAGCAGGTACGCCAGATTGCCGGGCGGAACCAGATCGTTGACGCCGACGAACTCGATCGACTGATCCGTCATGCCCGCCCGGAAGACGAGCCGGCCGATGCGTCCAAACCCGTTGATGCCCACACGAACTGCCATCGCACACATCTCCTTTGCTGTAAGTGTCGGGGACGACAGGCGTTACCGCCCACCGGGAAGGTTCCTGCTGCGGATCGAAGATCGAGCAACTTGACCGCCGCGTCCTGCGACCAGGTTGTACCGAGACATGAGCATATGATCGGGCCGCGGAGGGGTCAAGAACGCCGCCGTTTTGGAGTGCGGCGGCCGCGACGCCGCTTTCAATTGCGGCGAAGCCGCCTTCGCTCGGATGACCCGTTGGCGCGTTGGCCGCTGGTGCGTGTCCCGGCATGCCAGATTCTCGCACCCATTGACACTGGTACGAGAATCCCTTCTCGCCGCCTTATTCCGCATCCCGCTGCGCTTTACGCACCGCCTGCCGAATCCAATCCAGTCGAGCCATCGGCATCTGGCCGTACGAGTCGAAGATAACTCCCGCAGCGGACGATTCAGCGGCTTCGGAAACCGATCGAACCAGATCACTGGAGCCATCTGGAGCGTGGTATCCGCTCAAACCGGCGACGACATGAATGGGAACAGTCGCAACCAATCGCTCCTGCACCTTGGTTAAGACCCATCCGATGAAGTTGGGAGTAGTCGGAAAACGGGCAATGAGGCCACCCCTATTCGTGACGATCTGTTCAGGCTTGACATTCCTCTCAGTGTCCGGCCACTCGAGAAGAATCGGAGGTTGTGAACGATCCCGAATCTGTTTCAGTCCGTGCGCTACCTGCGCGGTGCGCCCGTCGATGAACTGCTCAAGGTTCTCGTGATCTTTGAGGAAATCTTCAATCGACTCCGCGGGTTGCTCACCCGTATGAAAAGAGTGCTCAAGAGATTGTGCCACCTCGCGTTGGACGTCCAATATAGCTATGCCAGCACCTCTGGCACCCTGTCTGCAGGATTCACAGAAGCACAGGGCCCTCAACCAATCCACCAGGTCAGCATTCAGACCATCTGATTGCTTGACTGTACCCCAAAAGAAGATGTCCGACAGACTGGCATTCCGAGGAAAACGGAAATCCTGGACTTCCAACGAGGCGAGATCTGACAAATCCTCTGCCAGCGCACAGTTGTACTCTACCACGTCGGCATTTGCCGGACACAACCATTCGGGATTCACCTCCCCGAACACATCCTTCACCGCCGCGAACGGATACTTCTCGACCATGACCGGCGAGTGGCAGCAGTTGATCTCGCCGCGCAGGGTCAGTCCCCGCTTCGCGCAGGCCTCGGCCACCTGCGGGAGGGGGTTGCTCTTGCGCAGCCACTCGGCCACCACGGGGCGCAGGCGGGTGTTGGCGTAGAACTCGGCGCGTGGCTGGAACTGGATGCCGCCGCGCGAGCGGAACGTGCGCGGCGAGACCCCTTTGTGCGGGCGGAGCTGCTCGACCGGCGGGCACACCAGCGGCACCGAAATGCCGGTGATGCCCGCCTCGCCCTTGAGGCGGTCGAGCACGTCGTCGATCCTCTCATCCACCAGGTCCCACAGATGGCATCGCATCGTCGCTTGGAACATGCGAGCCAAGATAAAGAGGAGGACTGCAAAAGCAAAGGCAGCAACACGTGATGGCACCGGCGTCCCGGCCGTCGGTGTGGCACAGGCGAGACGTCTGTACCACAAACTCCCACACAGGCGGGACGCCTGTGCCACACCTTGACCTGACCCACAGGCACCATCCGCCGCAGGTATACGAACACCCGGCGCGTCAGGACGCCGACATGCCGCGGGTCCAGTCGGCGGCAAGGAGCGGCCGGTGAAGCATGAGGGCGTGGCGATCGAGCAGGTCGCCCGTGACATCGGCGCCGGCGAAAAAGCGAAAGCGGAACTCGTGCATGCCGTGGTCGGCGTAGACGCCGCGCGTTTCGACGGTGTGGAAACGGTAGTCGTGGGCCATGAGCGGGCTGCGGAGCAGGGTGATACGCACACGCGCGCCGGCCGCCGTCGAGCCGTCTCGCATTCCGTCGCCCTGCCCGCTGAACCCCTCGCTTGCGCTTCGGGCTCCGTTGGCAGCATCCCGCCCGCTGAAACCCTCGCTTGCGCTTCGGGCTCCGTTGGTCGCGTCGAGTGCGTACGCGTCCGGGAGCAGCAGGCCGACGCGCGTGCCGTCGGCGAGCTCGAGCAGCGTGCGATCGCGGACGGGGTGCTCGCGGCCGTCGGACGGGCGCTGCAGCTCGCCGCCGGGGATGCCGTCGCGGCGGCGGGCGATCGGGGCCGCCAGCGGCACCGTCAGCTTGAGCAGTTTGTGCCGCTCCGACCAGTACACGCGGAGCAGCAGCTCGACGAATGGCTCACCCGCGTAGACGCGCCACTCGGCCGTCACGTCGGACCGGCCGATGCGCCCGCGCTGCTGGAGCGAGCCCATGAGCGGCCCGAAGTCGATGACGCGGGTCTGGTCCCAGAGCGAGGCGGCCACGGCCTGGCCGTCGTAGCGGTCCACCTCGTGCGTCCACGTGTCGGTCGGGTCCTCCACCATCTCCAGTTGCGGCAGGCCCACGCAAACCGCTTCGCGTCTCGCGCTCTGCCCCCCGCGGACTCCCCCACTCGTCGGGTCCCCCCCACCGGCGGGGAAGACCATCTCCCGCGCGCCGCTCGTGCTCAGCCGCACGCCGATGTCGTTCTCGAGGCTCACGCTCGTGGCGTTCACGCGGTTGTGGGCGATGCGCTCGAGGCCGGAAGCGTCTTTGTCCTCGATGCCACGGGGATCGATCCGCAGCGCCCGCATCTGGCCCGGCTCCAGCCGCACGCGGAAGAGCAGCCGCAGGTAATGCAGGTAATCGTCGGGCACGAGGGCTTCGGTGTGCATCCGCTGATGCGGGACGGTCTGTCCCCTCTCGTCGACGAGCCGCCAGTTGGGCTGCCAGTGCTCGCCTTCGAGCCAGGGCTCGTGAACCGCGTAGCCGTCGTAGGGCTGATCCGATGCGTTGAGCAGGACGATGCGCTGCAACTTGTCATCGGGCAGCGCCTGGACGATCCGCCGGCGGAACGCGTGCTGGAGGATGTCTTCCGCCTCGGCGTACGCATAGCCGATCTGCGCGTGCACCTGCTCGCAGGCCGATGGGATGCAGGATCCGCCGAACGTGTCGTGGAAGTGGCCGAAGCAGACCCACCGCCACGCCTCCTTGAGGCGATTCTCGACCGTGGCATGAGGATCTCGCCCGTCAGCCGATGCACCGGAGGTGATGCCACGCGACAACATCTCCGCCTGCACGAGGCGGTGCTCGGCCCGGCGGACGGCCACCTTCACCGGCCGGTGCACGCTGTAGCAGCCGACGCTGTGGTACTGCAGCTCGCCGGTCACGACCGGCAACCGCTCGCGCATGGATTCGATCGCATCGAAGAACTGCCCGGGCGAGGACATCACGAGCTTCGCACCCGGAAACGCATCCTGGTGCTCGCGGATCCACGCAATTTGTGATTCCGTCGGCCCGCCGCCGTGATCGCCGACACCCACGAACGACATGGTGTGCTCGATCCCCTCGGGCAGGTGCGACAGCGCCGCCTCGATGTGCTCGCGCGTGATGCCGCGGCACGTGTACGCTTTGGCGATGCGGAACGTCGTGACCTCCGGCCCGCCCTCGCGGCCGCGCCAGCGGAAGACGCGGGCCGGCAGGGCCATCTCCCACTCCTGTGGCCGCATGAACACGTAGCGGTCCTGCCCGCGGGCCCGCATGATCTCCGGCAGCGTGGCGGCATGGCCGAACGAATCGATGTTGTAGCCGATCCGCGGAAAGAACCCGAACTTCTCAAGGAAGTACTCGCGTCCGAGCTCGATCTGTTTTTCAAAGCCAAAGCCGCTGGGCCCGTTGCAGTCGGGTTGGATCCACCATCCGCCGACGATGTGCCAGCGCCCGCCCTGGACGTGCCCTTTGATGCGCTCGAACAGCTCCCGATCGATGCGCTCGACCTCGCGGTACACCCACGCCTCGCCGCGTGAAAAGTGCAGATCGGGGTGGCGGTCGAGCCGGTCGCACGCGTTGCGGCACGTGGCCAGCAGCGTATCCAGGCCGGAGTTCCACGGCCAGAGCCAGATGGGGTCGATGTGGGCATTGAAGATCATGTGAACGGTGAGCATGTGTCAGTGCTCCGGCGTCCACCAGTCGGCGATGCGCTGCTTGAGGGCGGCGACGCGGTCGGGGTGGGCGGAGGCGAGGTTCTTGTCTTCGTGGGGGTCGTTGCGGAGGTTGTAGAGCTCCGGCTCGTCCTCCTGCGGCCAGATCAGTTTCCAGTCGCCCGCCCGCACCCAGCGGTGCGTGAGGCTCGACTCGGGCCGATCCACGTCGACGGCCGTGTGCAGGTGAATCTCGCCGAAGACGGCGTCGCGCGGTTTGACCTTGCCGGCCGCCAGGTCGATCAGGTTGAGGCCCTGCATCGCTTCGGCCGGCTTGACGCCGCATGCGCTCAGGATGGTCGGCGCGAGGTCGATCGTCGAGACGAGGTCGTCGCGGCGTTGCGGCTTGATGCGGCCGGGCCAGCGGATGACGATCGGCGTGCGCAGGCCGCCGTCGTAGGGGCTGCGCTTGCTTTTGGGGGCAAAGCCGCGCGACCAGTCGGCACCGGGGATCGACGGGCGCGTCGTGATGTTCTGGATCCAGCCGTTGTCGACGACGAGGATGACGATCGTATTGTCGCGCAGGCCCCTGCGGTCCAGGTCATCGAGGAGCTGACCGCAGGTCTCGTCGAACCACTCGCACATGGCCCAGTATTTCGCCAACCGGAGCGGCCGGTCGGGGGCGCGGTATTTCGCGAGCAGCCGCTCCGGGGGGTTGTGCGGTTCATGCGGCATCATCGGGGCGTACCAGAGGAAGAACGGCTGGTCGCCGCGCTTCTCCAGGAAGTCCGAGATCGGCTGCATCGTATCCCGCCCGATCCTGAGCCCGACGTCCCCATGCCGCCCGTGGGCCTCGTTGAGCGACATGCCGTCGGTGAAGCCGGCGTTGGAGTAATGCCCCTCCCAGAACTTGCCGGTCTGCAGGCTCGCGTAGCCGGCCTGGCCGAGCAGGCGCGGGATCGTCGGGGCGTTGCCGATCAGGTGCAGCACGGCGTTGCGGTTCTGGCGGTCGGGCGGGTCGTTCCAGCAGACCTTGTGCTGGTGCGGATAGACGCCGGTGAGCATCGTCGCCAGGCTCGGGCGGCACAGGGCGGTCGGCACGTAGCCGTTGGTGAAGACGACGCTTTCATGGGCCAGCCGGTCGAGACTGGGCGTCTGGATCGTGGGATGGCCCATGAAGCCGAAGTCCGGCCAGCCCTGATCGTCGGAGATGATGAGTACGACATTGGGCCGCTCGGCGGCGAGGACCACGGGCAGCGTGGCGGCGGGCGGGATCGACAGCGCGAGGGCACAACAGAGCGGAATTCGCATTGCGTGGTCTCCTGACGAGGGCTCAGGCGCCCATTGCAACGCCAAAAGGCCGGTGCGCCAAGCGGCGACCAGATTCACCACGAAGGCGCGAAGACACGAAGAGAAGAAGCCACTGTAATTAAACCTTCGTGTCTTCGTGTTCAACCCGAGTGCCGGGGATGATATAATCCCTCCATGCACTGGTTCTGGCGGATGACAATCTGTGTGTGCGTCGGTGCAGCGCTGTTTGAGGCGTTCGATCTGCTGTACCCCGTGCAACTGTCCGTGCCCTATCGACCCTATGCAGGTGCTCCGCAAGGCATGGGCACGCTGCCAGTCCCCGTCTGGCTGGCCGTGTTCGGGCAGATTCTCGCACGAGACGTACCGATCCTCGTGGCCGCTCTGGGCATTTACGTGCTTCTTGCGCGCCGGGAGGCGCGTCAGGGAGAACTCAGAGAAACCCGCTGCCGCAGGTGCGGTTACATTCTGCGTGGGTTGAGCGAGCCGCGGTGCCCGGAGTGCGGGGAGCGGATATGAGGACGACCAGGCGAAGCGCGATGCAGTGTGCATTGTTCTCCGGGTTGGCGGATCTGTTCGTGGTCAGCGTCTTCAGTGTGTTTTTCAGCGCCTCGTGGGTGTCCACCTCGCGGGCCATCGAACTCAGGAACGTCAGCATCTCGACGGAATGGGACATCGATCCATTCTTCATCTTTGGGCGGGGGTGCTTTGTGTATCGCAACGAGGCTGCGGCACTGGAGTGGCAGCCGGTCGTGCATCTGAAGCCATAGAGCGACCTGGAATCCCTCTTCTGGGCCGATGACCGGAAAACGGTGGTCGTTCCGCACTGGATCCCGATTCCAATAGTCGGTGCACCGCTCGTGTGGATGATCCGGCGAGATCTTCTCACTAGACCCAAGGGTTGCTGCGGTTGCCATGCGTACGATTTCACCGGCAACACGTCGGGCGTGTGTCCGGAGTGCGGGGAGGGAATCGGTGCGAGCGCGATGAAGGGTTCGGCCAGTCCGGGGGACCGCGCGGGCTGAAGCCCGCGGCTCTTTGTCCGGGGCGCTTGTAGACGCAGGCAAGACGTGTGGCGCACGTGCAGTCTCATCCCAACCCCTCGCTGGCGCTTCGGGCTCCATTGGGATGGGGCGGGCCTGGATTCAAATGACACGTCATCCCGCGGGGGGTTCGTCGCGGGTGAGTTTGAGGGCGCCGGTGAGCTGGGTCGCCGACGTGAGGCGGTGGCGGCGGAGGTAGTCTTCGAGGCCAGCGAGGACTTTGAGGGGGGTGGTGGGGTCGATGAAGAGGGCGGTGCCGATGCCGACGGCCGTCGAGCCGGCGAGCATGAACTCGACGGCGTCTTTCCAGTTCTGCACGCCGCCCATGCCGATGATCGGGATCCTGGCCGGGCCGGCGACCTCGCGGTAGACGCGGTGGATCAGGTTGAGGGCCAGCGGCTTGATGCACGGGCCGCTCAGGCCGCCGGTGAGGTTCGCGAGCACAGGCCGCCGGGCCTCGACATCGATGGCCATGCCGACGAACGTGTTGACCATCGAGAGGCACTCGGCGCCGGCCTCGATGGCCGCGCGGGCGGTGGCCGTGATGTCGGTGACGTTCGGCGAGAGCTTGACGATCAGCAGGCAGCGCTTCACGACCTGGCGCACGGCCGCGACCAGCTCGCCGAGCCGCTGCGGGTGCGTGCCGAAGACCAGGCCGTCCTTGACGTTCGGGCAGCTCACGTTCAGCTCGATCCCGGCGATCGTGGCGATCGGGTCGAGCCGCTCGCAGACGGCCAGGTAATCGTCCATCGTGTGGCCGGCGACGTTGACGATCGCGGGCACGTCGATTTCGGCCAGCACGGGCACCTTCTCGGCGATGAAACGCTCGAGCCCCACGTTCGCCAGGCCGATCGCGTTGAGCATGCCCGCGGCCGTCTCGGCGATGCGGTGCGGGGCGTTGCCCTTGCGCTCGTGCAGCGTGACGCTCTTGGTCGTGAACGCGCCCAACCGGCTCAGGTCCATGAACGGGGCGTACTCGTTGCCGTAGCCGCACGTGCCCGAGACGGTCAGGATCGGATTGCGCAGCGTGAGCCGGCCGAGTGAGACGGACAGATCGATCTTTCGGTCTGTAGCTAGAGTCGTCAACGTTAATCCTGATCGGGGGGAAGCGCGGCATCGATGGCCTGAATGCGCAGAGTCCCAAATACCCCACTATGCCAGAGTTTCTGATCGTTGGTGACAAACAGGCGTGCTCCCGCGTCGATCGCGCACGCTATCTGAAGGGCGTCCGGCTGAGAAAACCTGAGTTCGGCGCGAACACGTGCGTACCATTCGGCACAACGCTCAGCAAAGCTCACGAGCGAGAACACACCGGAATCTCGCAGCAGTGTCTTGTACTCACGGACAAGATTCCCATGCCCCGTGCGAAGCGGATGAGCGAGCACCTCCCCAAGTGTCAACGCGGAGGTGAGCATCTGATCGCCTCTGGATCGGCAGAGCTGGTAAAGAGAGAGAACCTGCGGGTAATAAAGCGGGTGGCGCTCGATGAAGTAGATGAACAGATTGGTGTCCCAGAACACCTTCATTCCCAGCCCTCGCGCTCGCGTCGTTGATACTCAACACCATCGATGCCTTCCCAAATCTCGGCGCCGAGCCCCGCCAGGCGCAGAAACGGATCGTGAGGATCGGAGGCCTGAGCCTCCGGCAACTCGACAGTGAGGCGCAAGGGAACGCCGCGGGGAAGATCCACTTTGTCATCAGGGATCAGCGCCTTTCCGTCAAAATGAGCCGTCAGTTGAACCATGTGTCGACTCCGAGGTCCGCGATGTCCCAGGGCTTTCGAGGAACCTCTCCAAATGATAAACTCTCCCCGAGTTCGAGCCAAGAGGAAAGCGAGAAGCACATGCCCCGAATCGTCCGTGGAGCGCTGATCCAGGCGACGCTGAGCGAGCCGGCGACGGCGCCGCTGCCCAGGATCAAGAAGTCGATGATCGACAAGCACGTGGTTCTGATCGAGCGGGCCGCGAAGGCCGGCGCGCAGGTGGCGTGCCTGCAGGAGATCTTCTACGGCCCCTACTTCTGCTGCGAGCAAAACCCCAAATGGTACGAGATGACCGAGCGCATTCCCGACGGGCCGACGACGCAGCTCATGTGCGAGCTGGCGAAAACACACGACATGGTCATCGTCGTGCCGATGTACGAGGAGGACCTGACGGGTGTGTACTACAACACGGCCGCGGTGATCGACGCGGGCGGAAAGTACCTGGGCAAGTTCCGCAAGATCCACATCCCGCACTGTGCGCCGGGCTTCTGGGAGAAGTTCTATTTCAAGCCGGGGAACCTGGGCTACCCGGTGTTCGAGACGCGCGTGGGCAAGGTGGGCGTCTACATCTGCTACGACC
>CAZQEN010000263.1:0-5338 GCA_964591605.1 uncultured Planctomycetales bacterium
GAATCCTGCTTATCGCGTGGGCTTGACCGTCGTGAGTTCCTGACCTGCGCCGCCGCACTCGGGACGATCAGAGTCGGATCATGGGCGGTGGCGGCCGAACGTGACGCGGCGACGGCTCCCGCCTGGCCCGGGGCAGAGAAGCGCCCGCCCCGGGTGCTCGTCGCCTTTCTCTACCCCCCTGCCGATGTGGTGAACGAAGGGCGGATGGAGGATTCGTGGCAGGTGCACCGCTGGTTCACCTGGCCGGGCAACCAGTTCGAACCGGAGGAGCAGGAGAAGAAGTTCACCGCGCGCATTCGCGAGATCGCCGGGAGGCTGGATGTCGCCGTCGAGTTCCAGCCGAAGGCCATCTATCAGGAGGCGAAGGTCAAGGAGTTCATCGAGAAGGCCAGGGCGGCGGGTCCGGATGCGGTGCTGGTCGTCAATTTCTGGAACAGTCTGTCGAAGTGGGCGTTCCAGATGGCATCGGAATCCGCGCCGACGGCGATCGTGTACCAGCCGGTGGGCTCAAACCATCAGTTGCCGCCGGACTACCTGCGCACCGCGCCGGGGATGTACTACATCCACTCGATCGAGAACTGGGATGAAATCGAGCGGGGTCTCCGCGCCGTCCGGGCCCGCAGGATGCTCGCCCAGAGCCGGATGCTGCGGATTTCGGGGCGGACGAAGTCGCCGGTCCGCAGCCGTGAGGAAAGACTCGGCGTGGAGATCATCGAAGCACCGGCGGAGGAGTTCAACGACCTCTTCGACCGTGTGGGCGCCACGGAGACGCTGGTGGCCGAGGCGATGCAGGTCAAGAAGAACGCCGTGCGAGTGATGGAGGTGGCGGATGAATACTTCGTCGAGGCCATGCGCTCGCACCATGCGGTCAGGCAGATCATGGAACGCTACGAGGCCGACGCGATCACCATCGAGTGCCTGCAGCTCAAACACCACAAGCCGTGCATCAGCTTCGCGGCAAACAACGGGGCCCTGGTGCCATGCGGGTGCGAAAACGACCTGAACGCGACGTTGACGCTGATGCTGGGGCGCTGGCTGCTGGACCGGCCGGGGTTCCAGCACAATCCGGAGTTCGATACGAGCGAGAATCGCTACTTCGGGGCCCACTGCACCTGCGCGTGGAACCTGCACGGCCCGGGCCAGACGCCGCAGAAATACCTCGTGCGGCCGTTCTTTCACCAGCTCCCCAAAACGGCGGCGCTGGATGTGCAATGGACGCCCGGCGAACCGGTCATGCTCACCAAGTACCTCAGCGGGCAGGACACGCTGTGCTGCTGGACCGGGAAGGTGGTGGAATCGCCGACCTCGCCCCCCACCGGCGGATGCGCGACGCGGGTGCTGGTGGAGATGGACGGCGTCGATGATGTGTGCAAAGTCTATTCCGGCCCGCATCCCGTCCTGTTTTGTGGCGGGCGCGGAGATGCCCGGCGGGTCAGTGCTTTTGCGCGGATGTACCGGCTGAAATTGCAGGGGAACGTGTGAGACCGCGTCGTCCTCGCAGAGCGATGCCATCACTCCGACGGCACCCCCCTAATCGCCCACGCCCGTCGTGATGCCGGCCAGCGTGCCCAGGTGGACACACACACATTCGGCGAGAACCGCCGGGTCATAGCCGCCTTCGAGGAGGCTGACGAGGCGTCCCTCGCAATGGGTTTCCGCGAGATTCATCGCCTGCAGGGTCATCCAGACGAACATCTCGGTGCTCAGTTCGATGTCGGCCAGGGGATCGTCGCGGTGGGCATCGAAACCGGCGGAAACGAGCAGGAACTCGGGTCGAAAGTCGTCGATGGCGGGCACGATGCGGTTGTCGAAGGCCCATCGGTAGTCGGCGTCGCCGCTGCCGGGCATGAGCGGTATGTTCAGCGTCGCCCCGACGCCAGGCCCACACCCTTTTTCCCAGTCAAAGCCCGTACCGGGATAGAGGGTGTGAGGATGCTGGTGGATATCGCAGACGAATACGTCGGGGTCGTCCTCGAAGAGGTGCTGCGTTCCGTTGCCGTGGTGGACGTCCCAGTCGAGAATCGCGATGCGCCGGAGTCCGTAGCGGGCCCGCAGGTGCTCAGCGGCGATGGCCGTGTTGTTGAAATAGCAGAAGCCCATCGCGAGGCCGCGTTCGGCGTGATGGCCGGGCGGGCGCAGGGCGCAGAAAGCGTTCCGGACGCGCTCCTCCATCACCGCTTCGACCGCGGCAACGGCCCCGCCCGCAGCCAGCATGGCGATCTCAAAACTCGCCGGGCAGACCGGGCATTCGCACGAGTCGAGGCAATGAAGACCCTCTTCGCACGCGCGGTGAAAGCGCTCGATGTAGGCTGACTCGTGAACGCGGAGGACGGGCGTCATGTCGTCGGCGTGCGGCGCGATTCCGCGGGTCGACTGGAAGAAGCCTGCCTCGCGCAGCGAATGTTCCACCGCGGCGAGGCGCTCGGGCTGTTCGGGGTGGCCTGGACCGGTTTCGTGGTCCAGATAGCGAGCCGACCAGACAAGTCCCGTCGTCGCACTCATGTCGAGGACCGTATACCCAGGTGACGGTTGACACACGGCGGTGCGATCACGAGCGGCGCGACGCGGCCGTCCGTGAGGTCAGGAAGACCCACGCAAGGTACCGATTGCCCTCTACGCACGGGCGCGGACGGTGAGATCATGCCGCCGGGACGCTGATGCCGGCCGGCGTCTACCCGCCCGACAGGATCGTATCCACGGGGATGATCGTCTCCAGCACTTTCGTGACCACGTCGCCGGCGAAATCGGCGCCGGCGCCGATGACACTGTCACGGAACTGGGTCTGGCAACCTGCGCCCCACAGGGCCGTTCCGGGCACAATCCAGATCAGTACCTGCACGCACCATAAAGCCCAACGGCGTCGTGACATGAAGCATTCTCCCAGAGGTCAACATGCTTCAGAAACACTGGCACGATTTGTGCCTAGAGAAAGCTGCCAGGACTGTTTGGAATCGGAGCTGGCCCACCCGGCCAGGATACCCGATGGCCGAGGTGGACCTTCCCCCCTCACGGGGTTAACTTCTACTTGACAGCCCGCTCATCAGAATGAACTCGGGTGCCGGGGCGGTTCCGCCGGGCCGGTGGCGCGGTCAGGGCGGGGGGGTGGACCACTCCGAATCATCCCTTGCCGCGGGTATTCGAGAAGCGGGGCTGACCGGTCGGCGTGGGCCGCCGGGATCGGCTGTGGAGAAACCCGCAGGAGCTGTGTCTGATGACCCAAATGCCCATACTGGAGCAACCACTGACCACATCTGTGCGAAATCTGACGCCGTTGCTGAGCCCCCGCTCGATCGCGGTGATCGGTGCGTCGCGGACGCCCGGGACGGTCGGCAACGACATCATGCGCAATCTGGTGTACGGCGAATACACCGGCGTGCTTTATCCGATCAACCCGAAAGCCAAGAGCATTCTGGGAATCCGCTGCGCGCCCCGGATCGAGGCGCTCGATGAGGCGGTCGATCTGTGCGTGGTGATCGTGCCCGCCCCGGCGGTCGAGGGCATCGTGGCGGCGGCGGCGGAGAAAGGAACGCGTCACTTCGTCGTGATCTCCGCGGGCTTCAAGGAGATCGGCGGGGACGGACTCGAGCGCGAGAACCGGCTGAAGGCCCTCGCCCGGGAGCGGGGCCTTTCGATCGTCGGGCCCAACTGCCTGGGAATCATCAATACGGATTCGCAGGTGCGCATGAACGCGGCGTTCGGGCGCGAGATGCCCAAGCGGGGCCCGATCGGGCTGATCAGCCAGAGCGGCGCTCTGAGCGCGGCGCTGCTGGACTATGCGGCGGGGCGCGACATCGGCTTCTCGCAGTTTGTGAGCTTCGGCAACAAGGCCGATCTGACCGAGGTCGATCTGCTGCAGGCGATCGCCGCCGATCCGAACACGAAAGTGCTCGTGATGTACATCGAGGATCTCTCGAACGGGCGAGCGTTCGTCGAGGCGGCGTATGCCATCACGCACGGGGCTGATCCCAAGCCGATCCTGGCCATCAAGACGGGCCGGACGGCGCAGGGGGCGGCGGCCGCCGCGTCGCATACCGGTTCGATGGCCGGCTCCGACGAGGTGTATGACGCGGTGATGGCCCAGGCGGGCGTGCTGCGCGTCGAGAGTGTGGCGGATCTGTTCGACTATGCCGACATGTTCGTCGACCCGGTCATGCCGCAGGGCCGACGGACGGCGATCATCACCAACGCGGGCGGTCCGGGCATCATGGCCACCGACGCCTGCATCCGCAACAACCTGCAGCTCGCCCGGTTTCAGGAATACACGGTCAAGTCGCTCAAGTTTCAGATGCCCGCGACAGGAAGTCTGAAGAATCCTGTGGATGTGATCGGCGATGCCCGCGAGGACCGCTACCGGTCGGCGATCGACGCGGTAGTGGCGGACGAGGACGTGGACCAACTGATGGTGCTGGTGACGCCGCAGTCGATGACCAACTGCTCGGAAATCGCCCGGGTGGTCGGCGAGGCCAAGGAGTTTTCGCCCAAGCCGATCGTGGCCTGCATGATGGGCCTGGCCGACGTGGCGAGCGGCGTGAAGGTTCTGCACGAGTACAAGGTTCCGACGTACGCGTTTCCCGAAAGTGCGATGCGGGCGATGGCGGCCAAGGCGCGGTTCGCGGAGTGGACGCGGACGCCGCCCAGCAGTTTCGTTCACTACGACGTGGACAAGGCGAAGGTGGACGCTCTGCTGGCCGCGGAGCTGGCCGCCGGCCGACGTCAGATCGTGGAGCTCGGGGCCCTCGAGGTCTTCCGCCAGTACGGCTTCAACGTGGTGCCCGGCCAACTGGCGCGATCCGCCGACGAGGCGGTGGCCGCCGCGGACGAAATGGGCTATCCGGTGGTGATGAAAATCTCCGGCCCCAAGATCCTGCACAAGACCGACGTGGGCGGCGTGAAGCTCAACCTGCGCGACGCCGGCGGCGTGCGTGCCGCCTACGAGGCCATGATCGCCTCGGTCCGGCAGAAGATGGGAGCGGACGTCGAGATCTGGGGCGTGCTGATTCAGAAGATGCTGGCTCCCGGCAAGGAGACGATTGTGGGCATGAGCCGCGACGAGCGGTTCGGGCCGCTCATCATGTTCGGCCTCGGCGGTATTTACACGGAGGCCCTCAAGGATGTCTCGTTCCGTCTCGCGCCGATCCGGGAGAACTCGGCGAAGGTGATGGTCCGCAGCATCCGCGCGTACAAGCTTCTGGAGGGGGTGCGCGGCGAGCCGCCCTCGGACACGCCCGCGATCTGTGACGCGCTGTGCCGGCTCTCGCAACTCGTGACCGACCATCCGCAGATCAAGGAGCTGGATATCAACCCGCTGATTGTGTACGCGAAGGGTCGGGGAGCGGTG
>CAZQEN010000263.1:5438-11311 GCA_964591605.1 uncultured Planctomycetales bacterium
GTCGCCGACGCGAGGATCATCCTCGAGACCAGGTAGGGTGGGCTCTGCCCACCTTGCCGCACAACCGCCGTCGCGTTTGGTGGGCGGAGCCCACCCTACTTCGGTGGGCAGAGCCCACCCTACGGGAGTTTTCGGTGGGCTCGAAGGGTCAGGGAGCGGTGGTCGCCGACGCGAGGATCATCCTCGAGACCAGGTAGGGTGGGCTCTGCCCACCTTTCCGCACAACCGCCGTCGCGTTTGGTGGGCGGAGCCCACCCTACTTTGGTGGGCGGAGCCCACCCTACGGGAGAATCATCCGATGACTCAGAACTGGCGTGAACGTTACGCCGACAAGATTGTGACGGCGGACTTCGCCGCGAAAAAGATCAAGCCGGGCAACCGCGTGTTCATCGGATCGGCGTGCGGCGAGCCGCAGGCCCTGGTGCAGGCGATGGTGCGGGCCGGCGAAAAGCTGGCGGACACCGAGCTGGTGCAGGTGCTCACGCTCGGCGTGGCCCACTATGCGGACCGGCGCCACGCCCCCAGTTTCCGGGCGAACGCGTTTTTCATCGGGGCGGGCGTGCGCGATGCCGTCAACGAGGCCCGCGCCGACTACACGCCCGTGTTTCTTTCGCAGGTGCCGCGGCTGTTCCGGTCGCGGGCCCTGCCCATCGATGTGGCCCTCATCATGGTGACGCCGCCCGATGAACACGGCGTGTGCAGCCTGGGGGTGTCGGTGGACATCACCAAGGCCGCGGCCGAATCGGCGAAACTCGTGATTGCCCAGGTCAACGAGAACATGCCCTACACCCTGGGTGACGCGTTCATCCACGTCAACCAGATCCAGCATCTCGTCGATCAGACCGAGCCGCTGATTGAGATGCCCGCCCGGGACGAGGGCGACGACGTGATCCGACAGATCGGGCTCAACGTGGCCCGGCTGGTCTACGACGGATCGACGCTCCAGCTCGGCATCGGGCGGATCCCCGACGCCGTGCTGTCGGCCCTGAGCAACAAGCACGATCTGGGCATCCACACGGAGATGTTCTCGGACGGCGTGATGAGACTCGCCCAGGCCGGCAACATCACGGGCAAACAGAAGCGCCTGCACCGCGGCAAGATCGTGGGCAGCTTCGGCGCCGGGAGCCGTGAGCTGTTCGAGTACATGCACGAGAACCCGGCGATCGAAATGCACCCGTCGGAGTACACCAACGACCCGTTCATCATCAGCCAGCACGACAACATGGTGGCGATCAACACGGCCCTGGAGATCGATCTGACCGGGCAGGTGTGCGCCGATTCCATCGGGCAGCGCTTTTACAGCGGGATCGGCGGGCACGCCGATTTCATCCGCGGGGCGGCCCTGGCCAAGAACGGCAAGCCGATCATCGCCCTACCCAGCACGGTGAAGGGCGAGGACGGGCTCCAGTCGCGCATCGTCGCGACGCTGCAGGAGGGGGCGGGCGTGGTGACCACGCGCGGCGACACGCATTACGTGGTGACCGAATACGGCATCGCCTACCTCAACGGCCGGTCGATCCGCGAGCGGGCCATGTCGCTCATCAGCATCGCCCACCCCGATTTCCGCGGCGAGCTGCTGCACGCGGCCAAGCGGCGGCACCTGGTGTACGCCAACCAGATCATGCCCCCGCCGCGCAGTTCGTATCCGGCGCATCTCGAGTCGACGCTGACATTGCGCGACGGAACGCAGGCCCTGATCCG
The DNA here is from genome assembly GCA_964591605.1 of uncultured Planctomycetales bacterium. Taxonomy (GTDB): domain Bacteria; phylum Planctomycetota; class Phycisphaerae; order UBA1845; family PWPN01; genus CAYLLT01. Next base: position 7,140 of record CAZQEN010000263.1, read on the forward strand.
CCCGATCCGCCCCGACGACGAACCGCGCATCAAGGAGATGTTCTACTCGTTCAGCGAACAGACCATCTATCTGCGGTTCCACGCGACGCTCAAGTCGATGCCGCACAACCGGCTGCAGGTATTCTGCAATGTCGATTACGATACCGAGATGGCGCTCGTGGCCACCATCGGCCCACCGGGCGACGAGGATGTCGTGGGCGTGGGACGGTACATGTCGGATCCGTCCAAGGACAGTGCGGAAATGGCGTTCGCGGTGCGCGACGACTGGCAGCGCAAGGGGCTGGGAACCGTGCTGTTCCGCCGGCTGATCGAGATCGGCCAGCAGGAGGGAATTACCTGCTTCTCTGCCGACGTGCTCGTGGAAAACAGCGGGATGCTCAAGATCTTCCACCGCAGCGGCCTGGACATCCGCACGACCACCCAGGGCGGCGTCGTGCACGTGGTCATGACGCTGCCGGAGGAGAGCGGCGACAAGAAGTAGAGACAATCTACTGCGTCTGGCGACTCTCCGGCGGTTCGCTGGGAGAGTGAATCTCTGCGTTTCTTCCAGTCCTGCGGCGGCAAGCCGCGACCATCGAGGTGCCTCATGATTCGACCGGGTCTGATCGCATCCATGTTTCTGAGCAGCCTCGCTCTCGCCCAGAGCCCGCCGCAGCCGGTCTGGCAGATCGGCAAACCGGACAATGACTACCGCGACCTGGGCAACGCGGGGAACGTCTTTGGCGGCTATCCGCAGGCGTTTCCGAAAGATGTCCTCTTTGAGGTGGGCCGGAGCGACGCGGCGAAGGACTTCAGCGCAGCCCACCCCGGACCCGTTGACCAGTGGGCCGGCGGCAAGACGCACCCGTTCCGCATTGCATTCGATCTCAAGGGCCCCGCGGCGCCGGGCTACGAGCTGACCATCGACATCGTGGACACGCAGAGCCAGTTTGCGCCGGTGCTGCGCGTGCAAGTCAATAACCAGCACGCGGACCTCACCCTCGACAAGGGCGTGGGCGACATCGCCGTCATCCACCCCGAGAAAGGCAAACACCGATCGCTCACGTTCACCGTGCCCGGTGACCTGCTCAGGCCCACGGGCAACGTCGTGGAACTGACCGTCACTGGCGGATCGTGGATTCTCTACGATGCGGTCAGCTTTCGCGCCCTGTCGGGCAGCGAGGAGATCAAGCCCAAGATCGGCGTGAGCCCGACGGTTTTCCTGGTCGAGAAGAACGGCCAGCTCGAGCAGGAGTGCACGGTTTCCGTTCAGCGGATGCTCTCGTCCGAGCCGGTTCTGCTGGAAGTCAAGGCGGCCGATGAGAGTCTCATCCGGATGCAGGTGGGCAAGCCTCAGCTCGGCGCGCTGACCGCCCGCGTGACCGTCCCCGCAACGCAGGCCGCGCGCGAATTGACGTTCATGTTCCGGTCGGGCGGCCAGTCGAGTGAAGTCAAGGTCGAGCAGACGCCGGTCAAGAAGTGGCACATCTTCGTGGCGCCCAGCACGCACACCGACATCGGCTACACCGACGTGCAGGACCGCGTGATCGAGCTGCACAACCGCAACACCGACCTGGCCATCGAGCTCGCCCGGGAGTTCCCGCTGTATCACTGGAACCTCGAATCGTCGTGGGCGGCCCAGATGTGGCTGCGTGACAATCCCTATACGCGCAAGAAACTGCTGGACGCCTCGCGCAGCCGCCGGATCGGCATCGAGGCCGGCTACCTGAACATGCTCACCGGCCTGTGTTCGCATGAAGAACTGATCCGCAACATGTATTACACGGCCAGGCTGGCCCGCCTTCACGGCGTGCCCTTCGAGAGTCTCACGCTCACCGACGCTCCGTCGCACGTGTGGACGGTGCCGAGCGTGCTGGCCGGGGCGGGGATCAAGTATCTGAGCTGCGGCGTGAATCAGACGCGGGCTCCGCTGTTCAAGAAGGGCATCAATCAGAAGGCCCCGTTCTGGTGGGAAGGGCCCGACGGCGGCCGCGTGCTCACGTGGCTCTCCGACGGTTACTCGCAGGCCGAGCTCATCGGGCTCAAGTGGGGTGTCAACCACATGCGCGAGGTCGTCGAGCGATACATGATCGGGTGGAACAAGCGCAGCGAATACCCCTACGACGCGATCCTGCTGCACGGGGCGTACAGTGACAACGTGGCCATCGGCCGCGACATCGCGGAAACCATCACCGATTATGCGAAACGCTATGCGTATCCCAAGGTGATGCTGGCCGGCAACAAGGACTTCTTCGAGCACATCGAGAAGAACTTCGCCGACCGGATCCCGACGGTGCGCGGCTGCGGGGGAAGCTGGTGGGAGGATGGCGCGGCCTCATCCGCGCTCGAGACGGCCGTCAATCGCCGCAATCACAAGCGTATTGCCACGGCCGAGGCGGCCTGGGCCGTGCTGGCCGCGATCGACCGGAAGACCGAGGTTCCCCGGGAACGCATCAACCGCGTCTGGGACAACATTCTGCTCTACGACGAGCACACCTGGGGCGCCTGGAACAGCATCACGGCGCCGGCGTCCGATTTCGTGAGCCGGCAGTGGGCGATCAAGGCCGATTACGCCCGCATGGCCGAGATCGGCAGCCGGAATCTGCTGCGCGACGCGCTGCACGCGCTGGCGGGCAGGGTCGGGGTGCCCGGCGGCTCGGTCCTGGTCTTTAATCCGTCCGGACAGGCGCGATCCGGGGCAGCGGAGGTGAGCCTTCCGAAGGGCTCGATGATCGTCGACGGCGACAAGCCCGTGCCGCAGCAGGTCGTCCGGGAGGAGGCCCTCTCGCATGTGACGGTTGCCTTTCAGGCGGCGGATGTACCGGCGCTGGGCTATCGAACCTACACGGTCCGGGCGGGTGCGGCCGGCTTGCCCCGTGCGCAGGCGCGGATCGAGGGGGCGACGATCGAGAACGACTATTACCGCGTGACCCTCGACGAGAAGACCGGCGGCGTGCGCAGCATCATCGACAAGCGCCGGGCCGGCCGCGAACTGGTGGATGCATCGAGCCCCTATAAGCTGGGCCAGCTCGTGTACGCGGCGGGCGGCGATGAGAAGGGCGCCACGCAGGTGATGTGCCCGAACCCGGCCGGGGTGAAGTTCCATCTGTCCGGGGACGCCCGCATCGAGCGCGGCCGGGCCGGCGAATCGGACGGAGTGTTCAGCAGCATCCGCTCGATCGCCAAGGCCGCCATGTTTCCGCAGATCGTGACCGAGGTCATCCTGTTTGACGCGGATCCGCGGATCGACCTGTCGATCACGCTGCAGAAGGACATGACGCTCGCGAAGGAGGCGGTGTACATCGCGTTTCCGGTCGCGGGGGCCAATCCGAAGTTCCGCTACGAAATCGGCGGCGGGACAGTGCGGCCGAATGAGGATCACTGGCCCGGCGGCTGCCGGGACTGGCTGAGCATCCAGCGGTGGCTCACCGTTCAGACCGATGCAGGCACGGTGGTCTGGTCTTCGCCGGATACGCCGCTCGTTCAGCTCTGCGCGCCGCAGTCGGGCAAGTGGCTCGACGAGCTGCCGATCACCAACGGCACCATTCTGGCGTATGCGATGAACAACTACTGGTTCACGAACTACAAGGCGGGCCAGGACGGGCGGTTCACGTTCCGCTACAGCCTGACTTCCGGCGATTCGATCGATGCGGCGGCGGCCACGCAGTTCGGGCTGTCCGTGCAGCACCCGCTGGTGGCGACGGTCGTGGCTGCCGGGAAGGACACCCCCCTGCCGGCGGTCAACAGCTACTGTTCGGTGGCGCCGCCCAACGTCGAGCTGAGCTGCGTCAAACCAGCGGAAGATGGCAAGGGGATCATCATTCGTGTTCATGAAACCGGCGGGCAGGCCTGCGACGCGCGGATCTCGGTCAAGCTCCCGGAGGTGAGCAGCGCGCTGCTGTGCGACCTCGTGGAGCGGAACCACGGCCCGGCCGTCCTCGCGGCCGGTGAACTCGTCGTGCCGCTCAAGGCGTACGGCACGCAGACCATCCGGCTCTGTCGCAGCGACGAAGTCCCGCCCGGCACGGCCTCTGGCCGCCGCCCGCGCGCCAAGTAGACGGCCTTTATTCCCGTCGCGTGGTAGACGCCACCACCCGACAGACCCGGCGGTCGCTCTCGTGAACGCCGGCCGGTTTCCGCTACAATACCGGCAGGCGCCCGTAGCTCAGGTGGATAGAGCAACGGATTTCTAA
>CAZQEN010000264.1:0-8697 GCA_964591605.1 uncultured Planctomycetales bacterium
GCCCCCGCAGCGAAGGAGAGGTCGAACGTCTCCTCGACGCTCTTGCTGGGGCCGTATGCCCGCAGGTACCGCACCGGCGGTTGCTGCACCTTGCCGCACAGGAACCGCAGCCGGTACGTCCGGCGGTAGCGCATCTTCTTGTTCGGCCGGCTGGGCTGTTCCTCGTGGTAGGGCACGAACGCAAACGTGACATCGCGGTCGCCGGCCCACCATTCCGCTTGGGCCGTCACCCATTCACCGTGGAACGGATCATCGAGATCGGCCCAGCCGCCCGTCGTGTTGCTGGGCCAGTGCTGGTGCCAATACTGCACCCGGATTTCGTCGCGGTTGGCGATCGCGTGGCGGAACTCGATGTTGACCTCGGCCAGGTCCCGCGGCTCGTCCCACTCAACGCCGATCATGTACTGCCCGTCCGGGCCGAGCCAGGCATCCCAGCCGTCGACGCCCCGCTCCAACTCGCGCGCCTCGAGCGTCTCGGGTGAATCCCCGTCGTAGCGCACGATCCGGGCAAAATCAACGAGGTTGATCCGCTCCACTTTCGCGGGGGTCACCGCTGCCAGAAGCACCGCAATGGGAAGAACCATCGTCTCGCCTCAACGTGCCGAAACGTCCCTGTGAAAGGGCGCGATCATCGCCGCTGCGGGATACCTGTCAAGCGCTCACGGCGGTTGCAGGGGCGCGGTTCAGAACGATATGATGCCGGCGCGGAACGCCTCTGGCCAGGGGGAGCCTGCCTGTTCGTTCCCTTCGGGTCCGTGACACGATCCGCGGGCCGGGGCGATTGTGGTGCAGGCGTCTCGCCTGCACGTGTCCCGGCGCGCCGGGAAGATCCCGATGCATCGGGACACCACAAACGGCGGCTCCGCCACCCGCCCAAGGTGTCACGGACCCGTTCCTCTGTTATCCGCAGGAGTCGCAGGTGCTGGTTCGAGAAAGCTTATCGCCGGAAATGATCTTCATTGAGAGGACGGCCGGCAGTGCGGCGGACGTGATCTCGCGGCTGGGTACGGAACTGGCTGCCCGACTCGGCGTGGACCGGGGCATGCTTCACCGGGCCGTGATGGATCGCGAGCGCACCCGCACCACGGCCTTCTCCAACGGAGCGGCGATCCCGCACTGCCGCCTGCCCGGACTGCGGCGGTTCGGCATTGCTCTGCTGATTCTGCATGAGCCGGTCCGCTGGGACGCCGAAGGGCGAAACGTCGATACCATCATGATGATCGCGGGCCCCACCGACCAGGTGTCGGATCACCTGCGAATCCTGGCCAACAGCAGCCAGCTTCTCGACAGCAAGGCGGTGCGCGGCAAACTCCGGGCCGCACCCGACCCGAAGTCCGCCTATGACCTTCTCGCCGCGGCGGAGGCGGCCGTCGAACAACGTCGCACCCAGGAGGGGATTCTCCGCGAGATCCGCAAGGACGAGGTTGCCCCGCCCGATTACCTGGCCGATGTGGCCGGCCGATTCAATTGGTAGTTCGATGACAGCCGGCCAGTGTCAGAGGCGTGATCCCGGCGCTGCACCCACTCACGTCATCGGCGCCGCACGGCGATGGGTGATCTCGGCGTCGCTGACGAATCCGGCCCGGACGCGGAGGACGTCGATCTTCTCGCCCACCTCGACGGCCATCCGGCTGTTGGGGAACTCCTGGCGGATGGTCAGGCCCACCTCGAGCGCGTCGCGCCAGCGCTGCTCCTGGACGGCGAGGCTGAACTGCACCCCCAGGTTGAGCAGCCGGGCCTTGAACACGTCGCGGGCCGACTCCCGGAGCTGTTCGGCCTCCTGGGCGGTCAGATACGCGTCGAGTTCGGTCAGGATCGCAATGCCGCGATCAATCTCATTGCGCTGAACCGACAGACGCCACTGGGCCAGCAGTTCCTGCTTGCGGGCCTCGCGGCGGCGGGTCAGTTCGGCCGGAAGGTTCAGGATCTTCTCATGACGCGGGAACAGCTTCATGAGCCGCTCGATTTCCTGCCGCGCGCGGTCCCACTTGTGTTCGTTCATGAGCGCGTCGATGTGTGAGATCACCTCGCCGATCTTCTCCTCAATCGTCATGTCTCGGACCTGGTTGATCTCGGCCCGGAGCGTCTTGGCCTCCTGCATGTAGCCGAACCGCCGCTCCATCTGATCGATGAGGTAGTGAGCCGCCTCCCAGTCGCCGCTGTACATCTCCTCGCGGATCGCCTGCCGCAGCATGTCGCGCTCTCGCTCGCGATGGGCGATGGATTTGGCCGCGTCGGAGATCTGGATGTTGTCCGACAGGGTCCGCATGTGCGGTTCGAAACGCCGGAACAGATCGAGCAGGTCGAGCGTGTCGTGGTGAATCCGGTTGACGTTGATCTCGGTCTTGAGCAGCAACAGGTTCGTCAGATGCGCCAGCAGCCCGATCACGGACAGGAGCAGGCCGCCGGTGAACATCAGGGCGCCGGGGACCTCCTTGCCCGGGCGGAACATGAAGGCGAGCCCGGCAACGAGCAGAATCAGCCCGGCCAGCACGGAGATGACGGCCACCCAGAACGATATCTGGCGGATCGAGCGGTTACGGAACGGCGTGTCCGGCACGATGAGAGACTCCTGCTGCGGGATGCTCTGAAGACGAGCGTTCGGCTCCGCTCGGCGCGAACAACTCTATGAGAGGGCCCACGCCAACGCAAGTGTCGCCGTCCGCGGCTCCGCCTGCGGGTCTGGCAGTGTTTCCGGGCAGCGGCCGTCTTCTGTGGTGCAGGCGTCCCGCCGGCACGTGTCCCGGCGCGCCGGGAAGATCCCGATGCATCGGGACACCGCAACGTTGGCCATCTTCCCCGGGAATAACTGCCACACCTCCACCTACGACGCTACCGCCGCATCGCGCACCGCACCGACGGCGGGGCGACCGGCCGCAAGGCTCGTAAAGGCTGCCGTGTACTGCTCGACGCATTGCTGAGCCCGGAAGACGTCGTACGCCTGCCCCCGGGCGACCTCCGCGCATTGCCGCATCTGATCAGCAGCCTCGAACGCCATGCGAATGCGGATGGCCAGCGTGTGCGGCTCGCCGGGTTTGCACAGGAAGCCGTTGTGCCGGTCGGCGATGAACTCGGTCACGGCAGGCACCGCCGAGCCGATCACCGGTACACCCGCGGCCATCGCCCACGCCAGCCAGCCGGTGGGGATATTGTCCACGGCCGGGACAATCAGTGCGTCCGATACGGCCAGCAACTCAGCAGGCGAAGAGCAGCCGCCGGTCATCACGAACGCCTGCGGGCAGTAGATCTCCCGCAACAGACGGGCGATGCGATCGGCCTCGCGCGAGCAGCCGGGAATGAGCAGCCGCACGTCGGGCCAGAGCTGATGCAGGATCGCGACGGCCCAGACGCCCAGGAACTGCCCGCCCGCCCGTGTCGGCGGCGAGGGCACGACCAGCACCGGCCCACACTTCCTACTGCAGCGACCTCCCCCCGTGGCGGCCGTCTCCCCGCCCACCGTGGCGGCCGTTTCGGCATGCGGAGACCGGCCGAGTGATGACTCACGGGACGAATTGCGGCGAGCCGCGTTCAGTTCGGAAAAGTCCACCCCCGGCCGCACGACGGCCATCGCGTGAAGGGGAACCCCCTTCTCGACGAGCCGGCGCTGAACCATGCTCGACGAGCAGAGCAGTTCCACGGGAGCCCCGGCACTCTGCAGGCTCCGCCACCATCGCGCCGCCCGGTCCGCCTCAGCCGGATCGGTCAACGTCGCCAGCACCGGGATCGCCGCGCCCGCATTTCGCAGCCCCCCCGCAACCGCCGCCGCCTGCGTACCCAGCGCATGCAACACCTCCGCAGGCTCCGCGCGCAGCACGCGTTTCAGAGCCGGCAGCGAAAGCATCGGCCAGTCGAACCGGACCGGCACGGACGCCAGCCACACGTCAGGCGGCAGACTTAGACTGGCGGGCGGCGGACCGAGGGCGACCACGCGATGCCGCACCCGCTCCCTCGGCGTGAGCCGCACGAGCAGGTCGATCAGCCGCAGGGCGTCTTCGGGCGTCTCACGATCCAGCAGATGCGTCACCGTGACGGCCATGGGCTTCCAATATCGCGGCCCCATCTCAGATCGTCAAAGAACGTACGTTCGCGGCGATCTCACTTTTGGGGGGATTTCATGAGCACCCGGGCCACCCGCGAATGTATAATCAGGTAGACAACGCGAAGGGTGCGGGCCGCGGGGCCCGCAGGTCAGCTTCAAGGGAAGTCGGGCCGCTTTCCTTCGGTCTGCGTCGCGGCCGGCGCGGACCGCCCTGCACAGGAGGCTGACCCATGATCGCACCCCGCCCCCGTCGTGACCCCGATCGGATCCGATATCTCACGTCCGTTGAGCAGCTTGAGCCACTTTCACACAACGACAAGACCGCGCTGGGGAGGGTGGGAGCACGTTTTGCCTTCCGGGCGACCGAGGACTATCTGGCGCTCATCGACTGGAACGACCCGCGCGATCCGATTCGCCGACTCATCATCCCCAATCCGAAAGAGCTGACTTCGTGGGGATCGCTCGATGCCAGCCACGAAGCGGGGTACACCGTGGCACCCGGCGTCCAGCACAAGTACGAAGATACCGTGCTACTTCTGTGCAGCGACGTGTGTGCCGGATTCTGCCGCTACTGCTTCCGCAAGCGGCTCTTTCTCGACGGCAACCGGGAAGCGGGCCTCGATCTCTCCGTCGCCCTGGATTACATCCGGGCTCATCCTGAAGTGACCAACGTGCTGCTGACCGGCGGCGACCCGCTGGCGCTCCCGACGCGGCGTCTCCGGGAGATCCTTTCCGCACTGCGGACGATTCCCCACGTGCAGATCATCCGGATCGGCTCGAAAGTGCCGGCCTTCGACCCCCGACGCATCCTGAACGATCTGGAGCTGCATGAGGTCCTGCGCACGTTCTCAGAGCCCCGTCGGCGGCTGTACCTGATGGCGCACTTCGATCATCCGCGGGAGCTGACGGAGACGGCGGTCGAGGCGCTCCACCTGTGCAGCCGGCTCGGCGTTGTGGCGGTGAACCAGTGCCCGCTCATTCGCGGCGTCAATGACGACCCGCATGTGCTCTCCACCCTGCTGCGGCAGCTCTCCTTCATCGGCTGCCCGCCCTACTACGTTTTCCAGTGTCGCCCGACGGTCGGCAATGCGCCCTTTACAGTCCCCATCACCCGCGGATGGAGCATCTTCCAGGAGGCGGTGCGATATGGCTCGGGGCTCGCCTGCCGTCCGCGTTTCGTGATGTCGCATGGGACGGGCAAGCTCGAGATTCTGCTGGTCGATGCAGAGTACATCCATCTGCGCTACCACCGCGCCCGGGACGCCGCCAAGCGGGGCCGGCTGGTGACCTGCTATCGAGATGACAGCGCCTGCTGGTTCGACGATCTGTGTGAAGTATCACCGCATGACACGCCCGAGGCGATCGCCCACGAGCCCGTCCCGGCCATCGGCGTTCTCTGAGAGCGTGTGAGAAGCGGTCAAACCAGCAGAGTCCCGACCGTCAGGGAGCGGGTTCCTCCCCGTGATCGCAGACCGCTTCCTCACGGGTGCGGCTCTGATCGAGCTTCTCACACAGGCTCTGAAGCACCTATGACCGCACCGCGTGCGTGCCGGCCGGGTCACCGGATTCGGTAACCAGTGGGGTGCGCTGAGTGCCACTTCCAGGCGGAGGTGAGGATCGCTTTCAGGTCGGTGAGCTGCGGGTTCCAGCCCAGGACGCGGCGGGCCTTGTCGGAGACCGCGACGAGGCGCGGCGGATCGCCGGGCCGGCGCGGGCCCATCCTGACCGGGATCTCACGTCCGGTCACCTGCCGGGCGGCCTCGATGACCTCCATCACCGAGAAACCCGTGCCCGTGCCGAGATTGAAGCAGTCCGACGCCCCGCCCCGGCGCAGATGCTTGAGGGCCAGAATATGCGCTTCAGCCAGGTCGACCACATGGATGTAATCGCGGATGGCCGTCCCGTCGGGCGTCGGGTAGTCGTTGCCAAACACCTGGACGAACGGTTGGCGGCCCAGGGCGGCAAACAGGATGTTGGGAATCAGGTGTGATTCGGGCTCGTGGTCCTCGCCCCTGCTCTCCGTGCAGCCCGAGGCGTTGAAATAGCGCAGGGCGACGAACTTCATTCCGTAGGCCGCGTCGTAGCTCTCCAGGATGCGCTCCATGAAGAACTTCGACCAGCCGTAGGGGTTGACCGGCCACTGCCGGTGCGTTTCCGGGATGGGAACCTGCTCGGGCTCGCCGTACGTCGCGCAGGTGGAGGAAAACACCATTCGCTTCACGCCGGCGGCCCGCAGTCCGCCCAGCAGACCGATGCCCTGCTCCACGTTGTTCTCGAAATACTTCGCGGGCTCCTGGACCGATTCCCCCACGTACGCCAGTGCGGCGAAATGCACGCACGACTCGAGCGGGTGCTCGCGGGCGATCCGCTCGATGAGGGCGCGGTCCCCGATGCTGCCCTCATAGAACGGCACATCCGCGTCCACCGCCTCGCGATGTCCGCGGAAGAGACTGTCAAGCACCACCACCTGCTCGCCGTGCCGGCGGAGCAGCTCCACGGTGACGCTGCCGATGTATCCCGCCCCGCCCGTGACCAGAACCGCCATCGAGTCGACTCCTCATCCGGGACCGCTGACCGGCGTTCTCAGAATGACCCGGCGAGATCTGAGAATTGGAGATTCAGAATCTGAAATCTCAGACGCGCCATCCCAGGGTTCGCCATTTTTCCACTGCGCGCGGCCCGCCGCTGACATTTTACGCCTGCAGAACGATCGTCCCGAACTCGGCCGCCCCGGGCGAGCAGCCGCTGAACACCTGCGGCAGATGCCCCGTCAGGGCAGCGTATCGCCGTGCCACCGACGCGATCGCCTCCTGCGCATCGCGGAGGCCCAGCACTGCCACCGTCCCGCCGCTGCCTCCGCCGGTGATCTTCGCACCGAGCAGGCCGCTCGAAACGCCCGCCTCGCGGACGAGCTCCACCAGCCGATCCGTGGCCGCGCTGCCCAGGCCGCACGCCGAATAGCTCGCGTGGCTGTCATACATGAGTTGACCGAGCGATTCCAGTCGATGCGGCTCGCCCTCCGCCCGCAGCAGCTCGGCAAACCGCCGCACCCGCACGTGCTCGTGGATGGGGTGAGCCGTCGGCGTGCGGACCGCATAGACGCCCTCGGGCTCCACGGCGGTCACCGGATCGGTCGTGCCTCCGTAGCGGGCGAGGAAGTCGGCCCCGCGGATGTGCTCGGGCAGTTGCCGGGCGTACTGCGCGTCGAACACATCGGGCGGGATGTTGGCCAGGTAGCCATGCCAGACCGAATCGTCGATCCGCACAACCCCGCCGCTTGGCCCGCTGTGAACACGCAGCTTGGCCAGCTCGGCAATGATGCGATAGCCCATGAACGCGCCGATGCGGACTCGCGTGTAAGCCGAGCCGCCCACCGCGTGTCGGACCCCGGAATCGATTCCCCAGAACGCCAGATCGTCGGGCACCGGGATCGAATCGACGACCTCCGCCGGCTGACACAGCAGCCCCATGAGCTGATCGGCCCGCCCGCAGACGGCGGTCATCTGGTCCATCACGCCGCACGGCGCGCCCACGACGCAATTCTCCACTCGCTGGCACAGCAGGGCCATCTCCCGCGGGGGGCAGCGATCGGCACCCACTCCGCAGGCCCCCAGCACGGCCTGCATCACCGCCACCTCCAGGGCGGCCGAGGAGCTGACGGCCTTGCCCTCGGGTACTGACGAATCGATCAGGATCCGCGCGCCGCCGGCGAAGCGCATCCCGCGCTCGCGCATGAGCACCAGGAACGCCCCGGCCACGTATGCGGCCCAGTGCCGACGTGGATCACGCTGGAAGTATCGGCGGGCCTGTTCGAAGGAGATGGGGCCGCCCTGCGTCTCGAAATCGCTCAGCGGCATCTCGAAATCGAGCGAGCGCTCTGGGTCGCGGGCGCCCAGACTGACGATGCGCAGCCGCCGCGAATCGTCCAGTTGGACGGCCGCCAGAGTCGCCTCATGGATCGGCATCTCGAGCACCAGAGCGCCCGAGTAATCGGCGATCCCGCCCATCACATCCAGCCGGCCCGGCGCGCGGGCGACCGTGATCGGGCGATCCGCCGCGAAGAAGCCCCGCATCAGCGGCAGCGAATGCCCGTCCGGCGAGCCGATGAGGTGAATGAAACGCTCGACGTCCGGCAGCCCCCGCGTCGAACCTTCCACGATGTGAAACATACGGCAACTCGCTGCAGCACCTGGCGCGCCCGCGCTGCGAACCACGCTCCGTCAAGCACGCGTGTGGAAGTACTCAGGCTCGTTGCCGGGCTTCCACTTGATGTTGCACCCGACGCTGGGTGTCTGCTTGTCCGGAACGGGCTTGCCGGCCAGCACGGCATTGAGCGCGGCCCGCAGATCGGCCCCGGTGGGCGTGCGGCCGCTGTTTGGACGCGTGTCATCCAGTTGCCCGCGATAGACCAGGCGCTGCTCGCGGTCGAACAGGAAGAAATCCGGCGTACACGCGGCGTGGTAGGCTTTGGCCACCTCCTGGGACTCGTCGTACAGGTACGGGAACGTATAGCCCGCCGACGCGGCCTCCTCCTTCATCCGCGCCGGGCTGTCTTCGGGGTAGTTGGCGACATCGTTTGAGCTGATGCCGACGATTGCCACACCCCGCGCCTGAAAGTCTCTCCCGCCCCCATTCCAAGTCTGGGACCAGATGAGTCG
>CAZQEN010000264.1:8707-11291 GCA_964591605.1 uncultured Planctomycetales bacterium
TTGACGTAGGGGCAGTGGTTGCAGATGAACATCAGCAGATACGCCGGCGCGCCGGGGAAGTCGGCCAGCGAGACCATCCGGCCGTTCGTGTCAGGCAGCCGAAACTGCGGAGCTTTGGTTCCCAGCGGCAGCATGGTCGAAGGGGTCAGGGCCATCGTCAGTTCTCCGGAATACTGGAGTGCGCCCGTGCGGGCACACCGGAACACGGTTTCAACGACGCTCGTCCAGGCCAACCGGACGGGCGGGGCACATGCCCGCCGCCTGCATTGGCCGACCATTCTGCCCCAGTTCGCTGCGGTTTGCCATCCGCGCCTGCGGCCACGTCCGAAAACCCCGGTGCCGGGGTCCGCCGCTGGGTGGGATCTGTGCGGCGCCGGCGCGCCGCCTGTTGCAGGATCAGCACTTACAGCATCTTAGTGCGATCTTGACGCGAAAATGGCTTGCGTGTGACGCTTCAACGCGGGATAATGGCGATGATTCGGATCGGGCTCCCGCGGAGGGGCCAGTAGCTTGCACTCCTGATGACATGCCACAGGTCTGCCCAGAGGCTCGATCCGACCCCAAGTGCGCCTAGTTCAGAGGCGTTTCGTGAAGGAAGCGCTCGAACGTACGTGAGAAGGGAACCGACTGCCTCCAGGCGAGCGCGCGCTGCTGCGCGCCATGCGGGCAGACCACACGGGCCGCTGGGGAACTCGAATTACGTGGAAGAGATGTGGTGCAGGTCGTCTAGCCGTCTGACAGACAGGAGCTCTGCGATGTACTGTGGAAGGATGGGAAGTGTGGCGCGGTCGTCCTTGACCTCCCTCGCTGTGATACTGGCCCTCGGCGCGGTCACGATGGAGGCCAGGGGCGTGTTGCTCGTCAGCGAGCCCTTCACTTACCCGAACGGCAATCTGGTCGGTAACACCCCTTTGCCCGGTCCGGGCGGGACCTGGCAGGCACATAGCAGCGCGGGATCGGGACCCATTCAGGTGACCGGCGGCGCCGCAGTGGTCCAGCAGGCAACGGGCTTCGGCGAGGATGCCAACATCCCCATGGCCGGCGCGGCCGGCCCCGGTGTGACGCTGTACGCCGGTTTCGACGTGACGGTCAGCGGCACCGTGACGTCGAGCATCTACTTCGCACACTACAAGACGCCCAATACCAATTTCTTCAACTCGCGCCTCTACGTGGCCGCGCCCACCGTGAGCGGCTTTCGCTTCGGGCTCACAAACGGCACGACAGCTTCCAACGCCGTGCTCTCCGGAGACCTTCTGATAGGCACGACTTATCGAGTCGTCGTCTCGTACAACTATGATCTGATGCAGGGCAAGTTCTGGATCAACCCGGTGGATGAATCCAGCGCTTCATTCACGGCCACCGACTCCGGTTTCCAGAACCTGGCCGCCGAGTTTGCTCTTCGACAGAACGGCAGCGGCAGCTCGACGCAAACCGTCGACAATCTGTGCGTTGCAACCAACTTCATGGAAGCCCTCACCTGCGCCCCCTCACTCATCCTTGCCGGGACCGGAACTGCAACCCCGGCATCGGTCCCACAGGGCGGTTCGACCCTGCTGACGGTGAGTGTCACCGGGGGAGTGGCCCCCTACACCGTGACGGGCAATCTGGGCCCGATCGGCGGCAACGCCGCCCAGCCGTTCTTCGATGACGGAACGAACGGCGACGTGACGGCCGGCGACAAAACGTTCAGCTACCTGGCCACAGTTCCGTGTGCCCAGGGACTCGGCCCGGTTGCTGTCACCACAACGCTGAGTGACTCGGGGCCTGACCCCGACGTCAATCCGATCATCAACATGACGATCACGGACGGCACGCTCATTCTGGGGCGTCCGTCTCCCGGCGGAGCGGCGCCGGCTGACGATGGGCAACCCGCGAATGCCACGCGCTGTGCGGGCGAGACGGCCAGCTTCTCAACGGCGACTTCCGGCGGCGGCGTGACGTACCAGTGGTTCAACGGCGCCAATAATCCGATCACCGACGGACCCACCGGCACCGGCTCGACCATCTCCGGCGCGACCACGTCGCGGATGACCATCACCAACGTCAGTGCGGCCGATGCCGGCGCCGGCCCCTACAAGTGCACACTGACGCGGGCATGTGACGCCACCAGCGTGACCACCAACGCGGCCACACTCACGATCGGCACCGGCGCGACCGCCGCACAGAAGCAGATCGTCATCAGCCGTGTTTATGGCGGCGGCGGCAACAGCGGCGCGGCGTTCACGCACGATTACATCGAGCTCTTCAACAAGGGTACGACCGGCGTCAACGTGAACGGCTGGTCGGTGCAGCATGCATCGGCCTCGGGCGACCAGGCTCCGTTCGACCGCCCGGCTCGCATCACCGTCCTCCCGAACGTAACCATCGCGCCCGGCAAGTACCTGCTCATCCAGGAGTCACAGGGCACGGGCGGCAACACCCCGCTGCCAACCCCCGACGTGATCGGATCCATCGCGCTGGGCAGCACCAACGGAAAGGTTGCCCTGGTCAATCATTCCGACCCGCTCAGCGAAACGTGCCCCTACGGAGACGGTGCCGCCCCCAGCGGGTGCAGCATCGTCGATTTCGTGGGCTATGGCACGGG
>CAZQEN010000265.1:0-11275 GCA_964591605.1 uncultured Planctomycetales bacterium
CGGTGGCCTGAATGCAGCCGATCAGGCCGGGCAGCACGCCCAGGACGCCGCCCTCGGCGCAGCTCGGCACCAGGCCGGGCGGCGGTGGATCTGGATAGAGGCACCGGTAGCACGGGCCGGCCGGCTGGCCGTCGGGGCCGGGTCGCGGGTCGAACACCGTCGCCTGGCCCTCGAAGCGGAAGATGCTGCCGTACACGTTGGGCTTTTTGAGCATCACGCAGGCATCGTTCGTGCAGTAGCGCGTGGGGAAGTTGTCGGTACCGTCGACGACGACATCGTAGTTCTTGATGATCCCCAGGGCGGTCTCGGAATTGAAGCGCGTCTCGTGCACGTCAACCGTCAGATTCGGGTTGAGGTCGCGCAGGCGCTGGCTTGCCCGGCCGGTCTTCGACTTGCCCACGTCGCCCGTCGAATACAGGATCTGCCGGTGCAGATTCGAAACATCGACGCTGTCGAAATCCACCAGCCCGATCCGCCCGACCCCCGCGGCGGCCAGGTACATCGACACCGGCGCCCCCAGCCCGCCCGTGCCGATCATGAGCACGCTGGCCGCCTTGAGCTTCTTCTGCCCCTCCAGCCCCACCTCGGGAAGGATGAGGTGCCGGCTGTAACGCTGGATTTCCTCTTTCGACAAATCTGCCATAGGCATCGTCACTCCCTCGAGGTCCTACCGGATTGGAATCTGACGTACGAGTAGTCTAGCGTGGAGGCCGCCGCGTGGCCAAAGCAGGTGGATGATGCCGACTTCGTCTCTCCAGCCTCACCCCAGGACCAGCCTGATCACGGCACTGATACTGACACTCAGCGGCTGCGACGTGAATCGCCGGCAGGGCCTGAACCGCGCAGCGGGAGAGATCGATGCTTCAGCCCCGGAAGCTGCCGCAATCGCTCTGCGCGAAGTTTATAGGGCGCAGGTGGCGAATTACGATTTCGAACGTCTCATCACGATCTGGATCACGCCGGACTGGACGCACAAGCTTGGGAAGGTCTTTGTCGATGCCGAACGAGCAACCCTCTGGGTGCAGTACCGCCTGACGAGGCACGGATCTGGAGGCGATCCTGCCCATTTGCTGGCGATCGATCTGCGATCCGGAAAGCGGCTCAGGACGGTGCGTCTGCCCGGTCGCGCCGATCTTTCTGGTTCGATTCCATATGATGTCGGCGACATAGCTTTTGATTTCAGGCACCAGCGAGCCTACTGGGAGCAACATCTTGGCCATTCCAGCGCAATCCTCGCGCTGGATCTACAGCATGACAAAGCCAATTCCGTCTTGCGAGATCAACAGAGAGACAAGGACGGCAATCTGCCTGAGCATTCATATCACCCCAGTCTGCCGCACGCGGCGTTCGTGGATGACGATCGGGTGCTCCTGTTTCGCTCCCCTTTTCGCTGGTCAGACGCTTCTCCCGAGTTGCCACACGAAGCGTGCCACATCGATCGCGCCACGGCAACGCTCATTCAAAAGGTCCGGCTCCCGGCGATCTCTGAATCGGCATTTCATCGACTTGAGTACATCGGAGGCGTGGACGACCTGATCATGGTGTCCAATCGTGAGGAACTGTTCGTGCTCAAGACCGCGAGTGATCCGGCCACCATTGTCGCCCGTCGACCCCTGGGGGAATGGATCGACAACGCATGGGCGCTCGACGCAGCGAATCATCGGCTGGTGGTATCAGAGCGGAAGGGGCGCGGCCGCCGTGTATGCGTCTACCAGCTCCCGGAGCTAGAGCTCGCTCAAGAGTTGCCTCTTTCGGTGGATCGCTTTCTCGAAACACCGATGTTGGTACTGCCGGGTTCCAGCACGCTTGTCGCGCTGGATTCCTCGAAGATCAGGATTCGAGTCGCCAATGAAATCGATTTGGTCTTCTACGACCTTGATACGGGAGGCGAGCTCTTGCGCAGGCGGGCGGGGGGTTTGCCGGATTACAGCGGGCTTTGGTCCCTGGTGACCGATCCGGCCGGACGTTATGTTGGGGTCTCGGCTGCGGAATGGGTACAGGTTTTCGAGCTGCTGCCAGCGATTCCCGATAGACGAGAGAATCAGGCAGGGCCGGACCCTGACGGCCACACCCGGATCGGTCAGCCACAGTCCGCCCCGCTCACCGCTCGACACCAGCGGTCTTCCTGGCGTTATATTCCCTGAAGATATCGGCTGCCAGTTCACCGAAACTGGTGGCGGAGAGTTCATTGAGGCCGGCCGTGCCGGCGGAGGAACTCGGCCGCGACCTCCCGCTTGTCGTTGGAGGCAATAGCGTCTAACGCGGTCAATAGCTCGCGGGCGGATGCTCTCATGTCACGTCTCCCAAGGGGCTGTCCCTCGTTCACTGCAAGTCCGCTCGTGGATTATATCCGCGCATGCCGACTGCCGGGAATTCCTCCGCACCCGCGGTCGCCGGGGGGTAGTGGCCACTTTTCCGGGCGGCTATCACCACTTTGCCCGGAGGGCATTCGAGCGTTGCCAGGGACGGCGATTCCTGTTCTCCCCTGTTTCCCCTCGCCTCCTCTCCTCCGCCCTTCGGGCGGAGGAGAGGAGGCGAGAGGTCTGTGTTGGGCTTCCTTTCCAGGGACTCAAAGTCCCTGGCAACCATCGTGCGCCCTGCCGGGCGAAGATCGGAGCTCCTCTTCACCCATATCCCGGAGGAATTGCCAGACCCTCGCCGGGTACATCGATACCGGCGCTCCCACTCCGCCGGCGCCGATCATCACAACCCACCTCCGTGGGCAGCCCTCTTGGCCTCCATGGAGTCCGGTGATGCTGTCTGCCGCTCAACTCTTCGGGCGCTATACTTGAGTCATGGCATCTAGGGGAGCGCAGCGAAAACGGAAACGGGCCAAGTCAGCCAAGACATCCGTTCGCCGGATGTCCAATGAGAAACTGCTGAAACTGGCTGCCAGGCACCGCCCTCCGCAGAGCTGGTACGACGACCGGGCCGAACCGCCGTTCGTGACAAAAAGCCGCATGCCGTTAGAATACCTGTCGCCATGGCGCAGGAGAGGGTGCGCACGGGCGATCAGGAGAGTGTGTCATGTCTTCACGGGTTTCACGTCGGGATTTTCTGGCGGCGTCGAGCCGGACGGCGGCGGCGCTGAGCGTGGGGTCACTGTGGGCGCGGTCGGCGCTGGCCCAGGCGCGCCAGATCGGGGCGAATGATCGGGTCACCATCGGGCTGATCGGGGCGGGAGGGCGCGGGTGCGAGGATGCCCGCAGCGCGTGCAGCGCCGACAACGTCGCGTGCGTGGCGGCGGCGGATGTCGCGACCTTCCGGTTCGATCAGGGACTGCCGGCCATCCGGAAGGCCATGGAAGACAGGAACATCCAGGGCGTCCAGATCGAGACCTGCGGCGACTACCGCCGGGTCCTCGACCGCAAGGACATCGACGGCGTGATCATCGCCACGCCTGACCACTGGCACAGCCGGATCTTCATCGACGCGATGGAGGCGGGCAAGCACGTCTATCAGGAAAAGCCGATGAGCAAGAGCATCGAAGACGGCTATGCCATGCTCGCGGCGGCCCGCAAACACCCCGACCTCAGGGTGCAGATCGGCACGCAGCGCCGCAGCGGCAGGATATATCTGCAGGCCAAAGAGCTCATCGACCAGGGCAAAATCGGCGAGATCAAGTTCGTGCGCTGCTACGATTGCCGCAACTGGGTGCTCCACGGCGACCCGTTCGAACCCAAAGGGCCCGTCGACGAAAAGGCGATCGACTGGGACACGTTCCAGGTTCCCTGCCGCAGCAAGCGGCCGTTCGACGCGTACCGCTACTTCGCCTGGCGCTGGTTCTGGGATTACGCGAACGGGCTGGTGACCGACGTCGGGGTACACGTGCTCGACGTGGTGCACTGGATGACGGGCAGCGACACGCCCAGGTCGGTCGTGTGCAACGGCGGGGTCTACGCCCTCAAGAAGTGGGAGACGCCCGACGTGGTCAATGCGGTGTGGGACTACGGCACGCACAGCGTGGCGTTCACGTCCAACTTCGCCAACGGCCACCAGGGCGACGGGCTCACGCTTTACGGCACCAAGGGCACGGTGGAGGTCAAGGGCCACAGCATCAAGGTGTGGGAGGGCGACCCCGGCAAGGCCATCGCGGGCTTCCCCGACGACGGCGGGCACGCGCGGCACCAGGCCAACTGGATCGAGTGCATCCGCAGCGGTAAACCGACCAACGCGCCGGTCGAGCTGGGCGTCTCGTCGCTGCTGCCGCTGCACCTGGCCAACCTGGCGTACCGCGAGGGCAAGAAAGTCACGTGGGATCCCGACGCCAGGAAAGCCGTTGCGGTATGATCACGGGCCGTTGAGCAGGATCGTTATGCGTATGGATTCTCGAGCCCACGGCGCGCGGACCGTGGGCTTTTTGATCGCCACCGCCGGTTCGCTGCTGCTGACCGGCGCCTGCGCGCCGCCGGCCAGCATGGAGCTGCGCCTCGATGGAGAGGTCCAGCGCCCGGCCCGGTCGGTGGTCATCTTCCTGGTCGACGGCATGGATCTCCCGCGCCTCGAGGCGATGATGGCGGCCGGGCAGTTGCCCAACATCCGCCGGCGCTTCGTGGAACGGGGCGTCCGCGTGCGCGGCGCGGTGACCAGCTTCCCCTCGACCACCTACGCCAACTGCACCTCGGTCATCACCGGCGTCTATCCGGGCCATCACGGGATCGTGGGCAATACCTGGTTCGACCGCAGCACCCTGCAGGTGCGCGACTACATGACCCTGGACACCTACCGAACCTCGAACGAGCACTTCACCGCGCCGACCATGTTCGAGATGCTTCCGGACCACCTCACGCTCAGCATCCAGGCTCACACGCGCCGCGGCGTTTCCGAGCGGATCGACAACCGGGCGACTTTCGCCTGGTCGTGGTTCATCGGCAAATACGGCTACGCGGACAAGTACGTCGCCCTGCGTTTCGAAGAGGTGGAAGACATCGCGGAACGGGTGGGGCGATGGCCCACCATCATCCTCACCTATTACCCGGGCGTCGACGAGATCGGGCACCGCTTCGGGTCGGATTCACCCCAGTACGGCAAGGCGCTGCACAACATCGACGACGTGGTCGGCATGGTCACCGACGAGCTCGAAGACGAGCACATGGAGCAGCGGACCATTTACGTCCTCGTGGCCGACCACAGCCACGTGCCGATCCACGAGCAGCGGCGGATCGATATGGCCGAATGGATCACTTTGAACCGCGGGTCGCGCGTCCGCTCGAAGGTGTTTCGCCGGGCGCGATTCGCATCCCGTGCAGCCAAGCTGGCCGAATATGACGTCCTCGGCGGCTTCGATGCGGATCGCACCGTGATGTTTCATCTGGCCGGTCCCGAGGGGTGGTCGTCCGTCCCCTCTTCTCAGCAGGTGGAGGAGTTCATCACCCGCGAGCCGGCGATCACCGAAGTCCCTGCGGTGGGGTTCGCCCTCATGCGGATCGACGCTGACCGGGTCCAGGTGCTGTCGCGCGGCGGCCGGGCGATGGTCGAGCGAAAGCCGCAGGGCGGCGCGGCGCAGTATCGCCTGGTCAACGTCGAGGGTGATCCGCTGGGCTGCCTGACGGAGCCCGGACTGGCCTCCTTCGTGCGGGCGGGCTGGCATGGTTCGCGCGAGTGGCTCGAGGCCACCATCGACAGCCCTTATCCCGATTTCGTCGTGCAGGCGGTGAATCTGTTCGACTCGCCCCACACCGGCGACGTGGTACTGTTTGCCGACGAGGACTGGAGTTTCGCGGACGAGCACGGCGGCCACGGCTCGTGCTCGCGGCACGACATGCTCATCCCGCTGTTTTTCGCCGGCGCCGACCTGCCGCGCGGCGCGGAAATCGGCCCGGCCCGCATCGTCGATGTTCCCTGCACGGTGCTCGGCCTGCTGGGCGAAGGCCGGCGGCTGGCCCACTACCGCCTGGATGGAATCGATCTGAGCCGGCAGCTTCGCACGGCCAGGCCGGCGAAGAGCACCCGGCGCCCCGCCTCCGGTCCGGCCCAGGCGCTCTCGTCGGCCGCCCGGCGGTTCATGCCCTGACGAAGCCGCCGGCAGGGCGGCCGATCGCACGGTGGGGGTTCATGGCGCCGCGGAGGCGGCCGCTCCGATGTCGGGGTCAAAAAACCGCAGAACCAGGTTGTAGAAGTACCGGCGCGACCACGCCTGGAAGCCGATGTGACCGCCGCCGGGCAGCACGAGGGCCGCGACGCCGGGGTTCCCGGTCTGCGCGATGAGGTCGACCGTTTCCTGCGGCGTCTGCAGCGGATCGTTGATGGCATGCACGATGAGCACGGGCACGCGGGTCCGCTCGAGCTTGTCACCCTCCGACTGGCCGCGATAGGGCATCAGCCGCATAAACCGATAGCCGTCCAGCACCGGAAACGACCGACCAAGCTCCGATTCGGCAAAGTCGTAGGCGATGCAGCGGCGCAGGCTCCCCGTCACTTCCGGATAGCCCCGCCGCAGCATGTGATCGCGGGTGGCGTTCTGGAACATCGACGGCGACAGGTCGGTGTAAGCGTCCTTGGGCGTGTCCATGCGGTCGATGAATTCCTCCCAGCGCAGCACCGGGGAGAACGCCATGACGCCCGCCTCGAAATGACGCCGTCCGTCGGGGCCCGGCAACTGCTCGCGCAGCGTCCCGACGATGCTGGGATCATCCGCTGTGCGCCCGTCGTACCACGCGGCCAGCAGGACGGCGTTGGCCCCCCAGCAGAAGCCCATGAGCCCGGTCCGGCGGATCTGCGGGTAGGTATCCTGGAGCCACGCCGAGACCGCCATCAGATCTGGCGTCTCGAGCACGCCGTACGTGTAGGGAACGTCCGGATGGCGGTCCTCGGTCCGCCCATGCCCGCGCGGCTCAAAGGAGAGAACATGAAAACCGCTCCGCACCAGCGCCTCGCTCACGTCGCGGCTTCGCTTCGCCCCGTTGTCGCCCCACAGACCCGGCAGCACGACGATGCAGTCGGCCTCGCGGATCCGTCCCTGCTCATCACGGGCCAGGCCCAGAAAACCCGCGTTCTGCACGTGCGGGGCGACAGGGATCCAGACCAGGTCGAAACCCGACCAGGGCGGCGGCGTGAGGGGGTAGGTCGCCTGTTCGATGGACTGGGCGGTGTGCTGCAGCGCCCAGAAGTTCGAGATCAGGCCCTGCATTTCATGTTTGGAGCGATCGAAATAGTCGTACACGTCGCGCGGCCGTCCGTCCGCATCGACCATGTTCGATGAAGTCAGCGTCGGGCGGCCCTGATCCGGGAGCAACGGCCGCAAACCGCGCTCGACCTCGTCGAGCCACTGGCGCACGGTGATTCGCTGAGTTTTCGCCAGATGCAGGTCATCCGCCGGCCAGTTCAGCGGATCCGAGTCGCGCATCGGGAACGATCGCTCCTCGTAGCAGCCGCTCACCGCCAGCAACACCGCGAGTCCCGGTAGGAATAAAAGAGCGGGTTCTCGGCAGGTCATATTCATACGCTTGGTGATCAAGGCAGGACGGCCGGCACCGTCGATGACTCGAGCGAGGAAAACCGTTAGAATACCCCGTCTTGGCCGCGGTTCCCGATTGCAGGAATTGGCATGCAAGTCGACGTACGCTCGGATGTTACCTTGCTTGATCCGGATTCGCCAGTGGCCGCGACCCAGGAACCTCTCGCTCGACGGTCCGTCCATCCCCCCGCCGCCAGACGGGGAACCGCCCGTGAGCCGTGGTTGTGGCCGATTCTGGTCATTCTCGGCTTCCTCATCGCGGCGCACGGCTGGGCGCTGGGCGACGGGCTGTTTCTCGACGACCACCTCCATCGCGTACGGTACGCCGACGACCACTGGTCCTGGCAGTCGCTGCTCGACGCGTCGACGGTCAAGCCCGACGAGTTCATGCAGACCTGGTGGCAGGAACAGACGATTGAATGGCATTACACCCGGCCGCTGGCGATCCTGCTCGGCAAAATCGTGTACCACCTCTCAAACGGTCGGCCGGCCGCCCTGCACGCGGTGAGTCTCGTCCTTCATCTGGCCAGCAGCATCATGGTCTTCGCCCTCGCCCGGATGCTCACGCGGCGCACCGGCTGGGCCCTGGTCGCGGGGCTGCTGTTCGTCGTTTACTCGCACAGCGTCTACGCCGTGGCCTGGCTGGCGGCACAAAACAGCGTGTTGCAGACGTGCCTGACGCTGGCCGCGATGCTGGCCTACGTCCGGGCCTCGCGCCTGAATCTCTACGCCTCGCCGACGCCGGCGATGGACGCTCCCCCACCCCGTCCGACGACGCATCCTGAGGCTACCGGCCCGCTGGCCTGGACCTGGCTGGGGCTCGCCGTCCTGCTCTGG
The DNA here is from genome assembly GCA_964591605.1 of uncultured Planctomycetales bacterium. GTDB lineage: Bacteria > Planctomycetota > Phycisphaerae > UBA1845 > PWPN01 > CAYLLT01. Next base: position 8,294 of record CAZQEN010000265.1, read on the forward strand.
GTGCTCGCGCTGCTCTCGCGCGAGAGTGCCATCGTGCTCCCGCTGATCCTCGTTTCGCTCGACTGGGCATTCGGGGGCCGGCGTCAGGTGCGAGCCCGGATCGGGGCGTATCTGGTGATGGCCGGCGTGGCCGGGGCGTTCCTGATCTGGCGGCTGTCGCTCGCGTACCACCCGATGCCCGATTTCTATCTCCGCCGCTACGACGGGCCGGCCTACATCGGCTGGTACGCCGTCAAGCTGCTGCACTGGATTACGTCGGCGATCTGGCTTTCGCCGATGACCATCGGCCCGACGGCGCGCATTCATCCGATCACCGAAGTTCCCGGCGACTGCCTGCTGATGCTCGCGATCGTGACGGTGATGAGCAGCGGCTACTACCTGGCCTGCCGCGGCGCCAGAGGCTGGTGGATCTGGCCGCTGTGGGTGCTGCTCACGTTCCTGCCCGTGGTGCCGGTGATGGCCGGGCCGCAGTCGGGCTATCCGGCGGGCGTGGGCTTCGCCCTGGCGATGGTCCTCGGGCCGGCCCTGCGTGAGGACCTGCGTCCCACCGGCATCGGGCGCTGGAGCAAGCCGATCGCCATCTGGTTCCTCATCGCCACCTGCACCTACATTCCGATTTACCGCAAGATGTGGCACTCCATGATGGCCAGCGAGCGGGTCACCCTTGCCGGGGTGGCTGCCTGCCCGCCGCCCCCGACGGCCCGGGAGCTGTTCTTTGTCAACCTGCCGTTCGTGAACATCTATGCCGGGCTCCACGCCCGGGAGGTCCTTCCCGAGTTGGACCGTGAGTGGCGGACCCACGTGCTCACGTATGCGCCCCACCTGCTCCGGGTGGAGCACCCGACTCAGATTGAGCAGGTCGATGCCTGGAGCTTCCGGCTCCGCATGATGGGCGGACGGCCGTATTTTTCGGGGGCATTGGGGCGTTATCTGATTGAGTCCATGCGGCCCAGCGGGCGACTGCGACAGGGACAGACCATCCCGGCCGAGTTGTTCGAGGCCCGGATCACCGAGGCCGACGACGACGGCGTCCGCGAAGTGACCTTTCGTTTCCGCCGTCCGCTGGCCAGCCCGGAGTACGCCTTTTACGTGACGACTAACCAATCGGGTGCCATGCGGGTCAGATTCTGGGGACCTGACGCGGAGCCGCCGGCCCCTGCGCCGGCCCCGGCGGAGAAGCCTCTCACGCTGGGGCAGGTGGGTCGGGCGGCCGAGGCCCTCCGGGCCGGACTGGCCGACGAGGCGGCAAGCCTCTTTACGGCCGCGGTCTCGGACGATAAAAACATACGCTCGGCGGCTCGGGCCGCCTTGAACCAGGTGGTCGCACCGGTGCTTGCTGCGCTGGCGGCACCCGTGCAGGACGAGTTCAACAGGCCGCGGGCGGACGATCCGGACTGGGCGCGAGTCCGGACCTGGTGGCAGCGGCATGTGGATAATCAAGTGCTCCAGGCGTTCTGGCGCAGTCGGCCTGAGTTTGAGGCCTTTCGGTACAGGCAGCAGAGCCTGTTCCACATCCGTGAAATCGCGGCCCGGATCATCCGGACCGATCTGTACATGACCGGCCCGCCCTTCCCCAGTCCGCGCTGAGAGGGCGTTGGCGGGAGGAAGTTTTTCTCGCTAGCATGGGGCGGATTCGGCCCGTGTGGTGGGCGAGGCTTCACGAGGAACACCAACTGCCGTTATGAATCAAGACCAGTCCTCTCCCATCCTGATGACGGGTGCAACCGGGTTCCTGGGGCATTACGTTCTGCGCGATCTGCTGCAGCAAGGGCAGGCGGTCGTGGCCGTGTTGCGCGCCCCGCTGGCCGAGAGCACCGCGCGTCTGCGGACCATGATGGGCCAGATTCAACTGGACATCACCGACGCTCTCGACCGCGGTCAGTTGCAGCTCGTCGAGGGATCGATCCCCGATGACCTGCCCGAGCCCGCCTGGGGGCCGACGAGGGCGGTTTTGAACTGCGCGGCCAGCCTGCAGCTCTTCTCGAACGGCAACGGCGACCCCTTCAAAACCAACGTCGAGGGCACTCAGGCGATCCTCCGCTGGGCCGAGCGCCACCAGGTCGACACCCTCCACGCGGTCAGCACCGCGTACACGTGCGGCTGGAACAGCGGGACGATCCGGGAGGAGTTCCACACGCCCGCGCCGGACTTCCAGACCGACTATGAACGCAGCAAGTGGACGGCCGAGAGCCTGCTGCAGGAATGGGGCCAGTCCCCCGGCCGGACGCTCACCGTTTACCGCCCCAGCTTCCTGATCGGCGACTCCGCCACCGGCTACACCACCCAGTTCGCTGGTTTTTACCAGTTCGCCCGCCTCGTCAGCGTTCTCAAGAACCAGTTCCACGATTCGAGCAACGGCAAGAGCACCTACATTCCGCTCCGGATCCCCGGCCGGCCCGACGATCCGCAGAATATCGTGCCGGTGGACTTTGTCTCGCGGGTGATTGCCGAAGTGATCATGCGGCCGGGCTTCCACGGCCGGATCTACCACCTGACCAACCCGGTGCCGCCGACCAACGACATGATGAAGCGCTGCTACGAGGACTATTTCGGGCTGCACGGCGGCTACTTTGCCGATCCGTCCGAAGTGGTCGGCAAGTGCTCCCTCGCCGAATCGCTGCTGTGGGATCAGTACCAGTTGCTCACCCCCCGCGTCGTGCACAATCCGCACTTTGACGTCTCCAACACCCGCGAGGTCATGCAGGCGGCCCAGATCCGCTTTCCGGAGCTGGATTCGCGGCGCATCTTCAAGATGTTCGACTACGCCGCCGCCCAGAACTGGGGCCGGCGCACGAACGGCTTCCACAGTTGACCCTCCCGTCCGTTTTCCCGGGGTCCGTGACAGAATCGGCGGGTGGCATGGGTCCCGGCGCGCCGGGACCCGTGGGGAGGCCCACACGGGCAGCTTCGGCTTCGCTCAGCGAAGCCGAAGCTGCCCATGCCACCCAACGCCGTGAACTTAACGCGTGAACGGATTGACGT
>CAZQEN010000266.1:0-11112 GCA_964591605.1 uncultured Planctomycetales bacterium
AACATGATCAGCCGCGAGAACGCCCAGCGCAAGATCGTCGTCATGTGCAACGTGGCCGACCGGGCGCTGGGCAGCGTCGTCGCCGATATTCAGCAGGCGATCACCCGGCGGGTCGAGCTTCCCCAGGGGTATTACGTCGAGTACGGCGGTCAATTCGAGAGTGCGGAAGAAACCCGCCGGCGCCTGACCGTGCTGGGCATCGTGGTGATTCTGGGGATCGGCTTCCTGCTTCATCTGGTTTTCCGATCGGCGCGCGACTCGCTGCTGATCATGGTGAACCTGCCGCTGGCCCTGATCGGCGGCGTGGCCGGCGTCTACGTTTCCGGCGGCATCCTGTCCGTGGCGTCGGTCATCGGTTTCATCAGCGTCTTCGGCATCGCCGCCCGCAACGGCATCATGATGGTGTCCCACATCCGCCACCTTCAGCGTTACGAGGGCGTCACCGACTTCGCGGAGGCGGTCCGCCGCGGGGCCACCGAACGTCTGGCCCCGATTCTGATGACCGCTCTCGCGGCCGGCCTGGCCCTGATCCCGCTCGCTGTCAGCGGGGAACAGCCGGGCCGCGAGATCCTGACCCCGATGGCGATCGTGATCCTCGGCGGTCTGCTGTCGTCCACGTTCCTGAACATGCTGGTGGTTCCCGCGCTGTTTCTGCGGTTCGGCCGGCCGATCGCCGCCGAGCCGGCGGCCGACATCAGCGCCGAGATGGTCCGGATCGAACATGCGTTGCCGGCCGCTCCGATGTGATGGAGAGCGAAGAATGAATCGCACACTTGTTGCGTTAACGATTGGATCGGCCATCCTGTGCCTGGCTGCGTGCCAGCTCAACCCGAAGCCGGACTACGACCGGGCCAACCAGTTCATCCGCGAAAGCACCTCCTTCCAGGCGGCACCAGATCCCAAGGAGGCGCGCCTGGACCGCGAAACACTCGATCGGCAAATCGACGACGGGCTCGGGTTTGACGAGGCCGTCCGCCTGGCACTGTCGAACAACCGACGGCTCCAGTCATCGTTCCTGGAGATCGGCCTCGCGCGGGCCGACTGGCTGCAGTCCAGCCTCCTTTCCAACCCGACGCTGGGACTCGCCGTGTTGTTCCCCGAGGGCGGTGGTCTGAGCAACCTGCAGCTCAGCGTTGCCCAGAACATCGTGGACCTCTGGCAGCTTCCGGTGAAGCGACGGATTGCCGAGCGAGAGTTGGAGCGCACGATCCTGGAGGTGGCCCGCCAGGCCGGTGAGTTGGCCAATGACACAAAGCGGGCTTATTACCACGCAGTTGCACAGGATCAACTCGCTCGTCTTGCCACGGAGAACGTCACGGTCCTGTCGAAATCGTACGAGGCGATTCGAGCCCAGCGAGAAGCCGGTGCGGCCAGTGCCCTCGACGAGAATCTCGCTCGTGGCGAAATGCTGCAGGCCCAGCTCGCTCAGCGGGATGCCCGGCTTCGGGCGACAAACACCCGCCGTGAACTGTCGAAACTGCTCTCCATAGAGACCGATCTCCGCGATGTGAAGATGCTCGATCCGTTGCCGGCGCCGACGATGTCAGCGCTCGACGCCGACGAGCTGATCGACCTTGCGGAGGAGAAGCGTCTGGACTTGAGGGCAGTTCGCCAGTCTGTTGAGGCTTCCGATCAGAGGATCCGCCTTGAGTACCTGAAGATCTTCCCCGACATCACCATCGGGCCCTACCTCGAACGCATGGAACGTCGGGCCCAGGGGGGCCGGAAACTGCTCGGCGACTTCGCCCGTGCGTCCATCGCCGCCGGGGCTCCGACGGTTCCGGACATCCAGTCACGAGCGGAGCGTCGTGCCGCGGAACGGCAGGTGATCGATACGGTCCTGGGGCCGACCCTCAGCATGACGCTGCCGATCTTCGACCAGAATCAGGCACAGGCGGCCCGTGCCCGATTGACGCACGTGCAGGCCGTCAAGTCCTACGAAGAGTTGCAGATCAACATCGCCCAGGATATCCGCACTGCCGTGGATCGGGCGACCGTTTCCTGGACGCAGGTGGGGTTCTATCAGGATGAGTTGATCCCGCAGGCCACACGCAACGTCGAATTCGCCGAGATATCGTACCAGGCGGGAAACGCTGACATCGTGACGCTCCTGCAGGCGCAGCGAACCGCAATCCTGGTCAAGCAGGCTCACTTCGTGACGTGGGCGGAGGCCGCCACCGCCTGGGCAGACCTCGAACTCGCCGTGGGAGTACCTTTGGGAAGTCGCCGCGAGGACGCGATGCCTTGATGGTCCGCCTTGCCTGGGTTGAGCAGCGCCGCATGATGCGTCATCCTGAACAGGGTGCTCGCCAAGGCAGGTCGCCCGACCGGTGCCCGACCGCCGGCCCCGGGGTGTTCACCTCACTTCCAGGGCACGGTGTCCAACACGAACGTGCACACGATATAGGCAAGGACCAGGGCAAAGCTCAGATACATCAGCCCTTTGCCGTTGTTGTCCTCGTACATCGTCCGCTCTCCTCGACTCACACCAGATGAGTGCCGCCCCATCCGTCCATCCGCGGGGCCAGGGGCAGCGCACTCGCTGTCCGTACGCCGAAGGCCACGGGAACCCCCGGTGGCCGTGTCAGTTCATCAGACACCCGGCCACACCCGAGGTTGGCCGAGGCGAAGCGGGCGCGCCCGGATCGTGCCGATTCCGTAGCCGAGGGCGGGCTCCCGCCTCTCGTCTGATGCCTTGTCGAAGGGCCGGGTGACGGCTGACGGCAGGGCGTCAGAATCGCTTCGGATCGGCCCTTCGCAGGCCGCTTTCCGCATCGCACTGTGTTTTCGGTCGGACCCCGTTTCACCTTTCACGCAGCAATCCCAATGCCACGCTCAATGTGTGTATGGTTTGGGTGCATCCCAGCCCGCGAGAGCCTTTCGCGCGACTCTGGCGTGTTTCGGCGAGGGCAGGTGCTGCGGCGGATAAGCTCGGCCCCGCTCCGGCCGGGTGGGGAATCCTGCCCTTCGGGGGCCGCGCGTGCTGGGTAAAACTCCCCGCGCGGGTCACTTGACCGGTTACCATGTCCGCCGTGGGAAGCAGCGATCCGTCTCATGCCAGTGCTCTGAGAGTGGCGGCCCCGCCGACCCGGCCGCTGCTCATTTACGACGGCGACTGCAACTTCTGCCGGCGGTGGGTGGGGCGGTGGCGACAGATCACCGGCGACGCGGTGGACTACGCGCCGTCGCAGACGGCAGGGGAGCAGTATCCCGAGATCGACCCCGCGCGGTTCCGGGAGGCGGTGCAGCTCATCGAGCCCACCGGCGAGGTCTTCAGCGGCGCCCAGGCCGTTTTCCGGACGCTTGCGAAAGCCCCGCGCCGGGGCTGGCCGCTGATGCTCTATCGACGCGTCCCCGGCGTGCCCGCCCTCAGCGAGGCCGCGTACGCATTCGTGGCCGCGCACCGCCGCGGTTTCTCGACGCTCACCCGCCTGCTCTGGGGCCAGCATCTCGATCCACCTTCCTACCGGATCGCCCAGGGGCTCTTCCTGAGGGGCATGGGAGGCATCTACCTGATCGCGTTCGTGTCGCTCTGGCTGCAGGTTGACGGCCTCATCGGCAGCGGGGGCATTCTGCCCGTTCACGACTGGCTCGGGCAACTGCGCGAACATCTCGGCCCGGAGCGCTATCGATTGCTCCCCACCCTGTGCTGGTTCGGGGACAGCGACCGCGCCCTGCACGTGCTGTGCGCGGTGGGTACCGCGGCGGCCCTCTCGCTCACCCTCGGCCTGCTGCCCATGGCGGCCTCCATCCTGTGCTGGCTGGTGTATCTGTCGTTCTTCTACGCGGGGAACGTCTTCCTTCAGTTCCAATGGGATCTGCTGCTCCTGGAGGCGGGATTTCTGGCCGTGCTGCTCTCGCCGGCCGTGGTCCGATCCCGATTCGCCCGCGACCGGCCGGCGCCCCGGCTGGTGCGGTTCCTCCTGCTGTTTCTGCTGTTCAAACTGATGTTCAGCTCGGGCGTGGTGAAGCTCAGCAGCCAGGACCCGACGTGGCGGGCACTCGATGCCCTCCGCTACCACTATGAGACGCAGCCGCTGCCGCCCTGGACCGCCTGGCATGCACATCGGCTGCCTGCCTGGATCGACACCGGCAGCGTCGCCATCATGTTCATCATCGAGCTGGCCTTCCCGTTCCTGATCATGGGGCCGCGCCGGCTCAGGCACGTCGCGTGCGCCGGTTTCATCCTGCTGCAACTGGGCATCGCGGTCACGGGCAATTACTGCTTCTTCAACCTGCTCACGATGCTCCTGTGTGTGCCGCTGCTGGATGATGCGAGCTGGCCGCTGCGCTGGCAGCGATGGCTGCTCGGCCCGCCGGAGGCGCCCGCGCCGGTGGCCGGTCGGTGGAGAGCACGGCTGACGATGCCGGTCGCGCTGGTGATCGTGGCCATCGGCGCGCTCAATCTGGTTCAGGCGTTCCGTGTTCCGCTCGTCCTGCCCGCTCCCATCGAGAAAGCGTACGACTTTGTCGCGCCGCTGCGGCTCTCCAACAGCTACGGGCTCTTTGCCACGATGACGACGCGGCGGCTCGAGCTCGTCATCGAAGGCAGCAACGACCGTCGCCACTGGTCGGCCTACGAGTTCAAGTGGAAACCAGGAGACGTCTCGCGCCGGCCGGCCTTCGTCGCTCCGCACCAGCCGCGCCTCGACTGGCAACTGTGGTTCGTCCCGCTCAGCCCCCAGCGGCAGAACATGTGGCTCTTTCACTTCATCGCCCGGCTCTTCGAGAACTCACCGCCGGTCACCGGCCTGCTCGAGGGCAACCCGTTCCCCGACGAGCCGCCGCGCTACATCCGGGTCCTCGTATACGACTACCACTTCTCCGACGCTGCCACCCGCCGCGACACCGGCGCCTGGTGGACCCGCGAGCTCAAGGGCCTCTACTGCCCGGTCCTGTCGGCCGACATGCTGCGGCCCGCGCGGAATCCCTCGCGCCCGTGAGTTGGCAGCCTGCGCACGCGGGATACAATGGGCCCACGTGCTGCCGAGACGATGAGCATCCGGGAGAAAACAACATGGCGCGCCATACTCGAAGCCTCTTTTCGGAATTACAGGTCCTTCTCCTCTGCGCAGCCGGATGCTATCCATCCCCGGAGCCCCCTCAACAGAGCTGCGGTTCCGACGACCCCCGCGTCGGCTACATCGCCGAGCTGACCACGCGGATGCACGGGGTCAGCGGTACGGCCCGCATCGTCGACAACTGCACCATTGTGATCGAAAACTTCAACTGGGACGGCCTGGGCGTCCGGCCCGCGGTCGTCGGCGTCACCCGCAACGACTTTGAGAACCCCGTCATCCTGCGCGACGATATCTTCCGGCTGGGCGGCTACCACAACGAGACCTTGCCCGTCCCGCTGCCGGAGGGCGTGACCCTCGATGACGTGCCCATGATCAGCATCGACTGCCTGGGAGGCAGCGCGGTGTTCGGCTACGGCAACTTCGGCGAGGGCATCTTCCACGCCCCCGGCACCCCGCAGCCCGATCCGCTGACGTACTGGAACTGATCCCGGAGCGGGGCTCGCCACACTCCCCTCATCTCGAAGCCACTCTCCCTGTCGCGGATGCCAGCCGATCCGTTCTGAGCGAGCCGACTGGAGCCCGGAGCGGGGTGAGGCATGTCAGGCGAGATGCCGGACGGGCGCGGATTCCGTCTATGCCGAGTGCTGGCGGATCCACGCCAGAACCTCTTCGTCGTGACCGGCTGGCTTGACCTTCTCAAAAACGTGGGCGATCTTCCCGTGGGGGTCGATCACGAACGTCGTGCGGGCCACGCCCATGTATTTGCGGCCGTACATCGACTTCTCCTGCCAGGTCCCGTACGCCGTGCAGATTGCGTGGTCCGGGTCCGACAGGAGCAGGAACGGCAGGTCGTATTTGGCGATGAACTTCTCGTGCGCGGCGAGCGGGTCGGGCGAGACGCCCAGCACGACGACGCCGGCGGCGAGCAGCTTGTCGTGCGAATCCCGGAAGCCGCAGGCCTCCTTCGTGCAGCCCGACGTGTCGTCCTTCGGGTAGAAGTACAGGACGACGGTCTTTCCCTTGAAGTCGGCGAGCTTGACCGTCTTCCCGTTCGAGGCCTGAGCGGAAAGCGGCGGGGCGGCCGACCCCACGGCAGGATATGGACTCTTCGAGGCCGACGATCGGGCCATGTGCGTTCCTCCGTATGCTCAGATGGCCATTGCACACGCCCGGGGGCGGTGTGTCCAGCGGCGTTTTCGGCAGCAGAGTTTCGTGTTTCGGGTGCCCCACGCCGTCGCGAAGCACGGGGTGGGGCAGCCCGGGGGAAACCAGAATGACGAAATCAGAATGACGAATCAAGGCCGAAATCCGAATGACCAAAGCCCATGGGTGATCTCTGTCTGTCACTTGAGCTTCGTCATTGATTCGTCATTCGCCCGTGGGTCGTTTGCGGCCGGGCGCAGAGGCAGGTACAACGCTGTGATGCGGCGCAGCGCGGGCATTGCCGGTATGGTGTTCCTCGTCGTGCTGTCCGTGGGTTGCGATCACGAACGGCCGGCACAGGCGGCGCCGGCGGGCGGGCAACCGATCGTGATGTTCTCTCCCGCGGCCGAGTCGGTCACGTCCGCGCCCCCTGCGGCGACAGCCCCGGCCTCGCGGTCGTCCCTGTTCCCGACGACGGCCGCGTCTGACCGGCCCGCGTCTTCTCCGGCGGCGACGAGACCGGACGAGCCAACCGTCGCGCTCTTCACGCCGCTGACCGATGCCGCCACGGGCGAAAAGGTGTCCTACGTGGACCTCGATGGCCGGACGCTGCACTATGAAATCGTGGAGGTCGATGCCGCCCAGGTGACCACACGGGTGAGCCTGCTGGACCCCGCCGGGCGGCCCCTCGGCCAGCCGGCGATGCGGTACGATCGCCGCGATGCGGACCTGCTCGCGCGCCGCGCGGCCCGCACAAAGGCGACGCGCGCGGCCCGTCGTGTGCAGATCGAAGCCGCCGGTCGGCGCTGGGACGCCGTGCTCTACGAGGATCGCTGGATCGACGAGGAGGTCCACTACGTGCGGCGCTCGTGGGTGAGCGAGCGCGTACCGGTGTTCGGGCTGATCCGCATGGAGCTCACCGGCGACGGGACGATGGAGGCGAGACTGGAGCTGCGCGACATGGCCCGCGCTTCCGGGCCGAAGATGAATCGATGAGCGAAACACCGCTGGAGACGTTCCCTGCGCCGCGTCCGCCGAGCCGTCTGCGATATCTGATGAAGGATCGTCCCGATACGCCCGCGGGCCGGACCTCCATCAGAACCCCGAACGTGAGTGAGGGGCCTTGCGTGCGATGTGGGTGAGTCTTGCGAGCAGTCGGCCGGTCTACCCGGTGGTGCGGCAGGCCCGTCGCTGACGCTCCGGGTTCTGAGGGCCGCGGCAGATCACGCAGGTGCGGCGCATGGCCGGGCCCATCCGGGCCTACAGCCAGTTGGCGCGGCGGAACCAGTAGAACAGGCCTCCCATCAGGGCGACCATGAAGCCGAGGATGCCCCAGAAACTCCACGGATGCTCTTGCGGAGGCCAGAGCGGGTAGTTCATGCCGTAGATGCTGGCCACCACGACCGGCGGCAGGGCCACCGTCGCCCAGATCGTCAGCGTCTTGATGATCTCGTTGGTGCGCTGGGTCAGCGCCGACATGTACATGTTCTGAGCGCTGAGCACCATCTCGCGGTAGAGATCGAGCAGCTCGATGGTGCGGACGAGGTGATCGAGAACGTCGCGGAAGTAGGGCCGGATGTTCTTGCCGATGAACGCGTACTCGCCGCGGGCGAGCTGGCCGATGGATTCGCGGAGCGGCATGAGGTAGCGGCGGATCTGCAGAATGTCGCTGCGGGTGTCGGAGATGGTGGCGAGCACGTCCGGCCGCGGATCGGTCAGGGCGGTGTCCTCCATCTGCATGGTTTCCTGTTCGAGGCGGTCGAGGATGGGCTGGTAGGCGTCGATGGCCCCGTCGACGATGGCGTGGAGCAGGTGGTCCATGCCGCGGCCCAGGACGTTTTCGGGGTCGCGGCAGCACCGCTCCTTGAGGGTGTTGAGGGTGCGCAGCGGCTCGTGGTGGATCGTCACGATGTACTGCGTCGAGCAGAAGATGGCCAGCTCGCGGGCGCCCATGAACTCGTCTTCGTCGCTGAGCAGCGGGCCGTAAACGACCATGAAGATGTGATTCTCGTACGGGTCAATCCGCGGACGCTGCTCGCCGTGAAGGCAGTCTTCGATGGCCAGCGGGTGAAAGTTGAAGGCCTCGCCCAGGAGCATCAGCGTCCATTCGTCGGGGGCCTGCAGATCTAGCCAGAGGTGCGTACCCGGCTCGTCGCGCAGGATCTTCGACGCCTCGATGAGCGACGAGGTCGTGTCGAAGGAGCCGTCGGGACGTCGAATGTGTCCGGTCAGCATCGCGGGGATTTTAAGTGCTCAGCCCGCCGGCCGCGAGTCCCGAGGGAAAGCGGCGAAGTGGGAAAGTGAGAAGGTGAGAAAGAGATTCGCCAGGGTCTGTTGCTTGTCGTCACCAGCGAGGCTGAATCGTCCCTGATACGGCTGTGCTCACGTCATCATCCGCAACTGACAACTGACAACGGACAACGTACAGACCATTCACGGCCCCGGCCGTGAGGCGACGCGAATGTCGTACTTGCCGGCCAGGCGCACGTCGCCGGGCCAGAGGTTCTGGGGCCAGTCGCCGGGTTTTGCGAAGACGTCGCGGATCGCTTCGAGGTCGCCGAAGCCGAATTCGCGGTTGGGCTCGAGATAGGCACCCTCGCCCCATTCGTTCCAGGCCTCAAACAGGGCGACGCGCTTGCCGGTGCGGTCGAGATGGGCGTTGAGGCGGCGCAGCCCCTCCGCGAAGTCGGCCGTGCTTCGCTGGTAGCGGCGCCGGGTCGCCGGGCCATGCCAGGGGCGGGCGTCCCAGTTCATCGTGAGCAGCGGGATGTAGGGCAGGAGGTTCATCGCCTCGATCCGCTGCCAGATGGGCTCGTGGGCGAGGATGAATGCCCGGTAGGGGGACTGGTCCAGAAACGACCCGGCCGTCGGGTAGGTGTAGCCGGTGATCGAGTCGAAGCCGCAGGCGGCGATCTGCTCGATCTGACCGCGGTCCTGAGCGGTGCAGGCCCCGATGTGCAGGCCGGGCAGGCCGGCGGCTGTGACGCGCTCCCGAATCCGATCGAGAGCGGCCTTCACGTTCTGCGTTGAGCCGAGGCAGCGGAGCAGCTCCATGGGCTCGTAGAAGTTGACGTACGGCTTGCCTTCGTACGTCCAGTAGTTGGGCCGGCGCAGGTAGTGCTCGATCCAATAGTCGGTCACCCGCAGGAGTTGCTCGGGCGTGTGGTCGGAGAACGGCCGGTGGTTGGCCCACATGACGGCGAATTTGAGCAGGTGGTTGTAGCGGGCCTTGAGGAATCCATCGTTGAGCGCCTCGCCGAGCTCCTCACGGTCGTTGCGCCAGTACCAGTCGTAGAGAAAGAATGTCAGGCCGTTCTCAACGGCCCACTTGATGTGCCAGTCGGCCACTTCGGGAAGGCCCTCCTGGTACCAGCCGAGGAGTGAATCGCGTTCGGGAAAGTCGGCCTGCTTGCTCCATCGGTTTCGACCACTCTCGCCGCCCCAGCCGGGGAAATAGTAAACGCCGAGTTCGTAATCGGTCTGGACCGGTCGCGGGCGCGGGACGTCGTAGTCCTCGCGCGGCGGGGGCTGCTTCAGGGGTGGCGCTACTGTGAGACGGCTCCGCCAGCTCTGCCCGTCGACGTCGATCTCCAGGACGTGAGGCCCCGTGCGAAGGGAAACCGGCTCACTCACCGTGGTGATGCCGCCCGTGGAGAGTTGCGGCAGCTTTCGCCTCACGGTCAACGGGTATTGCAGAGTATCAGATCCTGTCGGAGTGATTCTGAAAGCCAGATCTGCCGAGCCAGCTCCCGCCACGCACTCGATGACCACCTTCAACTCGGCCTTCTGGTCATGGCGCAGCAGAAGGGGCTCCGGCCAGGCATTTCGAACGCGCAGCACCGATTTTACGGGATCGCTGGGTTCCACCGACAGCGACTTGAGTTCAAGCGCATCACCCTTCCTGACACCGAACGCGATCGCCAGACCGGTTATCGTTCCCTTCCAGCTCGGAAAGATGCGCAGGTCGAGGGGCAAGCGATGAGCGAGCTTGCCGGTGAGCACGATGGGCTCGCCGATGAGGCCCGGGCGGTCGGAAGAGTTCCAGGCGAGTGTGATGCAGTCGAGCTGACCCGGCTCGGCGTCGAGACGCAGGATGGAACGGGTAGAGGCCTCGAACGGAGCAACGGGCGAGTAGATCACCGCGTCCGACGACTCGGCATGCAGCAGCAGGCCTCCGGCGGCCTCCTCGATACGCACTGCATGCATGGCCGACCAGGTGCCGCGGCCGCTGCTGAAGTTCCACCGCGGCTCGCCGGTTGCCTCGGGCTGCTCCATGATCCGGATCGCCCGCAGACGGCCGGTCATGCCCGAGGGCGGGTCGAAGCGGAGCTGGATGATCGTCTGGAGGCTGCCCCAGAAGGGCCAGACGATGACGGTCTGCGGGCCGCGGTTGGGGATCGGAACACGCGTGGACCAGGTCTGCTGGAAGCCGTGGTAGGGGCCCTCGGTGGTGTTGGTGTAGAAGAGCTCCCCCGTGCCGGGGCTGTCGGATTCGAGGTCGATTTCGAGCCATTGGCGGTTGTTGGCGGGGATCGGGTCGAATAGCGGGCTGGTGAGGATGGGGTCAGAGCCGGCGGCGCGGAACGCCGCGCCGTCGGCCGTGATACGCACGTTCTCGATCAGCGTGTTCGGCGTCCAGCCGTTCCAGCCTGTCTGCTCGTTGAATCGCCAGGTGTGGAGGGTCCTGGCAGTGTCAGCGGGTGCGGTGGATGGCTGCGCCGCGACGGGCAGCGCGGCTCCCCACGCGGGCCAAAGCGAGCCGAACAAGACGAAGAGGAACGCTGAGCAGCGAATCATGGGTATCCCTCATTTTGCCCATTTATACCGCGGCGACGGGTGGCGGGCGCGGGGCGCAGTGTTCGTGTTGGGAGGTCGACGCGGCGAACCCCTTGCCTGCGCTGCGGGCTCTATCGGCGGGCGGGTTCGAGGCGCGTGGTGCGGAGCCACT
>CAZQEN010000267.1:0-2439 GCA_964591605.1 uncultured Planctomycetales bacterium
AGCGGCTCGAAACCGATCATGTCGACTGCTACTTCGTGCACGGCTGCGAAATCCCCTGGATGTTTGACTGCATCGAGCTGTGGGAGGCGTATGAGAAGGCCCACAAGGCCGGCAAGGCCAGGCACTTCGGCTTCAGCACGCACAACCACCAGAAGGAAGTGCTCGCCGCCGCCGCCGCCGCGAACGAGAAGGGGCCGTGGAAGATCGATCTCATCATGCCCGGCGTGAACCCCGTCACGTTCGATGACTGGCGAAAGGAGCTCGAGGCCCTTAAGAAGCAGGACGTCGGCGTCGTGGCCATGAAGACGACGGGCATCAAGAACCGCCCCGTCGACGGCAAGACCAAAAAGCTCGACGAGCTCTCCAACGGAACCGAATACAACGAGTGGGAGCGCTCGAAGCTGTACATGCTGCACCTCACCGAGGGCGTCATCGACGCCTGCATCGCGGCCGTCCGCGACATGGGTCAGATGGAGAAGGACATCCCGCTGGCCTCGGTGAAGCTCAGTGCGGCGGCCGCCCGCGAGCTCAAGGCGGTCGTCCGCTACGAGATGGCCGGGGCCTGCCACCTGTGCGGCGATTGCGAGAGCAGTTGCCCCGAGCACATCGCGGTGGTCGACATGATCCGCTATCACGCCTACATCCATCTGTACAACGATCGCGATCTGGCCCGCATGCTCTACCGGGAAGCCGGCTACAATCCAGCCCACGTATGCAGCAACTGCGGCAAGTGCGCCGACGCGTGCAGCTCTCACGTGCCGATCACCCAGATCCTCTACCAGCTCTCGACCGATCTGGCCTGAGCCGGCGCGTATCCTCGAACACCACCCAGGCCCCGCGCACGATCTCGTGGCGGGGCTTTTTCACGCGCGTCGATCCACAACGGGCGACGCACCAGCAACGGCTGTCTGGCGGTATGGCAACTTTTTCGGGAGGCTTCGAGCCACTCCTGGCGACCCTGACCGTCCTGCATCCGCCGCCGCACGGCATGCCAAACCCGCGGCACGCGGTGTCCCACCCACACGGTATGCCCTCTCCAGGCCGCGGTACGGCGTGTCAAACCCGCCGAGCGGCATGCCGAAGCAGCGAAACACCGTGTCAAGGCCGCGGAGCGGCGTCTTAAACCCGCGAAACGGCACCTCAAACCCGCGGAGCGGCGAAACGAATTCGCTGCACGGCCTCTCCACGCCGCCGCACGCCGTGTGTCCAAGCCGCGAAGCGGCGCAAGATGGTAGCCCACGGCGCAAGCCGTGGGATCGGCCGCAGCGTGACGCCCGAGCCCCGGCAGGGGCGAAAGAACACCGCCCCTGGATTTGTATCTCCGTGCCTGACACGGCGGCTCCCGAAAGAATGGCCGGACCCCTGTCTTTCGCGGGCGGGACGATGTTTGCCTCCCTCCTCCCGTGCCCATATAAAGAGCCCTCGTTGTAACGGTCTGATTCGCTCCTGTGGGACGACCGCATGGACCTGATGCACTGGTTTCTCGATTTCTTCCTGCACCTGCAGGAGCACCTGGGCGAGTTCATCCAGCAGTACGGCGCGTGGACCTATGCGCTGTTGTTCGTGATCATCTTCTGCGAAACCGGCCTGGTCTTCACGCCGTTCCTGCCCGGCGACTCGCTGCTCTTTGCGGCCGGCACCTTCGCGGCGGCCCAGGTCAACGGCCGGGCGCCCCTGAACCTCGCGACGGTCCTGGTGCTGCTGGGCATCGCGGCCATCCTGGGCGACACGGTCAATTACTGGATCGGCAAGTACCTGGGCCCGCGGGTGATCCGCACGCGCCTCCTCAAGCAGGAGCACCTCGACCGCACGCACGCGTTCTTCGAGAAGTACGGCGGCAAGACGATCATCCTCGCCCGCTTCGTGCCGATCGTCCGCACTTTCGCCCCGTTCGTGGCCGGCCTGGGCGCCATGACTTATCGCAAGTTCATCGCCTACAACGTGATCGGCGGCGTGGCCTGGGTGCTGCTCTGCACGCTGGCGGGGTACTTCTTCGGCGGGCTCGAGTTCGTCCAGAAGCACTTCGAGCTGGTCATCATCGCCATCGTGTTCATCTCGATCCTTCCAGGGATCATCGAATACGTCCGTCACCGCCGGGCCCGGAACACCCCTGCTCCTTCCGGTCCCGCCCCGGCCCCGCAACCACCGGTCGCCGAACCGCTGAGCCAGGCTGAGCCGTAGCAGGCACGCAGGGGTGCGGCGACTTTTTGGCCGGCCTCAAGTCGTTGACCGCGGTCGCCTGACCGTCATGCAGCAGCCGTAGACCGTCGTGTCAAAACCGCGGAACAGCGCGTCCAGGCCACCGATCTGCAGGCCCAAAGCCCGGCCCAGCGCATCCAAGCCGCAGAGCGGCATGGTCAAACCACCGCGCGACATGTCCGAGCGACGGAGCGGCCCGGCCAGGTAACGGAGCGGCATCACCAGGCCGCGCAGCGGCAT
>CAZQEN010000267.1:2539-11109 GCA_964591605.1 uncultured Planctomycetales bacterium
GTTCAGCCGCGCAAGGCCGCATGTTCAGCCGCGGAGCGGCATGTTCAGCCGCGCAAGGCCGCATGTTCAGCCGCGGAGCGGCATGTTCAGCCGCGCAGGGCCGCATGTTCAGCCGCGGAGCGGCGCAAGATGGTAGCCCACGGCGTCAGCCGTGGGTCCCGCCCGGCGGTAAAGCCTGAGCCCCGGCAGGGGCGAAAGAAGACCCCCCTGAGTCTGGATCACCCCCCCGGGCCTGTAGCGGCGACTCCCGAATCACTTGCCAGACCTGAGTTTAACCATCAGCCCCGCCGACTTGATTTTGCCCGGGCTGCCCGGTACATTGCTCGGTTCAAGGCAGCCGCCCGCAGCGAGCGGCGCCTCGCGCATGGGACCAGGAACACGATGCCCGAAACGCTCAATCCCGAGTTGATGCAGATCCTGGTGTGCCCGGAGAGTCACGCCCGGCTCATCCAGGTGGGTGACTGGCTCTACAGCACCGACCCGGCCACGCGCCGCCGCTATCCCATCCGCGAGGGCATTCCGATCATGCTGATTGACGAATCCGAAGTGGTGGACGAAGCAGAGTTCCGCCGGATCATGCAGGAAAATCAGGAGAAGGTTTCGAATGGCTAACAGTCCGCAACCCGCCCCCCGTCAGCGCAAGCCCCGCGGCCAGGAAGGCAAATGCCGCTTCCCCGAGCGCGGCGGCAAAGACTGGAAGGGGGCGATCGTCGATTACAAAGAGGTGGAGGTGCTGCGCAAGTTCCTCACCGCCAGCAGCAAGATGATGTCGCGCAAGCGCGCCGGCACCAGCGCCCGCGAGCAGCGCGACCTGCGCCGCGCCATCAAGCGGGCGCGGTTCCTCGCCCTGCTGCCCTTCACCGGAACGTGATCCGGCACCGTCCCCGGGGATCGAGACACCCAAGCCCAGGGAGACCAGCCCCTGGGCTTGTTTGCTTTGAGGATCGCCGGCCGTGCACCCGTAGCTCAATTGGATAGAGCATCTGGCTTCGGACCAGAGGGTTGGGGGTTCGAGTCCCTCCGGGTGCGGTTGATGCGGAGATGGGAGTCTACCGCTTGACTGTGCGGCGGGCGGGGGCCGCGGGGAGCGGGCCGCCGAGGATCTCCTCCACGTCGACTTCGTAATCCAGGCGCAGGCCGATCTCGTAGACCAGCCCCTTCACGTGCCGGCAGCGGGCCACGCATCCTCTGACCTGCACCCAGCCGCCACTGGCGGCGGGAATGTGGGCGGTACACGCCGATCCCTTGTGCATCATCGAGCGGTGCAGAAAGGCCAGCCCGGTCCGGCTCAGGTTGCGCAGCGGGATGCGGAAAGTCGACTTGTAGCCCTGCTGTTCGACGGTAAGGATCACGCCCAGGCGGTGAAACCGGTGGCGGCCGTGGCGCCGGCGCTGCTCGAGCGGAACCGTCTCCTCCTCCTCTATCCTCTGCAGGAGGGCTCTGACCTCCTCTTCGGGCAACCTGATGGAAACGATAGGTTCGCGCGACCCTTCCATACCGGGTCTATCGGTGCCGGCGGTTTTGCACTTCAGCCGACACCGCCTGGAGGCGGAGCGGGGCTGATCGAACCGGTTTTTTCGGACGGGCGGGCGGTTTCACCCGCCGCCACTTCTGCAGAGGTACAGCCCACCACGGGGGGCCTTCCGCGCCGCGCGGCGCCCGATTTCGCGCCGCATCCGCCATCGGAGCCACAGCCGCCTCCACCAGCCGCACGTCGCGAGCTGCCCGGCGTATTCGCGCCGAACTTCATCGCGGATCGCCGGCTCAGCCGCCTGTCGGGCGCGACGCATCCCGTCGGCGACGAAACCGTCATGAGGCTTTCGCGCGTCCATCGCGTTCATCCCTTACTTGCGCTGCATGACGAACGGCGTCAGCTCCTCGATGGTCAATGCGTCCACGCCCAGGTAGTGGCCTTTCGACTGCGGGTTCCGCCCGGTGCATTCGAAACTCAGCTCGTGCCCGCCGGCTGTCAGGTCAAGGGCGCCGAGGCGGAAATCGTGTGAGACAATCTGCGGGCTGTACAGATCGACGTTTTCGAGCCCCCCCACCACCTTGCCGTCGAGGCGGACCTTCCAATTGCCATAGTCCCATGATTTCGTGAGCTTGAGACGGCCCAGGCCCTTGACCGGCGTCTTGAGCTCGAACGGCACCGTGAACCGGCCCTCCGCCGCATCGAAAAGGACGAAGAGCTGCTTGCCGCCGCTGTACCCCCCCGCCTGCACCTCGATCGGGGCGGCCGGCGCGGCGGTCACGCGTTCCCTGACCGTCTCCAGCTCGATCTGGCGAACGGGCACGGTCCGCTGCTCGACGGGCGGGAGCTCCGCGTAGCGCTTCGCCCGGCCCTTCTGATACCAGAAGGCAACAGAGCTATACAGATCTGCACGCTCCTCGAAGCCCGAGACGAGCTTGCCCTCGGCATCGAATCCGACCCCCTTGTGCTCGATGGTGACCTTGAGCGACTTGCGGAAGTGCACGGGGTCGGGGATGTGCCAGCGGTAGGCGGTGACGCGGTCGCCGATCTCCATGCCGTCCCAGACGGTCACGCCGTAATACGGCCGGTCGAACGCCCGGAAGCCCCAGGCATCGCAGAAGTAGTCCTCCGTGCCGGTACCGCGCAGACGCGGCTCCTTCTCACCATCGATGTAGAACCGGTCGTCGCCCTCGCCGAACCAGCTCGCCGTGCGGATCTGGGCCGAAAGCACCGTCCCCACGTACTGCCCCTCGCCCTCCGTCTCGAGGATCAGGTAGTCCTCGCCCGCTTTCGCCGGGTATTCCTGTCGGTACTGGGCATGAAAGTAGCTCGCATCCTGCGGCAACCCCTCGCGCTTCTCATAATCGACGTACCAGAACACGCAGCCCACGCCGTACTGCTTCGAGTCGTTGGTGAGGGTGATCTTCGCGTGCTTGTTGAACGGCATCGGCCAGTAGCAGTTCATCGCCCGGCCGTCGGACGTGACGGCCACCGGGATCGAGTTGACGTATTTGAGCAGCCCGTGCCCGACGGCGAAGAAGTCGCCGATGGGCGATTCGACGGCCGGCTGCTCGTCGTGGTCCCAGTACATGCGGAGCACGAGCGACCGGCCGTACTTCGGATCGTCGGCGGCGATCGTGAACCAGATGTGCTTGATGATCCCCGGGCCGTCGATGTCGGCGATGGTGAGCGTCTGACCGACGTGAATCGGCCGGCAGTCCCCGTTGCCGTTCTGCCAGTTCGGGTCCGCGCTGGACGCCCGATGCGACTCGCCCCCGCGCACGCGGTAGAGCCCGTCCAGGTCAGCGCCGAAAGCGACGAGCCCGCCGCGGCCGGCAAGGGCGATCAGGAGCAGATGGTGCCATGTCATGAGATTCCTCCAGAATGAAAGACTGCCCGCACAGTACCGGCATGGGGGCGATGGTTCAACATGGATCGAAAGCCAAACAGGGTCCAATGGCCGTGGGGCAGCGGAAAAGCCATCCCGCGCAGCCGGAAAGTTCTCTTGCCCACCCGTCAGGCGGCTTTTATCATGCGGGAATGGCCAGCACCGTACCCGAGGCGATTGAACGCCTCATCGCCAGATTCAACGACAACGCAGACCACTACCGGTCCGCCGCGTACAACGAGACGCTGTGCCGAGTGGACTTCATCAATCCCATGTTCAAGTGCCTCGGCTGGGACATGGACAACGAGAAGGGCTACGCCGACGCTTACCGCGATGTGATCCACGAGGACGCCATCAAGATCGGCAGCGCCACCAAGGCTCCGGACTACTGCTTCCGCATCGGCGGAACGCGCAAATTCTTCCTCGAAGCCAAGAAACCCGGCGTTGATCTCAAGAACAACCCCGAGCCGGCCTACCAGCTCAGGCGATACGCATGGTCGGCCAAGCTGCCCCTCTCGATCCTGACGGATTTCCAGGAGTTCGCCGTCTACGACTGCCGTTTCCGGCCCGACCAGACCGACAAGGCGCCGAAAGGCCGCATTTTCTACTGCACGTACGACCAATACATCGAGAAGTGGGCCGAAATCGCCTCGATCTTTGCCCGCGAGTCGATTCTGAAGGGCTCGTTCGACCGTTTCGCGGAGACGGCCCGAGGCAAGCGCGGCACGGCCGAGGTCGATGCGGCGTTCCTGAAGGAAATCGAGGGCTGGCGCGAGGCGCTGGCCAAAAACATCGCCCTGCGCAACGAGCTGTCGCAACGCGACCTGAATTTCGCCGTCCAGCGCACGATTGACCGCATCATCTTCCTGCGGATCTGCGAAGACCGCGGCATCGAGCAATACAATCAGCTCGGCGCGATCGCCAACGGGCCGAACGTCTACGCCCGGCTCCGTGAGCTCTACAACCGCGCCGACGAGCGCTACAACTCGGGCATCTTCCACTTCCGCCCGGAGAAGGGCCGCAACGAAGCCCCCGACGAGCTCACGCCCGGGCTGACTATCGATGACAAGGTGCTGCGCGACATCATCCGCACCCTCTACTACCCGCAAAGCCCGTACGAGTTCTCTGTGATCACCGCCGACATCCTCGGCCAGGTCTACGAGCAGTTCCTGGGCAAGGTGATCGTGCTCTCCCCCTCCGGCCGCCGCGCCGCCGTCGAAGAGAAGCCCGAAGTCCGCAAGGCCGGCGGGGTGTACTACACGCCCACCTACATCGTCGATTACATCGTCCAGAACACGGTGGGCCGCCTCCTCGGGCGTGGCACCGGTGAGTGTGGCACCGGCGTCTCGCCGGTGGAAGGGTGTGGCACCGGCGTCCCGCCGGTGGACCGGGGAGCAGGCACCCCGCCCGCCTCCGTAGCGGCCACCCCCCGTGGTGGCCGGGAGCCCGACGCCTCGGCGGCGGGCTCCAGATCCATGACCCCCAAAGAAGCCGCCAAACTCCGCATCCTCGACCCCGCCTGCGGCTCGGGCTCGTTCCTCATCGGCGCCTACCAGTTTCTACTTGACTGGCACCTCGACTGGTACACGCGTAACGACCCCGACAAGTGGCTCAAGGGTCGCAACCCGGCAATCTACGAAGTGGTGCGCCCGCGCGGCGGCACGGACACCCAGCTCTTCGACCGCCCCGCCCGCTCATTTCGCCTCACCATCGCTAAGCGCAAGGAGATTCTGACCAACAACATCTACGGCGTGGACATCGATCCGCAGGCCGTCGAAGTCACCAAGCTCTCGCTCCTGCTCAAGGTTCTCGAAGGCGAAACCGGCGAGACCATCGGCCAGACGCTCCGCCTCTTCCACGAGCGCGCCCTCCCGGACCTGGGCAACAACATCAAGTGCGGCAACTCGCTCATCGGCCCGGACTTCTACGACAATCAGCAGATGATGCTCCTGCCCGACGACGAAAGACTCCGCATCAACGTCTTCGACTGGAACCGCGAATTCCCCGACATCATGAAGGCCGGCGGCTTCGACGCGGTGATCGGGAACCCGCCGTATGTGCGCCAGGAGGCCCTGCGGGACATCAAAGGTTACCTGAGCCGGCGCTATGCCGCCTTCGACAGCACGGCCGACCTGTATGTGTACTTCATCGAGAGGGCAGTTTCCCTACTGCGCGGGGAGGGTCTACACAGTTTCATCGTCTCCAGTGGCTTCCTTCGCACAAACTTCGGCAGGGCCTTGCGCGAGCACGTGATGAGAAATGCAGCGCTCCTCGAGCTTGTCGATTTTGGCGGCTTACCGGTCTTTGAGGCCGCGAAGGACACGTACGTCTGCATTCCTCTCATCGGAAGGCCGCCCCAACCCGAATCGGTGTCTGTGTGCAAGATTTCGTCGCTTGAGCGGACCGATCTGACTTCACTGGTGCCGACGCGGCGCTACGCCGTTCCGATGCGTCGGTTTGCTGCAGACGGTTGGGCGACGGATCCGGACCACATCCGTCGAGTATTCGATAAGCTGACCCCCAGCACTGTACCGCTCGGTCAGTATGTGCAGGGCAGGATCTACCGTGGCGTTCTCACTGGGCTCAACGAGGCATTTGAAATCGATCCCCCAACGCGGGAGAAACTGTTTGGAGAATGCCTGGCTGCGGACGTCCTCATCCGGCCATTCCTGGGCGGGCAGGACATTCGCCGCTAC
The DNA here is from genome assembly GCA_964591605.1 of uncultured Planctomycetales bacterium. Taxonomy (GTDB): domain Bacteria; phylum Planctomycetota; class Phycisphaerae; order UBA1845; family PWPN01; genus CAYLLT01. The sequence goes on from CAZQEN010000267.1 coordinate 8,595, forward strand.
GCGATCCGAGCCGTCGAACGGTACCTCATCGCGATCCCCTGCGGTTGGACGCGCGAAGCAATGAGGACTGCGGGCGATCGATTCGCAGAAATCACCGAGAAAGCCGCATGGGCATGGATGCGAGAGCACTACGCCGCGATCTCCGATCACCTGTCCCCGTACGAGGCCGCCGCGCGAAAGCGGCAGGATAAGGGGGAGTTCTGGTGGGAGCTTCGGCCATGCGACTACTACGATGTTCTGGATGGACCGAAGATCATCTATCCCGATATCACCAAGCAGCCCCGTTTTTATCTCGACATGGGGCGGACGTACATCCGCAACACCGCCTACTGCCTGGGAACCGATGACCGCTACCTGCTCGGCATTCTCAACAGCCGGCTCGCCTGGTTCGCCATCGGCCGTATCAGCATCCCCTTCGGCACCCGCGCAGGCGAGTTCCGATACCGCATGTTCACGCAGTACGTCGAACAGATTCCCATTCATTCCGTCGATATGTCAAACCGGCTGGAGAAGGCTAAGCACGACCAGATGGTTTCGCTGGTCGACCAGATGCTCGCCTTGCACAAGCGACTCGCGACCACGACACCGGGCCACGCGAGAGACACCCTACAACGGCAGATCGACGCGACCAATGCGCAGATCGACCGGCTCGTCTACGAGCTGTACGGCCTGATGGAAGAGAGTATACGGATCATCGAGGAGGCGACGGCTAAGAATGAGGTGTGGTGATGCTGGCAAGAAAGGTCGAGATCTTCTCCGAGAGAGTGACGAGCGGGAATCGGACCCATTTCCTCGATGTCAAGCAGCTCGAGGATGGATCTCGATACGTGAGCATCCGGGAGATGACGACGCGCGTCGGCCAGGGGCCGATCGAAGCACGCATCATCGTCGGCGAGCGTGAGCTTGGGGAGTTCTGCCATGCCATCGCGCGGGTGGTCCGCTTTCTGAAGGGCGAAACGGCCGTGGCAAACGAGCTGGAGAGCGAACATCCGGGTTCAGGCCTTGCTCCAATTCTGCGGCGGGCTCAGCACGCACCCTTTCAATCGATCCGCCAACGCCACCCACGAGCCTACGCCCCATGGACGCCGGAAGAAGAGGAGCGCGTCAAACTGGGGTTCGCACGCGGCGAAACGATCGAGCATCTGGCCGAGACGCTCCAGCGCCAGCCGGGCGCGATCCGGTCGCGCCTGCACAGGCTCAGTGAAATGGACACATGACCCATGGCAGGCGAGCTATGCTTCATCAGGCGTCCGCTTCCTGGAAGGTGAGGAGCTTGCGGGCAAAGAAGCGATACAGGTCATCAAAGGTCATGCAGATGATCGTTTTCGAGTTGACGGCCAGGTTCTGCGTTCTCCAGGTCAGACGGCGTTTGTCCGTCCGGTCGAGGAACCCGTCACGGCCCAGGATCAGAGCACCCACGAACGTGGCGTCCCGCGACTCGAACCGCTCTTCGAATTTACCGGTAGCCTTCAGGTCGTCAATCGCGTAGAACCAGTCAATCACCTGAGAGAACCCATGCTCAAAACGCGCTGCCCACTCGGGCGCATGTCTGCCGGTCCTGCAGAAGACACTCTCCGGGCGGGCATCCTCGAACTCCACAAGCGTGTACGCGTGTCGGACCACATCCGCAGCGACCACATCGGCACGGAAGTCACCGAAAACATCGTATTCGTAGCCGATCCCATCGTAGTACGCGGCTTGTGGATTGAAGGAGGCAAAAAGAGCACTCAGGTGCGAACGTTCCCGGAAGAAGGGCCGAAGATCCTCGTTCTCCGAGAGTTCCTGCTTCGACGCAAGCAGATCGGCGAGTTCTTTCAACTCGCTCCTGCAGGTGGCAATCGAGAAGCTGACGGCGGTGAGCAGTTTCATCGAGGACTTGTGTGCATGGCATCGATCGCTTCTTTGTTCACGATGTCATGAACGATGATCCGTTTTTCGGGTTCGTTGACAGAGAACAGGAGCCGCAACCGATTGCCAGCCCTGCTCAGAAAAAGAGTTGGGTCGCCGGTCAGCCGTTTTGCCCCCTCATGCGTGACCCCAAGCCGGCCGATCGCTTCATCGACCGTGCGGCGGTCCTGTGCAGGGAGCACTTCGATCGCGGCCCGCGCCGCGCTGTCGAAATCGATCTGGTAAGGCATAAGAGCTCCTATACTTGCCCATCCAAGTATAACGCGGGTGACGAGTGTATGCCACACACGACCTGCCAGAAACCCCATGCAATGAAGGAGCCCCCGTTTCCGGCCGCTGTTCCACGCTCGCCCTGCACGGGCGATCGAACTCCGGAAGACTGGATTACCTTCAGGATACACCAAGACCGCTCCGATTCAGGCCCCCCATCCGGAGCGGACGCCATGTTCATAGAGAGATGAATGCGAGCACAACCAGCAGCGGCCCCCGCACCGGCCCCGGGTCGGGCCCCCGCGCCGACCCCCGCTCCGGCCTCTTCCGCTTGGACGTGCGGGCGCAAAACGAAGCCAATTTCACCCTCTACCCCGCGCCGGGACCTCAAAAACAC
>CAZQEN010000268.1:0-11099 GCA_964591605.1 uncultured Planctomycetales bacterium
CGGGCCGTGCGCGGCATGCACTCAAGCTAACGCGAGGCAAGAGCCCTGTCAATATCGAACCTGTCCCGTTTTTCCGTCCGCCTACACCAATCACGCTAAAATCCCCACGGAGGAAATCCCCTGACGCTGGTGCCGAGAACACGACAGTCCTGCCCCAGTGGAGATCCCCAGGACCGACCACTTGTGCGCATGTTGGGAGGATCTCTGGCGGAATCGGCGGTGTGCATGTCTGCTGCGGACCAAAACTGCCAATGACGAGTTCCCTTCGCAGCTCGTCACTGAGTGTGTTGAGTGCAACCCACCGACTAAGGTTTGCGTCTTGATCATCTTCCCGCTTGATACGGTACACACCAAGGTCGTAGACGTCATTCCAAAGACTGTCACCATCCACAATCTTGTAGGTCGTTGTTTGCCCGACGATGTGCACTTCACGGAGCGGCGGCGATATATTGTAGAGATTGCCCCAGTGTCCAACCGTGAGGATGTAATTGGGGGCAATTACGATCGCTGTAGGCCTGCTTGAACTGTTGCCCGGGCTTCCGATCACCATGGCCATGACTCTTGGGTCGGGCAATTTCAGACATTGGGGATACTGGTCCAGGTCGTCGTAGTCCTGCTGGAATTGCTTTAAACCAAGGGCATAGTTCGTAAGGTGCAAACCGAACAGAGTCGCCAGAAGGAGGTTGGAACGAGGGTGCCGGGGTGATTCTCTCATGTGAATCTGCTCCTGATCAAGCGGGGCAGTGCTGCCGATGCCGTCTCCTGCCCATAGATGCAGCGACAATGGAGAACAGGAGTGCCGATGGCTCGGGAATGGTCGCCACATAGATGGCGCTAGAACCGTCGGTGAAGAAGGCCACGAAGGCGACCTGGTTCCCGCTGAACATCTCCGGTCCAGCGGCCAGGTACCGCGCGGTCCGGCCATCGAGAATCTCGCTGGATTCGATAATGCTGATCAGCAAGCCGTCGAATTGAGCGAAGAGCCCGCCTTGATCCGGCCCTGTTGCTGCGGTGAACGCCAAGTTGCCCGCATCGAGCGAAGGATAGCCGAACCTCATGAAGGTACCGACCGCTCCAGGTACAGGCGTATTCTTATCCACGATCAGATGGAGTGAGGCGCCGTCGTGCAGATAGATCCCATGCTCGAACAACGAGCCGTGCCCCACGAAGGCGACCTGTTCACCCGAGAGAGAAAGTGGCTCATCGCTCGTGAAGGTAAATGTGCCAGTCCCTCCAGGGACGGGCGTGCTCGTGTCTGCCACAATCTGGATGGAGTCGGGTGTCTTCATGTACAGAGCGCGCTCGAATGCCGAATGACCGCCGACGAAACCGACGTTCCCGCTGTCCGCGGAGAGATAGCTGGGAGAAACAGCGAGGATTCCCGAGCCGTCGGGGGCGGGCGTGTTATGATCGACCACCACACTCAGCGACCCGCCAATATCCCTGTAGAAGCCGTATTCATAGGCTTCCTTCGCTTCGTCAAATCGCTCGCCGTAAAAGACGACCTTTCCGTGATCGATGGACGGAGGGGACGGCACGGTCGGGGTGAGCTGTCCCCATTCGAAATTGCCGGACCCGCCCGGCATCGGCGTGTTCCTGTCGGCCGAGACGCGCAACGGACCACCCGCGGTGGTGTAGTAGCCCCGTTGGGGACCATCGCCATCCGCGCCAAAGACAACCGCCGTACCGTCAAAGGAGAGGTACCCGAAGTCAGTGAAGGTCCCAGTGCCGCCGGGCACCAGTGTCTCGAGGTCGGCGACTGCGCCGAGCGAGCCATTGATGAATGTGTAGATCCCGGATTGCGATGAGGGCCCAAACGCGTTGAACGCCAGATTTCCATCGCGCAGCGACGGGGCACTGAAAGACGTGAAGTTCCCCGTCCCCCCGGGGATGGGCGTGCTGGTGTCCACGATCTTGGTGAACGTGATCTGCCCGAGTCCCGGACCCGCGAAGGCCAGCACCGCAAGCAGGCCACAAACGCGTGTTGCGATCCGCAATACCACCGCCGGCATGACCACCTCCCGTGACAGACGTGCGCCTCCCCCAGCGACGATCATACCGATTCAGGCTGCCTCACCCGGACCAGTCGCGCAGACCGGCCGCACAGCAGTCTCTTCAATCGCAGTCCCCGCAGGCGGGCAGTTCCGGCCCAGGAGCTGGGCCTCGGGAAGGATGAGCGCAATGTACCCGGAATTCACTCACGAAGCAAGCGCAGCCCACTGCTGCTCCGACGCTCCCGCTTCACTCGAAGCCGGATCGTCCGCCATGCGGCCACCCGTTCCCGGCCCCGCCCGACCAGCAGCTTCCCCCGCTCCGCCCGCACCCACAATCCCGGAGTACGCGCTGTGTTCTGATGGAGACAGGAGACGCGATGCCCTGTCGAAAGCAGGACAGTATGCCGCCGAGCGCCGCAGTAAAGCGAAGGCATTGGCCCTTTCCACCACCCACTGTCGCACAAGAATTGCAGCATAACATAGCGATGGTCGGATAAGTAACGTGTGGGTGCGAATCACTCCACCTATGAAATGCGTTTGCGTGCCGTCCAAGTCGTTCGGCGTGGCATGGGCTTCTGCACGGTGGCCGCCGCGTACCAAACGAATCGAACGGCGGTCTTCCGATGGATGCAACGTTATGGAGACGAAAGCCTGTATATCAGTGTCACAAACCGCCCGATCGCGCAAAGAAAATCGGGAAAAAATGCGATTTTCTTTTCGCAATCCGGGTCGGGACGGCCTCCATGGCGGTTTTCGACCTCCCCGGAGCTGGCAGGGGGCCGGAAAACCCCGACGACTCCGATGGTTCGAGCCGAAGCGCCTCTTTCGGCCACCGCCATCGTAGATTCCGCCTGCCCGGCGCGGCTCGCGGCGCCTCCGCGTCGTGCGGGACCCGTTCTTGGCCGGCTCGGCCGATCGCATCCTGTTTGCTGCGATGAGCTTGCGCGCACCAGGCCGGGAGGGAAAGTGGAAAGGAGCAAACGCGACCCCGTCTCTCTCCCCCCGCCGGACTCATGGTGCTCGGACGGCCATCCTGCCGTCGCATCGATGTTGTTACTGGCAGTATACCCCATTCCGAAGTGCCGGTCAAGCCCTCTGCGTGCTCTTTTTCACGATTTCCGGCCAGTTGGGGTATAGACCCCATACCCACTGCCACGCGTCCTGGCCATCCGCCCGCCCGCATCGCCCACCATTCAAGCCCCACGCGGCAGACGCCGGCTTCTGTGAGGTGGCTTTCCGGCAGAGCCCGTGGCGCCGCATTGATGACCACCTGGCTGGCGTGCGCGCCCGGCCTTCCGGTGGCTTCAAGGTTCCAAAGAAAAGCGGCGGCCGATTCGCTCGAACCGGCCGCCGCTGCGCTTTCAAATCTCGGATCTCACATCCCGAATCCGGGATCCCTCAAGCCCCCGCGCCTCAGATCGTCAGGTAGCTGTCCTCCAGAATCGCCCGGAGCTTGCGGAGGGCCTTGTTCTGGATCTGCCGCACCCGCTCCTTGGTCACGCCGATCAGCTCGCCCACCTGCTCGAGCGTCTTGGGCCGGGGCGACTCGATGCTCTCGTAGAGGGCGAACCGCTGACGGATCACGGTCTGTTCCATCTCGTTCAGATCCGCACGGTTCTCGGCGAGGATCTCCCGGATCTCCTCGACGCACTGGGTCTCCACGTCGTCGCGCTTGCGGTCGACGTAGTCGCTCTTCTCCAGGGACGGATCGAACTCCGTCGGGAAGCGCCCGCGATAGCGGCTCGTCCGCAGGGCCACCCGCGAGAAGCTCTTGAGGATCGCCCGGCACGCATACGTGCTGAACTTGAACCCGCGCGAGCAGTCGAACTTGTCCACACTCCGCAGCAGGGCGAAGTTCCCCTCGCTGATCAGTTCGTTGAAATCCAGCCCCGACAGCCGCGTCCGCTTGGCCATGGCCAGCACCAGCGGGATGTTGGACTGCACGATCTGGCTGCGCGACGCCTCCGCCTGGCGGGCCCAGGCCAGCAGTTCCCGTACCGCATCCGTCGGCATGGCCTTGCCCGCGTACCGCCCCACCAGTTCCGCGATCCGCAGACGCGCGAAGTTGAACCGCTGGAACAGCAGGACTTCCCTGCTGCCGTGCAGCGCCGGCGCCTCGCCGCCCGGCCGACGCCGCCTGCGCGACTCCGCCAGGCGCGTCGAGCCGCCCTGACGCGCGGTCCGTTCACCAAAGAGGATCTGCTCGGCATCCGGCTGACGGAACATCGCATGATCGATGTACTCGGCCGGCTCCGAGAGCACTCGCGCCAGCAGGGCCCGGTCCGCCTCATCCATCCCCCCGAGCTGCCGCGGCGTCGGCGGACGCACGTGCGGCTCCACCGCGTGGCATCCTCCAATCCCCGGTAACTGCCGTGTCAACGTGTTTTCGGTCGCCAACATCTCACAACTCCCCTGGCCCGGCGCGCACCATCCGGCGCGTCATGACGTGGGCCGAAAGGCAGCCCGACCTTTTTCGCGGCTGCGAACATGGCGGGATCGCTCCTTTCCTGCGAACCCATTCGAACCGCTCGAATCGTTATGATTCGTTATTCAATTGGTGTTGTCTGCAGCCCTGTCTTCCAACCCTCTTGGCTGGGGCTGCGGGGGAGAATCACAATACGGGGAGTCAACTGCTACTGGTAGTATACTACAGCTTCGCCGCGGGGCAACGAGGTCAAGCGCAAATTCCGCACATCAGATGCATTTCTTTTTACACGGACGCTGAACCTTCGTGACGGATGGAACGGTCGGGGGCAACCGCCGGGGGGCAGTCCGTTTTCCGGGCTCGGCTTCCGCAGAATTCCCCTCGAAATCGCGGCTCACGCCCGATCCCACCGGAAGACGCCACCATCAGTGGAAACTTGGTGACACCTGCACAGACCCCCCATTCACACCGATGGGCGGGACTCCGCCGGGCGGGGTTCGCTCTCTGTTCGGTCGGACTCAATACCGTCTGCGGACGGACATCAGCGCCAGGCCGAGCAGACTCAGCGACATCGCCCCGGCCGTACCCAGGCCGCACAGCCCCTGGCTCGTGTTCAGAATGCCGGGCGGATCCGTCGTCCCCGCGGTCGGCGCAGTGCCCGTCACCATGATGATCTGGCTCGCCGAGCCGACGCCGCCCGAGCTGTCCGTAACGTTCAGCACCGCCCCGTACGTGCCCGGAACCAGATAGATATGCTCGACGGTCTGCCCGCTGCCGGTCGTGCCGTCACCGAAATCCCACGAGTACCCCGTGATGAATCCGTCGCTGTCCGACGCCGTCCCCCGGAACACGACCACGAGCGGCGCATTGCCCGTCGTCGGCGTCGCCGTGATCGCCACCGTTGGCAGCGCGTTCGCCTGCGCCTGCGGCTGGATCACCACGCTGGTCGAGCCGGTCTGCCCGACCGCATTCGTCACCGTGAGGGTCGCGGTGATCGTGCCGCCCTGCGTGTAGGTATGATCGGCGGCCGCCCCCGAGGCGGTGGTGCCGTCGCCGAAATTCCAGCTATACGCCACGATCCCGGTCCGGTCGATGCCCCCGCCCGCGAAATGAACCGTCAGCGGCACCGGACCGGTGCGCGGCGAAGCGCTGATAGCGGCCACCGGCCTGTCCACCGCGCCCACCGACGTGAAGCCGGTGCGGCGGCCCCAGGAGTAGAAGTTCTGGGCATTCCGTACGAACAGAGCGTAATGGAAGTCACCGGACGGAAGCCCCGTCTGGTCGAGATTCTCGATCAGGTCGTTGGAAACCACCACCACGTTGGGGGCCACCTGCTGCCCGACATCGTAGCTGACCCCGTCGACGGGAGCCCAGTTCAGCGAGCTGCCCGTACCCCGCACAATCAGGACGCCTGCCGCATCGTTCTCTGGGTTGGTCCAGAGCAGCCGAACCAGCGTCTGCGAATGTACCTCCTGCACGTCACGAACCGGGCTCGGCCAGTTCTGGCCCGCGGCCGCTGCGGCAACCGCCCGTCCCGCGTTCACCCGACCATGGCCGTATCGCTCGTTATGGCCGGTCACGCCGTCAAACGTCTCGTTGATGTACCCCGGCTTGTCCGCCGTGTGCTCGATGATGTTCCTCACCTGCTCTGCCGTCAGGTTCGAATTCACGCTGAACACCAGGGCGGCAACCCCGGTGACCATCGGAGCCGCCGCGGACGTCCCGTTAAAGTGGTGCGTGTAATTCACCTGCGGGAAGTCGTCGACAAACGTATTCGAGACAAGGGGAACACACAGCGCCGGATTCGACAGGTACATGCCGAAAAGGTCGACCTGGCAACCCGGGAATCCGAATCCGCCCCGCGGGTCCACCACAACATTCAGAAAACGCAGGGGCGGGTTGACCCCCCGGCAGGGGAATCCCTCGTCGAACACTCCATCGCCAATCGGGAATCCGAATTGATCGAGAGGAAGATAGTCGCTGGGCAGAAAGCACGGCGTCTCCATCACGTCCGTCGTCGTGATATCCGAGTCGTAGCAGCCGACCGTCGCCCCCAGATCACCGAAAATGGAGATCGCGCTGACGCCCCCGCCGGGCGCCATCACCGAGAGCTCAGGACCGAAATTGCTGTAACAGCTCACCCGATCGTCGCGCATGGTCGCGCCGACCGCCATCACGTTGTCCAGTGCGGCGTACACATTCCCGAAGGAGATCGGGATCGGCACGCCATAGATGGAGTCCCCGTTTCCGGCCGAGAAGATCACCAGGACGCCCCTGCCGGATCGCCCGTTCTCGGCGACCTGGTGGATCGCATCGCTCACCAGATTGGGAAACACGAACGTGTTCGGAACGGCCGGCAACTGGCGGACACTCGGACCACCCCAACTGTTGTTGATGGCCATCGCGCCGTTGAGCTCGGCGAAGATGAAGGCGTCGGCGATATCCTGGTCACTCGTGTAGTAAGAGCCCAGGCCGATTTTGATCCCGATTAGACCCGCCGCCGGAGCAACGCCCCGCCCGCCGAGATCATTGGCCTGGGCACAGATGATACCGGCCGTGGAGGTGCCGTGGGCCTCACCGACGGGATCGCCGGCAAAGCTGAATCCCGCGAATGGATCCGGCCCGAAGAACGGACTCGGATCACCGTCGCTCCCGGAGATCGAGATACCCGTGAAGTCGAATGCCAGAAAATCGATGGGAAACGTGCAGTCCGGATCGAGGAAAAACGACTGGCACGGCGTGAAACCGAGGAAGTCGAAGCCGGTGATGTAATTGTCTTTCAGGTCCTCGTGGTCCTTCTGCACGCAATCATCAATGTTGGCCACGATGGCCCCCTCGCCCAGAGTCGTCCCCCAGGCGTCCTCCACGCTGATATCCGCGCCGGCCACCCCGCCGGGGAGCTGCCCCGTGTTCCGAAGATGCCACTGGAAGACGTAGAGCGGATCATTGATGGTGAGAGGTGTCTGATGCTTCTGAAGCTTGAACAGAACGCTCGGCTGGCTGTAGACCGTCTGCCCGCTGTTGGCGAAAGCCTGAGCCACCGCGGCCGGATCCGCGGAGCCGTCGTTCGAGGCAAATACGTACGTCTGCATCAGACCCGCCATCTGCCGCACCAGGACGCAGTTGTTCTGGACCGCCAGCGCATTGACCTGGGCGACCGTCGTGCCGGGCTGGAACTTCACGATCACCTGGCCGTTGGTGAGAATCGGGTAGTCGACATTCGGCGATCGCAGAATCGGCCGGACGGCCAGGACCCCGTCCACGCCCAACAAGGCCGCGCGGGTGTTGGCGTTATACGGCGCCGACAGCTTGCGGTACGTGCGATAGCGAGGCGGGAGCCCGCTGATGACTTCGGTCGTCGGGAAACCCGCTTGCGCCAGCCGCTTGAGGATTTCACCCGTGTTCTGCTTCGGATCGAGAACGACAAGCACTTCATTCGAGGCAGTCTCTGTGTCCAGCGGCCCCGAAGCAGCCCACGCCTGCGACCCCACCAGGCAAGCGGTCACCGCGAGCAACGCCCACCGCAGGCGGCCTGCATGTCGCGTCGTATTGCGCGTCATTGAAACTCCCTGCCGACCCTGGTCGGCCGCACACGTCGCATTCTCTGACCCCACAGCGCGGTGGAGAATCGTCCACTGACGGCTGCAACCAGCCGCTGTTCGTCCCTCGACCTCGCCAGCCGGCGCTTACGGGCGAATGCCGTACACCAGGTAAACCTCGCCCGCGTTCGTCTTGCCTTCGGGGCTGGCCAGCACCGAGCTCATGAGCAGGTCCGCACGGCCGTCGCCGTCGACGTCGCCGGCGCTCGTCACCCCGCGGGACAGCAGGTTGTCCTGCGTCGTCCCTCCGCCCAGCCGGTCGCCCGCCCGGCGCCCCATGACCATGAAGCCCGGCAGGTTGACCGTCCCGATTTCCGACAGGCTCAGCGTCCCGCTCAGGTGGCTGCCGCCGAAGACCACATACACCACGCCCGCCTGCGTAAGGTCGTCACTGGCTCCGTCGCCGTTGAGATCATCCGCAAATCCGTCGCCGTTCAGATCCATGCCGATCGTGTCCGGGACGCCGTCGCCATTGCTGTCAAACCGCGGGCTCGCATTCGGCGCGGCGATGATCATGTCCGGAACCCCGTCGCCGTTCACATCGCCCGCATTGGCGACCGTCGTGCCCGTCTGGTCGCCCGCGGTGACGCCGGCCAGCACCATGCCGAGGCCCTGATCGCGAAGCTGGGCCACCGTGATCCCGCCGGCCGGATTCAGCAGATTCGTGCCTCCGAACAGGACAAACGCCGCACCCGCCTGCAGCCCGGATGCCGGGCTGGCGTTCGGGCTCCCGATCAACAGGTCGGGGAACCCGTCGTCATTGTAGTCGTCGTTGAGGGCGCCGCCGCCCGCAATCGCCGTACCCAGATTCTCGCCCGGCTCGCCCAGAATCATCAGACCGTTCAGCCGGTTGATATCCGTCGGCGCGAGCTGAAGCTGCTCCAGCAGGTAATTCCCTTCGATCTCCGGAGAACGCCGATAGATCACGTAAATCGCGCCGCGGTTCCCGTTCGTCCCCGCTCCGCCGACCGCGAAATCGCTCACCCCGTCGTTGTTGATGTCGTGCAGCCCCGTCACCTCGCCGATCTGGTCCCCCGGCGCGGCGCCCACGATGTGCATGGGACGCCTCATCTCCACGAGGGCGCCCCCGCGCTCCGTGCTCGTCGTCGGATCGCCCGGAACGGGGAAGCTCGGCACAAACTGGCCGCAGTCATTGTCCAGCGTGGTGTATCCGACCTCCTGGATGAGGTAATTGTGCGGCGCCGGCACGCTGATGTCCGTCTGGAAGTTCCACGTCGGATCGTTCGGCAGCGGAATCGAATTGGCGTCGTGCGCGTTCCAGTAGTTCGTCAGCCGCAGCATGTACACTTCACCCGACTGCGGCCGGCTTGCGGTCGGCAGCGTCGGCACATTGGTCTGCTGAACCGTCCGGTTCGGAGCACCGATGAGCAGATAGTTGCCGGAAACCGAGATGCTGCTCCCGAAACGATCCGCCAGTGTCCCCAGTGTCGGCTGGGTGCTTGTCTGCCCCAGAATTCGACAGCCAAACGGAGAATTCTCCGGCAGGAACACGCGCCCCGCGCAGTCCGTCCCAGACGTGTAGTGGCCGGTGCCCATCGTCTGCATCGTCCCAACCGGCGGCAGGATGCCGAACGGAACGAATCCATTCGGACAGTCGTTGTTGGAGAGCTGCAGCCGCGCCGCAAACGAGACAATGCTGTTGGGCGGCAGCGGCGGGTCGACCTGAGACAGCGACACCAGATTGAAACCGATCTGGCAACCGGGGTCGCGCACCTTGAGCTGCATCTGATCGAGATCCTCGTTGAACGGCAGCATCGGATCGGCCAGCCGCGGTCCGCTCGACAGAAATCCCTGGGTATCCTGCCAGAAGCCCTCGCAGGGGAACGTGATGGTATCGATCTTGCCGTCGCCCCCGCACATGTCCAGTGCGTTGGAGGATCCGTACAGGAGCTTCGGCGTGCTGAATACTACGTGGTTCAACGAATCGGGCTGCGGCAGCATGAAATCAGGCGACGAACCGAAGATCTGGCCCACTTCATGAAGCTGAACGACACGCTCGAACGTGCGGCTCAGGGCTTCGCGATCGGCCATCACCGCCGTACGGCTCGAGACAATCACCACGCCGCCGCGCAGGAAATGCCCGTTGTTTTCGAGCCGCCCAAGACCGGGCAGCGGCGAAGGGTGAAAGCCGTCCAGTTGCTGGAACGCCAGGCTGTACGAATTGCACCACGGGAACCCGAACGCCAGTTCCTGCTTCCCGTCGTTGTCCTGGTCGGGGATCAACGTGATCGAACGCAACCCCTCGCTGTCGAATGCCAGCGCCAGCGAGCCGTCGGGCCGGAAGGGGTCCGACGTCCCCGCCTTCGCCCGGATATCCGAGCTGCCGCCCGGCAGCGGGTTGGGCAAAATGCCCGTGAAGATCACGCCCGGAAGCGAGCTCGATCCCGTGCGGTTCACGTCGTAATCGCCCCGCAGCCGCTGGGGCTGCCCGTAGATTAGGTACGCCTCGCCGGCGCCCCGGCCGTCCCGGGAAAACAGGAACGGCTTGGCGAACTGGGCCGCCAGCAGGATCTCGTTACGCCCGTCGTCGTCGTAATCGTCTACCTGCATCATCGCGCTGCCCAGGTTGTCCAGGAAGTTGAAGCCGCGGAAGACCGCCCCCTGGAACGAACCCGTCTGCACAATAATCTGCCCGCTCGTGTCTCGCTTCGTCCCCAGGTCGCCCGCCCAGAACGCCAACGGGTTGATCGCCAGCGTCCCCGGAGCGTAGGCCGTGACCGCGTCGCCCACGTTGGGCGTCAGCGTCGCCCCGATGAAGAACTTCCCGATCACCCCCGTCGTGTCGAAGTCCACGAACTGCGTGCGGGCGTCAATGCCCTCGTTCCCGATGGTCACACGCTTGTCCGCGCCGTCGGGCTGATCGTCATTGTTCAGATCAGGCTCCCGGAACACCCGAACCGTCCCCTCCCCTGCCCGCAGGTTCGTCACCCAGTTCACACGGAAGATCTTGCCCTGGAAGGTCGTAGTATCGTTCAGAGGTGTCGTGACCGTCAGGACCGGGCTGGCCCCCCCCCCCCCCCCCCCCCCCCCCCCCCCCCCGCCCCCCCCCCCCCCCCCCCC
>CAZQEN010000269.1:0-9430 GCA_964591605.1 uncultured Planctomycetales bacterium
GGGTGCTGAGCCGGATGTGCTCAGCGAGCACACGCTCGCGAAATGCCTGTTGCTCGGGCGTGTCCGCCCATCGGCCGGGCCGGCTGGAGCTCGCCTTCACCGTGGCAGGCCCGGTACCCGCAACAACCGCCGGAACCGACGTCTCTTCTTCGCCCATCTGCCGACTCCTTTTACAGCGGACAGGGTCCGCCTTCCTCCTCGTCGCTGGAACGATCGTCAGTGGGATGGTCGTGAGGACCACCGCATACCGTATGGCAGCAGCATCCGCCGACGTGCACATGACACGGCTCGCCCAGGAGATGGCCGTAAACCCACACCCGGCCGCTTTCATCGAGATCCTGCTTCAGCACCTCCTGTCTGTTCTGAGTCACGAGCACGCTCCTGCCCGTCACAGGCCGGTCGCCAGCATCCAGAACCAGGAGCTCGAACCCACCGCGCCTGCGGGTGCGGAGCGTATACTCCTGATCGGTGTGCAAGCCACTTTGGCGCCATTGGCGCGGGATGTAGACGATCCCGGGATCATCGCCCGTGCTGAAGATGTAGTTGCTTCCATCGCGGGTTCTTTGGGTGCAGCCGACGACTTCTCGGAGGTACTTATTGACCTCCTTGGGAATGCAGGTGCCCCAATTGAACATTGCTAGTTCCTGCCAGCTCAAGCCAGCCTGACGGGCCAGGCTCTCAAGCGTTTCGCCGGTCCTGACCTTGTGTTCCTCGATCTCGGCGATGATGCGGCCGTGCTGTTCTGGGGCGGTTGGTGCGGCCAGTCCCCACGTTGGCTTCTCCGGCGTTTCGGACTCCCCCGACGTCGAGGGGACTTCGCCGATTGCCACGAAGTCGTATGTGGTCGGCAGCCGGGCGCCTTTGATCTCGCAGGTCGCTGAGAGGACGCCCGGCGTCTCCAAGTCATCAATGTCTACGCGGCCGTCTTGATCCGTCGTGTGCGTCTCGGTTTGTCCATCGGGCAATGTAACTCGGAGGGCGATGCCGGGTACAGCCTGGCTGGTCCCGTCAGTGACCACTCGAAAGGCAATGCGGTGTTTGGGTTGCTGGGCGGCCGCTCGTAGTTTGGTGCAGGACGGGCAGACCTCGATGAGCGGGACGCCCGCGGTGGCGGCGTCGAGGAGGGCGCGGGTGCTGGAGGCGGCCTGGGCCTGTTTCTCGGCGGCGGCGATGGCGGCGGCGACGGCCGCGGCTTCGTCGGGCGCGGGCGGTCCGCCTTCGTCGCCGATTTCGACGGTGGGACAGCCGGCCGCGATGGGGTCCGAGCCGCCGGTGGCCTCGAAGACCTTGTCGCCCTTGCGGCTGGCCGGCAGGAAGTTGATCTCGACGCTCTGGCTGCCCTTCGTCACGACTCCCGGTCCATGCGGGACGGCGCCGGGCATCGGGCAGACGTGCTGGTCGGTCATACCCGCGATGGCGCTGACGGCCGCAGCGGCAAACGCAGCGGTGGCTGCATTCATGGCTTCCGTATAGGTGGCTCGGGCGGCGGGTTCGGCCGGCGCGTATGCTGAGGCTGATTTGTAGGCCGTGGAGGCGCTGGTCTCGGCGGTGACGAGCGCAGCATACGCGCTGGACACACTGGCCGACGCTCCCGGCGAGCCTTTCGACTCGGCGGCCTGCGCCGAGTGATTGAGGGCCGCGTGGATCTTGCCCAGCTCCTGCGGCAACGTCTTGGGATCCAGCAATGGCTCTTTGACCAGGGCGGCCGTCTGATTGGAGGCGGACTCGATGCCCGCGCCCACGCCGGCCGGCAGCGCCCGCCAGGCTTTGAGGAACCCGATCTCGACGTCCTCGCTGGCCGTGCCGGGCGCCAGCGGCGTGGCCGCATGGCCGGTCGGGTCGCTTAGTCGTGCAGCATCAGGCATGTTTTGCGGCTTCCAGAGTTACCGGCAACGTAACTGACCCCATCACTTCGCCTGCTCCCCCTTCAGACTACGGCTCTCACGCGTTTCATCAGGAAAAGTGCTCCGAGCATCAGCGTGACCAGGCCGCCCGAACAGGGCCCGCATGGGGGACAGGCCACAGGAGGCTCGCACGCGTCGCCGAACCCATCGCCGTCAGAATCGGACTGATCGGAATTCCACGAGTCGGGGCAGTTGTCAGCGTCATCGGCGATGGTGTCGCCATCGCGGTCGGAGGCTGTCGCCGGTGCATCACAGGCATCGCTCCCGCCAATCGGGGGTACCTGGAGCAGTGCGGCAAAGCGATTGGGCATATCAGCCGCGATGAGGTCTAACCGCCCATCACCGTTGAAGTCGCCCTCCGCCAGTGCGAGCGGAGGCACGTCGGTCACCGGAAAGCGACGCACTCTGGACATCTTGCCGGCGCCGTCGTTCAAAAGCGCCATCACATCCCGCACGGCGACACCTGGGGCGGTGTGCACGATGCTGACAGCAACGTCAAGATCAGCATCAGCGTCCAAGTCACGAAGGACCAGAGCAGTCGGCGCGCCGACGCGCTCGCCCAACAGCGTTTCCGCGGGAGCAAAGCTTCCGTCGCCGATGTTACGAAGAATGGAAATCTCAAAGGAGAATGTATGGACAGAATTGCGCGGCCAGGTCGTGAAGACCAGATCCGGGTCACCGTCAGCATCCACATCCCCGGCTCGCGCGTCTGCGGGAAAATCGCCGACGGAGTAACTCACCGCCGTGCCGAACCGGCCCTGGCCGTCGTTCGAAAAGATGGAAACACTGTCTGACGCCAGGTTCACTGAGGCGATGTCAAGGTCGTGATCGCCATTCAGGTCAACGAGGAGAATCGCGGGGTCATTCCCCGCGACCAACTCGGCTATCGGGGCGAACGCACCCGCGCCATCATTCAGCAGGATGGCCACGTTGGTGGGCTTACCCGAAGAGAATGTGGCCACGAGATCGGCGTCGCCGTCACCATCCAGATCGCCCGCACCGAGCATCCCCGGTAAGATGCCGCTGGCTGTGCTGAACGGGTAGTTGCGGGCGGGCTCGAACTCCCCAGTGCCATCGTTGATCAGGACGGAGACGATCGCGGCGCCGGCGCCCCGGATGGTGAGAAGCAGATCGGCGGGGCCATCGCCGTTCACGTCTGCAGCGATGATGTGCGGGGGGGACTCACCAACGTCGTATGGCACTGGTGGATCGAAGGTGCCATCGCCCCTGCCCGGATATACCCTGAGCTGGTTGAGCCCTCGGATCAGCGCCGCTAGGTCGAGGGCGCCGTCCGCGTTCAGGTCCGCCACGACGGGCGACGGGCTCACGGTGAGGTCCTCAGAAACCTCAACTAAGGGCCGCTGCGCGAAACCAATCGGGAAGATGTCACACTCGTCGGGGATGGCGTTGGCGTTACAGTCTCGACTGCCGCCGGATGAGATGTCCGAGCTGTCCTCGCGGCCATTGTCGTTGCAGTCGGCGGCACGTGCCGCGAACGACAATACGGCCAGACACGTAGCAAATCCCGCAAAGACTGCGACACGATTCATCTGCTGCACTCCTGAAACCCGCTCGATCGCCCGGTACCAGCCGGGCGGCTCTCCTGTGGGTCAGCGGAATTCATGCGAGACGCTCACTGCCTTTTTTCGATTATCGCCCGCTCAAATCGGTGCGGCCGGAGTTTCGACGTACACCACCTGAGGCGCCGAGGGCAGGAATACAACCAGCGGCGTCCGCTGCGTCGGTACGGCCAAGTCGCACGAGCCCAGCGTGGGGTAGCCGATGTAAAGCGTCCCGGCGCTGAAACGCACGTCGAAGCTGGCGGCCGTCAGGCTGTCACCCTCACGGGCGAGCGCCCGCACCAGGTACGGGCTCGTGCCCTCGATGGCGGGGATCACCTGGCCGACCAATCCGGTAGCCGTGTCGAGGTCCACCGGTACCGCCGCGGCCACATCAAGGAAGCTCTCGGCGATCGCGATGTTGGCCTCCGCCACCAGATGAACCTGCTCCCGCGGCACGCCCGCCAGTCCATTGATCACGCCCGCCGGCGGCGCCGCGTACCACGCATCGCCCGGCTCGCCCGAACAGATCAAGTCCGGATCGATGCAGCACCCGCCGCAACAGCCGGCGCCCATCAGGCAGGGAAAGCCGGCACCGCAAAGGGCATAAACGACCAGTCCAGTCGATCGCATCAGAATTCTCCCGCTGTACCATTAATCGACGCGCCTGGCTCCCGGCGGACGCCTTCCCTCCTCATAGTCTTCGATTGCTTTCTGGGCGCGTTTTTTTTCCATCTCCTGTTGCTGGGCTTCAGCCTCCCTACGCTTCCTCTCATCCTGTTGGAACTGCTCACGAGTGTAATTTGGAAACTTCCCGCCGCCACGGATATACTCGACGGTGCCGCCCTTCCAGCCTCCCCAGACCTGTAAGCCTGAGCCAGGGCCATCAAGAACATGAATGCCGGGTTCCTGATTGACGGACTCTGCTACCGCCTTACCGATATCGTAAAGCGCACTCAGAGCTTCTTTATGTTCCCAGAGCTGGATACCCAGTTTGATGTCTTTCAGTTTGATGTTTTTCAGAATACTAATCGAGTTGAAGGCCCCTTTCAGGGCAGGATCGAGTTTCGCTCCGAGCTCAAGATCGAAATCAAACTCATACTCGAGATCACGATTGAAATCGGCCGGGTATGTAAGTCCCGTCCCGATTAATAACAAGATGTTTCCTCCTCCTCCCCCTCCAAGCCCACCCTTCCAGCCCTTCAGTTCAAGTGCCAGCCATCTTGGTTCCACCTGTTGTTCGCGAATCCACTTTCGCAGGTCAGCCAGGTTGTATACAACAGCCTCAGCGCTCCAACGGCCCAAAAACAGTGCACCCTGGATTTGGACTCCTACACCCACCCAGGTTGTCTCAGTCCACC
Source organism: uncultured Planctomycetales bacterium (assembly GCA_964591605.1). Lineage (GTDB taxonomy): Bacteria > Planctomycetota > Phycisphaerae > UBA1845 > PWPN01 > CAYLLT01. Next base: position 4,825 of record CAZQEN010000269.1, read on the forward strand.
CGGGTGTTCGCGTGTCGGCCTTCGGCTTCTTCGTAATTTCAACGACTTGCGGATCGGCCTCTTCAAATTCGAGCATGTAAAAACGTTGGCCTTGTCGTAGCTTGTCAGGATCAAAAAACCATTCATCGTAACGTTTGGGCACATGGCCCCGCTGGTATAGATCCCCATCAGGAAAAGCAGCCGGATCGTTGTACACACTAGTGATCATTGTTGTGGTGGAGGGATACGAATCCGCAAAACAGGCGTGTCGTGCAAACCAACTTGCGTGATCACGAGTCATCAAATAAATCACGTCACGGTGGTAGGCGGAGATCGGATCTGCCTTGTAATATTCTGTAATGCGGGATAGCCAGGTGCCGCGCAGAGCTTCAACAATTCGCAGAAGGAACACGCCTTCCTTCCACAGTGGACGATCGGGATTCAGCGGGTCCCCCGATTGATGAAGCAGGCGAATGCGCTCTTCGAGCACCAGCTTGAACGTGGCACCAATCGCGTTGGTTTGATGAGCCGCGACTGAAATATGAGAGGTGCTTGCGCGCACCTTCAAATGCTTACGTTTTTGGTTCGAATGAAACTCGTTTTTGGTCTTTTCGTGCGCCATGGTCACTCCAATGCCTCATCAGGCGTGTCCACCGGGTCGCCAGGCGAGGTCCTGTTTTCGTCGGGTGTGTGTGTTTGCTGTGATTGATACACTTCATCGAGCCGTCGCCGGGTGATCGAGCCAGGGATGCCGTCCTCCAAAAGCTCCTTATTATCCCGCTGGAAGGCGCGCAGTGCCCGTCTCGTGTGAGGACCGAGAACTCCATCTACGGCGCCTGCGTCATAACCGAGGTTGTTGAGGCGCTGTTGAATGCCCGTCAAGCAAGTTACGGGATCCAGTTCTCCAATGTGAATGCTTAAGAGATGGTCCTCGTACTCCAATGTGGCGCTGCGACAACCGTGCGGGATCTCGTGGGCGATTTCGCCGCCGGCTCCGGTAGTGCCTCTAACCGGTCCTGTCACAAAGCGTTCTGTGTCCGCGGAAGCAGTCCCTTGATCGCCTATGAAGAAGATCAAGGTATACGGGATCCTAGCGAGTGGCTGGTTGTCTGCATCTCTGAGCAGAAGCCTGAGAATCTCACGTCGATGGCGCAACACGAATGTGTGACGGGCTTCCGTCTCGCCAGTTTCCCATTTCCGTTCGCACTTGGGAACGAAAACACAGTCACCGGGAAAGAGAACATATGGCTTTTCACCGCGTTCCTTTCGAAGTTGCGCGTTATTCGGTTGATCCCACACGCGGTGCCAGTCGTGAAAGCCAAAAAGCTCGGCAATTCTTGGCAGATCGTCTCCCTGTCGAACGCGATACCATGTGCCCTCAGCAGCCGGAGGCAGAATCCCATCTGGGGATCTGGAGGTACCCAGAACGACACCACCAGTCTCATCACGCGGTACGAGGGTCTCGGTCACCAAAGAACCCTTCGAGGTGCGGCCGGACGCGTGGCTGGAGCGCTGCTTGGCCTCCATTTCCGCCTTGAGCTGGGCGGCTTTGCGCTGCAGTTCGCCCTGACTCGGAAACGTGTTCATCATCGCCATGGTAGTTGTTCCTTTGGGTGCTGCTCCAGCAACGCGACATTGGCTCCACAGCGCATCATGCGCGAATGCTCCTGATCAACCCTTGCATGATCTCGTGCTCACTGCCGGGCGGAAGAACGGGCGCGGGGGCGGAAGCCGGCACGGTGCCTGGCGTCACCTCCGGTGTGGTGTCCGAAGAGCTGCTACCGCCCGCCGCGGGAGGGCGGCCGCTAATGGACGCTGCGGGGGTGCCGCAGCCCTCGGCCGCCACGGGGGGACGGCCGCTACCGGTCGTCGGGCCGGCGGCCGTCGATGGCTGGCTGCTGCCGGGCTGGCCGGCAGACGCGGTGCCGGCGCGGTTCCAAGCCGGGGAGTCGAGGTTCGGGAACGTGATCTGGCACAGGCCCGGATCGGGGACGTTCACGTGCGCCTGCCCGTTCTTGTCGAGCCTGCCCTTGCGGATGGTCTGGCCGTCGGGCGCGGTGATCTCGTACTCCTCGTCGGGCACCGGCTGACCGATCTCGTCCACCAGCTCGATCTCGATCCAGGAGGTCTTCTTCTCGGGGACCTGCGTCGGCGTGAAGATCGTCCCGGCCAGATCGGGGTCGACCAAGCCAGGCGGCAGCTCCTCGCCGCCCGAGTAAGTCACGTCCTGGCCCGGAATGACCTTGTCGGCTTCGAGCGGCGCGACCGGTGCCCTCAGCGCGACCAGCGAGCCATTGCCGGGCGAGCCGCCGCTGTTGATCTTGACCTTCGTGCCCCAGATGGTGACGCCGTTGGCGTCGATCTTGACGAAGTTGCCGCCGACTTTGAAGGTGATCTCCTTGCCCGACTCGATCACCAGCGCCTGGCCGACCTTGACGTAGGCGTTGCTCGCGACCTTCTGGCTGTAGTTGCTCTTGAATTCCTCGCCGACATCGCCGACGACCTCAAGCGACCGCTTGCCGCCGATCTTCTCCGAGAAGTCCAGGCGGACTTCGACGTTCTTGTTCTGCTTGATGAGATCTAGCTCATTCGCATCAACCGTCAGATGACGGTCGTGCTCGACGTTCTCAATACTGTCGTTCTTGACTCGGACATGGAGGTCCTTCTGCGCGTGCAGGAGGATCTGCTCGGACCCCTTGAGGTCTTCGAAGCGGAACTCGTTGGTCCCGCCACCGCCTTTGGTGCTGTGCGTCTTGATGCCGCTCCGCGTTTTGTGAGCCGGAAGCTCGTAGGGCGGCATCTGGTCGGCGTTGTAGACCCGGCCAGTGATGATGGGGTTGTCCGGGTTACCCTCCAGGAAATCGACGATGACCTCCTGCCCGACGCGCGGCAGGAACATCATGCCGTACTGCCCGCCGGCCGAGCCCTGTGAGACGCGGATCCAGCACGAGGCGTTCTCGTCGAACTTACCCTCGCGGTCCCAGTTGAACTGGACCTTCACCCGGCCGTACTTGTCGGTGTGGATCTCCTCGCTGGCCGGGCCAACCACGCGGGCGGTCTGGCTGCCGCGCATCACCGGCCAGGGCGTGACCCGGGGAGGACGGTAGGCCACGCCCGCCGGAATGCACTCAAAGCGGCACTCGTACACCGGTGCGTCGTAGTCCACGCCGCTGGACTGGGCAAAGTCATCGATCAGATTCGCCAGCGAAGCAGCGGCCGCGGGACTGCTGCCGGTGGCCTGGGCCGTGCCGGCCAGATCGCGCGAGACCTGCCCCGCGTGATACAGCCACTGCGTCACCGCGCGGTGCGCCGTCGGGTCGCCGGGCTTGAAGCGCGAAGCGATCTGCAGGAGCGCCTCGGCCAGCTCGCGCACCGTCTCGTCCTGGCTCCGGGTGGCGGCCAGCACGGACTGATGCGTCCGGCCAAGCAGGATGCTCGTCGTGCCATTGGAGCCAGTGGTGGTCCGTGTCACCGCCTCCTTGCCCTGGTGCGTGATCGAGGAAATCAAATACTCCGCATTGAGTGCTGCGCAGGGATGTTCGCATAGTGTAAATGAGCGCCCTGGCGTGAGACGATGGCAGTTGCTCTGCCCGACGCCCACAACGCGGCCGGACTCGAACTCCTCGGCCCGAAGTTTGGCCAGTCGAGCTCCCTGTGATTGCTGGGTGTACTCGCCCGGATACTCGCTGAACTCCAGCCCATGGTCGCGCGAGTTGTCGCTCGCTGAGCGCAGGTTCAGCCGGGGCTTCTCGAAGTTGAAGTCATTGAGCACCACCGCCCCCGGGCGGACGGACTGGCCCAGCCGAAAACGGCAGACATGCTCGTGCTCGACATTCAGCCCCGATGGCGGATGGTACGGCAGCACCGGGTCATCATCGATGGGCGGGTAGTCCGCGGCCGAGTCAGCGAGGATGAGCGTGTGCCCGTTCTGCGTCTGCTCGAAATACCAGCGGATGCCCTCCTCCTCCATCAGACGGCAGATGAAGTTGTAGTCGGTCTCGCGATACTGGACACAGTATTCGCGGGGCTCGTAAGTGCCGGTCAGGTCGAGCCGGAACCGATCCGAGGCGATCCCGCCACGGGCGAGCACGTTGGAGACGATCTCCGGCACCGACCTGTTCTGGAAAATGCGCGAGTTATATCGATGCGTCAGCAGCCAGACCGCCGGAACGAGCTCCGCCCGGAAGTGCGACTGCCCATGCGTTTCGCCCGTCATCTCAAATCGGCCGATGATGCCGTGGAACCAGCGATCGCCGCCAAATCCGTGAACAGTGAGCACCGCCGGCGCACCGACGATCGCGTCCAGACTGCCCAGCGGTTCGGTCGAAGTCAGGTCGATTTCGAAGCGGTAAAGCTGGCACAGCCCCTCAGTCCCCCGGAACCGGATGACCTGAAAGCGATCCTCTGCCTCTCCGGTTACCCGGAACTCCAGTTGTGCTGTGCTGAGGTCGTGCAGCAGTGGCATCGGCCTTGCTCCGCCAAGGCCCTCGCTGGCACCTGCCTGGTGTCAATGGGCCTCCGTAAATGACAGCGTAAGAATCGCGCGGCGCTTTCTCAGCGATTTTCAGCCGCAGCGCGGCACCCCGGTTGTGTCCCCATCGCATAGATGGGGGCAGAATATCATCCG
>CAZQEN010000269.1:9440-11032 GCA_964591605.1 uncultured Planctomycetales bacterium
GCGGGCGAGGCCGGGCCGGTCGGGTCGGGCAAGAGCGCCGTTCGGCACTGGGCGGGCGTGGGCGCTGCGGGGACGATGGTCGTCGACGAGAAGGAGGTCGCCATGTCGAGGATCATCCGCCTGACCACCCTGAGACGGATTCCCACCGCTTCTCGGAAAAACAGAGTTGATCGCACAAAAACTGCGCTGATTGAAGTCGCAACAGACCGATCTGGATGCCAGCTTCTACGACCCGCGGCGAGCAGTCTCCTGTCGCAGCTCAGAGCGGTAATCGCCCGGCGTGAGGCCGGTGTATTGCTGGAACACGTGACAGAACCAGTTGGGATTGGCGTGGCCGGTTTCGAGGGCGATGCGCTTGATTTGCCAGTCGGTGGTGGCGAGCAGGTGCCTTGCTTTCTCGATCCGCCGTGCGGCGATGAAGCGGCTCATGCGCTGGCCGGTCTGCTCGGCGAACAGCCGGCTCAGGTAGGTCGGGTGCAGCTCGAGTCGAGTCGCAATGCGTTCCACGGTGAGCGCCGGGTCGCCCAGCCACTCCTCGATGCAGCGCAGGGCCACGATGATCTTCGGGTGCTTGGCGCTCGGGGGCTGCGCTTGCTGCGGCTGATCGAAGGCTTCAGCGGCGCGGCCGGCGGAGGGCATTGTCTCCAGGACTCGCTCGCAGTAGCCGGCCTGCCGGTTCACGAAATCCTGCGCCAGCAGATCTAGCAGCTCGACATGGCGTGCGAACTCCGGCTCGCTCATGGCGGCGCTGGATGCGATCTTGACGACCGCCAGGCACCGCCCGCGGAAGGCAACCGGCACGTAGGCACAATAACGTTCGTACTGGCAGCGATGCCAGTGACTCCTGGGGCAGCGTTCCAGCTCCGCGAGGTGGAGTTGCCAGGATTCCTGGCAGTACTCGGTCTGGGCGAACTGCCGGCACTCGGGGTGGCACGGGTTGGGGGGAGGGTCTTCCGCGTCGGGAGCATCCGGCAAGGCCACGGGGACAGCCTGCACGCCGGTGCCGTTCAATCGGAGGAAACGTTCAACGACGTGCTGCGACAGCACGTTGAGCAGTGTCGCGGTGTCAGCAGCCGCATCGGCCGGAATATCGGGCAAGGGGTCGCAAGTGCGATCGAAGAATTCCCCGTTTGCCATGCTCGTCCCACGCCCTTTCTGCACGTCGTGTGATGCTTGAGAGTGTACCCCGGCCGAGATTCCCGCTCCAGCTCCCGCGCCTCACCGGCCGGGAGCGATGGCTGTGACCACCTGTTCACGGGGTCAGCCATCGAAATGATGCCCCCGCATCCACGCCCGAACCTGACCGCCCAATCGCTGATGGTGTGCCTGATTACCCTTGTGCTGACGGCCGGCAGCCGAAAGAGTCAAGCGAGCATCCGCTACCATTCACACGGGATTGCTCATCAGCAACAGCAACAGATCCACTTGCCGTTCACGATCGTCGGCTCGAGCTGCAGGTCAAAATCGGAAGAATCGAGCGGAGCGCCCGCGCCCTCGGTCGGAAGCGTGAAGCTGCCCAATTGACCGGCATCTCCCTCACAACCGGTGCCGAGCGTGAACAGGCTGGAGCCGCCCAGCAACGCGACAGCCAG
>CAZQEN010000270.1:0-11005 GCA_964591605.1 uncultured Planctomycetales bacterium
GGGAAAAGCGATCGAGAGGTTCATGCCGTAGCTGCTGTAGATCATCGGCTGCGTGAAGCGGGGGGTGGTGCCGAAGTTCTTGACGAGCAGGCCGCCCTTCCAGGTGAACAGGCTGAGTTCCCGGCCGGTGCTGGCCTTGCTGGCGTACATCTCGCACGTCTTGTCGGTCATGGGTCTGGTGAACACGTAGGCGTCGTTGAAATCGGCGTCGCCGCCGGCGGTGTTGGCCTCGGTTTCCATGTCCGCGCGGTACTCGCCGGACGGTTCGGGCTGCGAGCGTCGGCGGAAGTACCCGGCATCGGGCGACATGGTGGGGTAGGTGAAGCCCGCCCGATACTGGGTGATGAACACCGGTGCCAGGGGGATGGGGTTCTCGACCGAGGGGCACAGAAACGGCTTGGTGTCGCCTCTCATGGCCTTGAGCACGTACGGCGCCCAGCCGCGGTGCGCCGGGACGCGCTCCTTGCGCGCCTCCATCATCCAGCCGACGCCCGCCTGCGTGATGTGGCGCATGTTCGACGCGCAGACGGATCCGCGGGCGCTCTCGCGGGCTCCGCGCAGACCGGGAAGGAGGATGGCCACCAGCAGCGCGATGATGGCCACGACGACCAGGACCTCGAGGAGCGTGAATCCCCCGGGGGTGCGTGGACGACGGGCAATGGCCACGACTGTCAGCATGACTCCTCCGCGCCCACGGCCTGCAGTGGCATTCAGAAACGAACACGGCAGCGGCACCGCTGACCTGATTGCCGCCTGACCTCTTGAGATGCGTCTTGCTCTATTCTACAAGCCGGCGCGAGAAGCGGTCAAACCAGCAGAGCCCAGACCGCAGGGTGCGTGACATGATCGGCGGGATGGGACGCCTCAGTGATCAGAATCCGGAGCGTGAGCGACCCTTGACAGGCCAGGCGGCCTGGCCGCTCTTGAACGCGAATGCGTTCCTGGCGTGTCAAGGGCGACGGGCGGGTCAGGGGCGACTTTCCATGCGAAAAGGGCTGCCGCGGCATTCACCTCGGCAGCCCTTGTATCGTTCAGAACGACGCTCCGAGTCGTCTCGGCGGCCCGCTCACTCCGCCCGTCGGCGACGGCGCAGAACGAGAAGGCTTGCGGCCAGCAGCGTCAGCGTTGCCGGCTCGGGCACGATGGTGAACGTCGGCGGGCGCATGATCGCGTCGGGCGTTGCGTCGGCGCCCATCTGCAGATTCTCCCGGTAGCTCACGTTGAACGCGCCGGCGTGGTATCCGGCGGACGTCGTGAATAAGTAGTCGGTGCCATTGAAAGTGGCCACGCCGTTGCCGAGCGCGTCGACCAGAATTGCCAGCTCAAACCAGCCGGAGGAAAGTCCGCTGATGTCGATCGCCTGAATGATGCTCCAGTCGAGCGGCGTGGTACCGCCGAAGGTGGAGTCGCCGCCGTCATTGGCGTCCACGAGGTAGAGCCACTGCTTGGCCGGCGTGCTGCCGCTGATGGCTGTCCGCTCGTAGACCCAGGCGAGGCCCGTCGTGCCATTGAAGTTGTCGCTTTGTGGCAGCGTCGCCGCTGCAAGCCCCACATTACCGGCCAGATCGGTCAGATCCTGGAGCCCGGTGCCGTTGAAATCGCCGCTGCCGATGCCATAGATCGTGACCTCGGAACCCAGAAAGTTCACGCCGCTCGAGTTGGATTGCTGGGGCAGATCACTGGTGTCGAAATAGGCCAGGAGGTTGAACCCGCTCTGGCTGGTGACGAACACCTGATTGGTCGTCATCGCGTTCCCGCCGCCGGTTGTATCCCAGGCGACAATCGCGCGGTTTCCGGTACTCGGTGCAGGGGCGATGGCATTCGGATTCGTGCCGTCCGCGACCGTCGGATCGATGTACTTGGCGTTCACAAAGTTGTACGCAAAGCCGGGGACTTCGGCGCCGACCGTCTGACCCGTCGGATCCGGCGGCGAGAAACTGGTCATGGAACCGGTGTTGTTTGATGTTCCCGGCGTGGAAGGACGCATGCCGAAGTCGCGGCCGTTGTTATTGGTGTCTTTGCCATCCACAAAGCGGCCCAGGCTCAGCCGCGTATTCAGCGGAGTGCCCGCAGGATCGACCGTGGTCGTATTTCCAAAGAATCCACCCTCCGCGGTCGCAGATGCGGATATCGCGACCGGTCCTTTGTTGATTTCGGTGATCAAGGTGTCCACCACCAGGCCGCTGCCGTCCAGTAATTCCATCCCCTCGTTGTCATTCTCCAGGGTGCCGGTCACGACCAGATCGACATTCGCCACACCGGCAAAACTGCTGATGACGTAAAAGTCGCCGGGAGCCAACAAGGTCGTCCCGGAGCCAGCGGCGCCGGGAATCGTGAAGTCGGCATTGTTGTCACCCGGAGGCCCGATGGTGTTGGAGTTGCGGACGACCCACCCGGAGATATCCACCGGCAGGGCGCTGTTGTTGTAGAGTTCGACGAACTCGCGGTCGTCCGTGCTGCCGTCGTCGTAGACGACCTCGTTGATGACGACCTGGCCGTAGGATGCCGTCGCGAGAGCCAACATCGCGATCAGCAGGACTCTGAACTTGCACATGCTTAACCCTCCTTCAAGTCTGAGCGAGCACTCACCCTGATGTCGGCTCGCGCAATGAAACCGAGATGCCGCAGACACGTGAATGGAAGCTGCCCCCGGGGACGCAAACCGCCACCCGGGGAGGAAGACACCGTACTGGAAAACACAAAAGGAAACGGGAGGCGAGGTGCTTTTCCCTTCCGCTCCCACACTGGAAGTTCATCCTAACCCCGGGTCGGAAGCCAAGTCAACCACTGATGACGTCATTTTCCCGCGGGGCCTGGCCTGGCGGCAACCCAATCCGAGGGAGCACTGGCGAGAGGAGCCGGCTCTACCCCCATGCTTCGAGGCGGGGTCCGGGCGATGTGCACGTGAGGCGTCCACCCGCTGGGGCACCACGTTTTGCTCACGTGATGGTCCCGCCACACTCGCCGAAGGGCATTCGAGCTGTGGGGAACGCAGACGGGGAGGAACGCAAACACGGATTCGGCCGAACCGTCAGAGCAACGGTGATACACATGACAGGAGCGTCCTCGGTTCCTCCTTTTTCGGGGCATCATCCTGCGGTTGGCCGGATCGCGGGGCGCTGCGTCATCTTCGTGAGCGACGGAGGACAGAATTCGCCCCCGGCCGTCCCACGGAACGAAAAAGGGTCGCCGCCTTGCGGCAGCGACCCTTGTCGAAGGAAGAAGACAGCGCGGGCGATCAGGCGGCGCGTCGTCGAGGTCGGAGCACGAGAAGTCCGGCGGCGAGGAACGTGAGCGTCGCCGGCTCAGGCGTGACGACGACGTTGTCGATCAGGGCGAAAAGCAGTGCGCCGGCGTTAGGATCCGTCGAGGCGCCGGCGTTGATATCGAACTGATTGAAGAGAATGTTCCCGTCACCCGATGTTCCGGCAACGGTCAGGTCCACCGTAGCGATGAGCAGACCGTCAATGCTCCACGTGACAGTGGTGCCGCTCTTGACGATCTGCATGTCGCGCCAGGCCCAGCCCTGGGCGCCGGCGCCGGTCGCCCCCGTCTGCTGCGGGAAGAGTGCGAGCTGTGCGGCAGGGGCGGTGGCCCCGCCAAAACCGGAGTAATAGGCATTGGAACTGTTTCGACTGCCGGCGACACTTCCCGCCGCATACACGCCAACGGCCGTATCCTGATAACTGGTTGCCGCCGCCGGAGCGTACGCGCGATAATCAGCGCTGCTGTTGCCATCGCCGGTCGCGCCAAAGAAAATGCTGTCCACGGCTCCCTGACCGGCGATCTGGGCTGAGGTGCCGGCGGTTCCGATTCCCGCCCCGCCGACCTGCGTCGAGCCCGAGCCGCCGAGTGGAGCCGGCCCGTTGAAGTTGTACCACATGTCAAAACGGAGCGTATAGTCGCCCGAGAAACTCTGGCCGTTCGGAGACACACTCACTCCCCCGGGGAAGGTGTTGGTGGTCGCCAACTGGTTTGCACGAAGTCGCAGACCGCGCGTCGTCCCCCCCGAATTGGGCGCCGCAGGAACACCGACGGTGCTGTAGTCGAAGAAGAAATCCGCGTCAGAGATACCGGAGCCCAGCGTGTTCACCGTCCAGTTCGCTGTGGGGTCCACATCGAAGTTCTCGCTGAAAAGTGGGGCGGCGACCACGCTGACAGGTGCCGCGAGGAGCGATACCAGCGCAAGACTCTTAACAACCGTCATTGTTTTTCCCTCCTGAAGGCGCGATCACGACGTGTGATGCGGCGCGAACATAATAAAACAGGCGAACTTGCTGCCCGCAGCAAGAAGCTCGAACGCTTTTCGGGGAAAACGGGAGGTGAGGTGCTTTTCCCTTCCGCTCCCACACTTGACTTTCATCGTAACGCCAGGGCGGATGCCGAGTCAACCACAAATTACATCATTTCTGCCCACGCGTGGGACACCTGGCGATGAATCGCAGTGCCCCACGCCGCGAGTCAGCCCATCGGAAACGGGGGCTGGTTAGCAGACATCAAAGGGCGGCCGGGACCCCTGCGGGGCCCCGGCCACCCGTGCATCGCCCGGTGACGTACGTCAATCCGAGACACTCTCGGTTACAGCCCGTCAAACGTCGGCGGCCGCAGGGTCAGCGGCTGGCCGGCCAGCGACTCGCGGTAGCCCACGTAGAAGCCGCCGATCAAACCGGGTGTGCCCGCGTAATTGATCGGCTGGCCGCCGGTGGTCAGATCCGTGCCACCCGTATCGCGGAACCGGGCCACGACGGCGCCGGTTGCGCTGGTGTAGGCGATGCTGAGCCGATACCAGCCGGAAGCGGTCGTGCTGAGATCGAGATCCTGAACGACCGTCCAGTAGATGCCGCCGAACAGGAAGCTGTCTCCACCGTCCTTGGCATCGACGAAGACGAGGTGCTTGTGATTGCCGGCGTTGTTCTTCTGGAAGACCCAGGCGAGGCCGGTGTTACCGTTGGCCCCGGTGGAGGTCGTTGAGAAGAAGTTACCCGTCGGATCGGGGAAGTTATAGAGCGGATCGGTGCTCCCCATGATGCCGTAGGAGCTGCTCTCCGCACCGGCGACCGTGATGTCCGACGTATCGAGGTAGACCCACAGGTCGAAGCTGCTGTCGCCGGTGGCCAGACCCGTGGATATGACGGCGTTCCCGCCGCCGGTTTCATCCCAGGCGATGATGCAGTTGCCGCCCTGAGGAGACGCCGGAATCGCGTTCGGGTTGAGGCCCGCCGGGGCAACCGGGTTTGTCTGCACGGTGGGATCGATGATCCGTGCGTTCTTGAACGAGCCCAGCAGGCCGGGCACCGGATCGGCGACCGCGCCGCCGTTCACGTCGGGCGGCGTGTAGGCGGTGATGACCGCCCGGGAAGCGTGGTTGCTGGTTCCGGGCGTTTCCGGCGCGACACCGAAGTCGTAGCCGTTATCACCCGAGTCGAGACCGTCCGTCCAGCGCGACAGGCTGTACTGCGTGCCGTCGACCGACACGAAGTTGGCCCAGTAGGCGCCTTCGGCCTCGCCGATGGCCATGGCGGCCTGGTTGCGCTCGTAGATGACCGTGTCGATGACGGCCCCGTTGCCGTCAAGCAACTCGATCGCGTCGGGTCCGTTCTCCCACAGGCCGCTGCCGCTGCCTGGTGACTGATTCACGTTCGGAACCGCGAGGCCGCCGACCACGTAGAACGCGCCCGGGGCCAGCACGGTGGTCCCGGAGCCCGGGGCACCCGTGATCTTGTAGTCCGGATTGTCATCGCCGGTGGGGCCGAAGACCGGCCCGGCGGTGTCGGAAGCCCGGAGCGTCCAGCCGGAGATGTCCACGGAGGCCGTCGTGCTGGGGTTGTAGAGCTCCACGAACTCGCGGCTGTCCGTCGCATCGGCGCCGGCCGCGGTGAACATGTCATAGGAATACTCGTTGATGACGACGTAGCCGCTGGGATAGTCGCCGCAGGTGCTGGCCGCGGGGACGTTCTCGCGGGTGCCGCACGCGATGAAGGCATCGATGTCGGCCGAGTCGATGTCGTTGTCCTGGTCGCGATCGAAGCAGTGGCAGTGGCCAAAGTCGAAGCCCGCGCCGCTCTCGCCGGTGTAGCACTGCTGCACGATGGCGAAGTCGTTCAGGTCGACATCGTTCACCGCATCGCCGTCGGCGTTGGCGAACGGATGGTTGCACGGCACCGCGGCCACGTAGAGGGTCGCCTGGGCGCTCGTGGCGACGTCGGGATTGCCTGACTCGGTGACAATGACCCGGTACGTCGTGCCACCCTGGCCGAACTGGATGTTGCTCAGCTGGAGCGTGGCGGACGTCGAACCGGAGACGATGGTGCCATCGGGCAGCACGCCATCCGACAGGTTCGCGTTGTTCTGCTGCCATTGATAGGTGAGCCCGCCACCCAGGAACGGAGCGGCGACGACGGTGAACGCGGCGTTGTCGTCGACGTTCACCACCACGCTGTCGGGCTGATCCGAGATGATCGGCGGCCCGCCGGACTGGTCGATCGAGATGTTGTCGATGAGACCGAAGAGCAGGCTGCGGGCATTCACATCGGTCGAACTGGTCGCGTTGATGTCGTTCTGGCCGAAGTAGACGTTGTCGCCTTCGAAGGTGAACGCAGGGTTCATCGTGGTGTCGCACGTAGCAATCAGCGTGCCGTCGATGTGCCAGGTCAGGATGTTACCCGTCTTGGTAATGGTCCATGTATGCCAGGTCATGCCCTGGGTACCGGCGGCGGTGTTGCCCGACTGCTCGGGGAACAGCGCCAACTGGGCCGCCGGGGCAGCGAGATTGCCGAACACGCTGTAGTAGGCGTTGGTGTTATTGCTTGAAGCGGCGGCATAGACGGGCACGCCGCTCGGGCTGACCTGGGCATCGGGCTGAGTGGCTCCGGCCGCAACAGTCAAAACCGGCGGGGTCCCGGTGAAACCGCTGTTACCCAGATAGCAGCGATAGTCGGTGGCCGTGCCTCCATCGGCGGAGGCGCCAAAGAGCACGCTGCGGAAGGTGCCGCCGGAGATTGTATGGGGCACTGCGCTGGTCTCGCTGCCGCCGAAGCCGGCGTTGGTGATCTGAGTCGAGCCGGTGCCGCCCCCCGGGAAGGGGCCGTTGAAGTTCTGCCAGACGTTGAGGGTCATGACGAAGTTGCCGGTCACGTGAAGGCCGTTGGGCCAGGCGCTCATGCCGCTGAACACGGCCGTGCCGGGGATGTTGGCTTCCATCTTCAGCCCGCGCGTGGTGCCGCCCGATCCGGGTGCCGGTGGGATTCCTACGGTACTGTAGTCAAAGAAAAAGTTGGCTTCACAGCGGAGATTGTCTGCGGGCCCGTCACCGGCAATCGTAGATTTGAACGTCCAGTTGGCGGTGTGATCCACATCAAAGTTCTCGGTGAACACCACCACCGCCCACGCGGGCGATGAGACCGCCAGCGCCGTCCAGGCGCACACGAACACTCGGCTAGACCGATACATGAGAAAAGCCCTCCAGTTCCCCGAACAACCTGAATGTCACCTGTCACACATCCGGCCCGGCGAATGCACCCTCACCCCGCCACCGCGGACAGCCATCACCGGCCGCGGGTGGCGCAGCACAGCGTGAAGGGGGTACGAAGGGGTGCTGGACGCCGTGCATGAAAGAACCCGCTCCGCTTGAGGCAACCCCCCTGCCCGCCGCGAGAGGCTCAGGATTCCAAAGCAGTCCCCAAACCTCTGCCCCCAGCAGCCCGGCCGCGTTCAGTCAGAGCTGAACACACGCATGAAGTGGGCGGTTCCTCACCCGATAGTTCAGCATAATAGCACACCGGCGGTCTGATCTGCCAACAAAAAACTTCCCGCGGCGGCACTTTTTCCCTGGCAGACGCCATAAACATTGATGTGAAAACAGGTTGCGTTGCCGCACTCCGGCGTGAAGCGGGCGGAAAATCACAGGCGTTCCGGCAGCACGGGAGCACCCTTCTTTCGGGCGGCTGACCCCTGGAGAGCCCCACAGAAGCCGGGAATTATATAAAGCTCTTGTGCCTCAGACCCAAGTCGCGTATCCTGAAAGGATCGGACGGTCGCCGTTCCTCCTCCTACGGACCACGTACCATGAATCGAGTCAGACGCGCGCGACGTTACGGCACACAGGACGCAGGGTTTACGCTGATTGAGGTCCTGGTCGTGGTGGCCATCATCGCCCTGCTGGCCTCGGTCCTGCTCCCGTCGCTGCGGCAGGCGAGCGAGCAGGCCAAGCAGGTCAAGTGCATCGCCAACCTCGGCCAGCTCGGCAAGGCCGCCAACATGTACCTGGGCTCGAATCGGGACCGGTTCTGCTGGGGGCCGCTGTACCGCAACGGGGTGTTCCAGGGGAACTCCTCGGGCGTGCCGCTCACGCGGACGTGGTACTTCGGCGGCAACCGGGGCCAGAGCTCATCCCAGCTCGGGACCGGGGGGTACTACGACCCCGCCGTCACTCCCACGCACGACTGGCCGCCGTCGGAGCGCCCCATGAACAAATATGTGTACAGCGGAGCCAAGCTGACCGACGCGGATCGGCGCCCGCTCCGCCAGGAGGGCCCTCTGCGGATCTTCCAGTGTCCCTCGGACAAGGGCGTCCGCTGGAACGGCGACCCCAACAGCGAACTGCAGTTCACCGCCACCGCGTACCTGGAAGTCGGTACCAGCTACCAGTCCAACAACAGTTGGGGCTACTACGCCAAAGCGGCGTCTCCCGGCGAGGGCTATACGGGGGCCGCGCAGGCCGACCGCATCAAGTTCCTCATGGATCGCATCGTCAAGATCCTGTTGAAAAAGGGCGCCTCGCGGGCCGTGCTGCTCTACGAGGACACCGCGGACTGGGCCCTGAACACGGCCGACGCCATCGAGGCTGCCAAGGGCCCGAACTACAAGGTCAAGTCGTGGCATGGCAAGCTGAATTACGCGAATTTCACCTTCCTCGACGGCCACGCCGCCCAGCTTTACGTCGACTGGCGGGTGGCCAAGTATGCGAACCCCAAGTCCATGACGTCCACGTGGGTGGTGCGGCAGTTCTACCGCGAGAATTGATTCTCCCCAGGCCTGTGCGGTGCAGATGGAAGGCTCCTCCAAGTCGCGCGTGATCGTTCTGGTGGCCATCGCGGCCGTGCTGGCGGTGGCGGTGCTGTTCGCGCTCGTCCGCCGTCAGAGCGAGGAAGCAGGCGAGGTTTCCGCCGACGCACAGACACTCTATGTCTGTACGGAGGATGGACACAGCTTCACGCTGACGCCCGCGCAGTTCGCCGAGCAGTCCGCCGGGGCACCGCCGACGGGCGAGATGGAGCGCGGCCAGTTGCCCCGGGCGAAATGCCCCCAATGCGGTCAGCGTACCGCGGTCCTGGGCATCCGATGTCCGAAGGACCAGACGCCCATCGGCACCCAGACCAGGGACGGCCAGCCCCCCCGATGCCCCCAATGCGGGGTCAATCCACTGGAAAGTGCATCGCGCTGAGCGCTTCTCCATCCGGCAGGGGGCGCATCCGAAACACACAGGCATGGCTTCCGGATGGCATGGGCCGCGTACGCGCTGCCTGTGACCCACTCGCACGGGCAGCGAGTGTCCCGGCGCGCCGGGACCCATGCCACCCGTGTGCTGTCGAATCTCGGATTAACCCTCCTTAAGCCAGTTTATAACCCCCGTACCGCGTGAGCCGCAGCCATCGCGCAAGCGAACGACAGGCGGTCCTCTGCCAGTCGAGTTTGCTTAGATCGTTTGCGAGAAGCGGTCGAACCAGCAGAGCCCCGACCGTCAGCGAGGGGGTTCTCCGGCGTGATCGCAGACCGCTTCCTCACGGGCGCACCCAGATCGAGCTGCCCGCAGATGCGCTCAGAACCCGGCGGGCTGATCGCCCCAGAGCAGCTTGACGAGCTGCTGTTTGCCGGCGCTCATGGGGTTGCCTTCGCGGAAGTTGGCGACCTTGTACTTTTCGCCGAGCGTGAAGAACGTTTTGACGAGCGGTTTCATGCGCTCGACCAGGTCGGGGGCGAGCTTGTCGTCGGGTTTCGCCCGGAAGCACGGCTCGATGGCCATGCGGTACGCGCAGAGCGACGCCTTTTCCACCCGGGCCTTCAGGGCGGCATCGTCGCCGGCGAGCTGGAGGGCCTCGTCGAACGCCTGAAGCGCCTCGCGGGCCAGGGCTTCATCCTGCCCGTAGTGGGAGGCCGGGCCGAAGCAGTTGGGATGCCGCTCGCTGGCCTGCCCCTTTTCCTCGAGCCGCTCGATGATGCGGCGGATCGGCAAGGCCGCCCGGCCATAGTGCAGCCGGAGGAACTCGTCGCGGAGCTGATCGCCGCTGCGGTTGGGGTCCCAGAGCATGTTGCTGATGACGTAGTTGTGCAGGTCTGAGAAGGCCGAGCCCGTCGTGTCGCCGGCGGCCTGCATGAAAATGCCGCGGGCATGGTGGGCCATGAAGTAGCGCACGTTGCGCTCGATGACCGGAAGGATCGGGAACGGGAGCTGATACGCGCTGAAATTGACGTTGTAGTTCCAGATCGAGATGTCTGAACAGAGTTTGCCCCAATCCTCCATCTCCTGGCAGAAGGCCCTGTTCTTGTCGGACGGGCACCGATCCAGCGGATGCATCTCGCAGCACTCGATGCTGCAGAACTGGATCTGGACGTTGGGCCGCGGCTTGATCGTTCTGGGCGGTTTGCGCGTGTACCAGTAGCTGAGCGTGCCGACTTTGACATCCGGATGGTGTTTCGCGACCTCGTCGGCCACGGCGTTGACGAAGGTGAGGAGCGTGCCCATCGGCGTGCCTTCGCGCTCGTCGATCTCCCGGCATTTGACGCAGCGGCAGTACTTGTCGTTGTCGTTCTGGCTGACGGAGATGTTCAGGCGCCCGGGATTGGCCTTCAGGTCGTCCAGCACCGACTGCGTGACGATCTTGAGCACGTCGGGGTGCGTCAGGCACGGCTCGGTCTGGTGGAAGTCGTTTTCGACGGGGGCGAGGCGCTTGCCGTCGATCTCGGCGAAGTATTCCGGATGCTCCTTCCCATATTTCTGGCTCGGGAT
>CAZQEN010000271.1:0-10968 GCA_964591605.1 uncultured Planctomycetales bacterium
CGTGGCCTTTCCCGTGCCGCTGTAGACCGCCAGCGGCGTGGGCCCGCTGAGGCGGTTGCCCGCCGCGTCCAGGACGAACTCGGTGATCCGTTTGCCGTTGCTCACCGGCCCGCTCGCCCACGTCGGGCCGGACTCGGTCACGAACGCATGGTCCATCTTGTCGGCGGGAAAACCGCTGCCCCCGAACGTGCCCGGCTGGATGAAGGCGATGTTCACCGGAGCGGTGGCCGGATTCCAGTTGTAGATCGCGTAATTGAGCATGCTGGCATCCGTGCCGCTCCAGAGGTAGTTCCTTCCGGCGACGATCTGTGCAAAGCGATCGACGCTCGGCCCGTTCTCGACCTCGTAATGCCTGCCGTCAGATGCCCGCCACGCGCCGCCGAACGGGTTCCGCAGCCCGTAGGCAAACACATAGTCCCGTGCGGTGATCCCGTCCCCCGCGCTGTAGAACGGGTTGTCGGCCGGCGCGGTCCCGTCGAGATTCATCCGCAGAATCTTCCCGCGGAACGAGCTGAGGTTCTGGGCGGTCGCCGTGCTGAAGCCGTCGCCCATGTGCACGTAGAGTTTGCCGTCCGGACCGATCGAAAAGTTCGAAATCTGGTGCGACTGGCCCTGGGACTCGCCCACCATGTCGAGTATCACGGTCTGCGTCGCCGCCGTCAGCCCGCCGTCGTTGCTGTGGAAGCGCACCACCTTCGGGTAGTGCGTGCCGGGGCTGCTCGCCGAGTCGTAGAGCACGCCCGCGAACACATCGCCGCTGGCCGGGTCGACCACGATGCCGGTCAGACCCTGCTCGCCAGAGCCCGGAAACGCCCCCGTCGGGTTGAAGTTCAGCAGGCCGGTCGCGTAATCGCTGACCATCCCGCTCCGCCGCACCACCTTGATGGTGCCGTACAACTCCGTGACATAGTAGTACGGGTCATTCGGGCCGGTGCCGGCGTTGGGCTTGAACGCGATGTTGACCGGCAACTGGAACCCGGTGGCCACCACCTCGACGACGTAGCCGGGTTGCTGCACCGTCCAGGGGACCGGCGCTCCGCGGGCCAGGCTCGAGAAGTCGGGCTCGGTCTGGGACTCGCTGCCGTAAAAGGTGCTCCCGTTGGCCGATACCCACAGGTACACCGGCTGGCCCGGAGGGACACTCAGGGCGGGCAGATAGATCGTCCGCTCGGCCCCGTCGTCATCGGTGAACACCACCCGCGATTCGGGCAGCACCAGATCCGCAGCCAGGCTGCCCGCATCCAGACGCACCCGCACGTCGATGTGCTCGGCCAGCGCCGGCGGGTTGATCACCTGGTTCGCACTGCCGTTCCACCCCCGGAACTCGAGGATCAACTGGCCCGAGAACGACTCCAGTCGCAGGCTCGGCGCCACGGCGGCCGCGGGCAGAATCACGTCTGCGCCCAGCGTATCCGTCCACTGCGGCGGCGGAGAGCCGGCCACGTCGTCCAGATCCATCGGGAAGACGCTGGTCGCCGGGCCGGTGTGAAACAGACGCGGGGCCCAGCCGCTCCACTCCGAGGCCGGATCGCCGCTGCTGTCTCGGTGCCGGATTTGCAGCCGGTAATCCGTGTCGGCCAGGAGTTCGTGACGGCCCGCGTGCGACCCCTCGAACACCCCGTCGCCCAGATGGGTGTGCAGCTTCTCCAGCCCGCCGATGCAGCTCGTCACCCACACCCGCTCCGCAGGCGAGACCGTCCAGATCTCCCAGTCCGTGCACGCGTGCGTGTCGCCGGGGTCCGGATCCGAGAACGGGCCCGATTCCATGTGCACGTCCGCGGGGTTGACGATCTTGCCGTCCACGTCGGGCTCGGTGATCGTCGGCGTTGCCGGGGGATGCTGGTCCAGCACAATCACCGAGAAATCGTCGAAGTGCACCGCGCCCGGTGTAGACCCGCCGACGTTACCGGCGGCCACGTATTGGACGATCACCGTGCCCGTGCTGGACGTGCCGCTGACCTGGACCCGCTGCCAGTCAGGTGATTGATCCGCCTGCGTCCGCGTGGCGCTGGCCAGCAGGGTTGCCCCCGCGATGCTCCCGTCCGGATTGACCGTTCCTCCGTCGAAGAGACGGACGGTTCCGGAATGCGTGGTGTCGGCGCCTCCGGGTCCGTTGTCGATGTACCCTTCGATGGTCACCGGCGTGCCGGGCGTCACCATCAGAACCTGCGCGCCCGTCCCGGAAAGCACGCCGAAACCGGTTGCGAATTCCAGGGCCCAGTCACCGCTGAGCGTGCAGGGGGTGGGGATGTGGATCCGCGCTCCCTGCCCCAGGCTGCAGGAATAGCGGACATAGCCGCCGACCCATCCGACCCCGGAAGCGTCCTCGAAGCTCCCGTTGATGATGAGCTGGCCGTGTGCCGGCAAGACGGCGGCGGACAGCAGGAGCAGACAACTTGCCGTGATCCGTCTCATACAATTCCTTCCCGGTCTGCGGAAATCCCCGTCCCGGTCAGGCGACAGGACCCGACCGGAAATCGATTCCGGGCCTCGGCGGGGATCGAGGTGGCGGCGCCTCCCGCGCGATGAACCACTGCCCGGACGGCTTTCCATGGGGCAGACGGATGGCCCTGCCCGCCTTGTTCAAAGTGCTCTGCTTCTGAGAATCCTGGCCCTTCCATCCCCACGTGAGCTCCGCAGTTTCAGACTAGCGTCGGCGCCCGGCTCGATCAAGCAGATTCTCGCGGTCGGGGTTGGGCCGGCCGGGGCGATTGTGGTGCAGGCGTCTCGCCGGCACGTATCCCGGCACGCCGGGAAGATCCCGATGCATCGGGACACCACAATGGGCGGTTCCGCCGCCCCCCGGCGTGTCACCCATCCGGCTCGCGGTACTGCCGAATCAGGATTGCTCTCGCGGATAAAGCCTGATAAAATCAATTCAAATGCAGTTCTTCCTCCGGCGCGCCGTTACGGGCGCGTCTGTGGAGGTCACGAGCAGGAGCGGAGTGCGTGACTCGCCGAAATAAGGTCATCTGGGCCAGCGCAGCCGCGGTTGGGCTGGCAGGGCTCGGTGCCGGGGCCTACTGGTCAACCCGTGGTGGACGTCTCGAGGGCGTCCCCGAGGAGGCCCTCGTGGCACGCATCGAGACTGGCAAGCCGAGAGATCAGACGCCGGCCATCTTCGAGTTGAGCACGCGCGGCGAAACTGCACTGCCCCGCATTCTCACCGGGTTTACCCAGAGCCAGTCCAAACCGCAGGTCCAGGAAATGTTTGCGGAGAGCGTGTACCGTATGAAGCCGACCGCCCGAACAGTGGAGGCGATGGAGCAGATGGCCCGGCTGACCGCCGGAACCGAGGCCGGCGAGCGGATTCAGGCGCTCTGCGCGGATCTGCGTCTGCGCTGCCCCGAACTCCGCCCGTCCCAGGCCAGACAGGAGCGTCCATGAAACGACCCGATTCCAGGATTCAGACCGCGGGGTCTGCCGTCCCGCCGCCCGGGCGCCGCCGGGTTCGTTTGCGCTCCGCCTTCACCCTCATCGAGGTTCTGGTCGTGGTCGCGATCATGGCGCTGCTGGTCTCCATCCTGCTGCCTTCGCTCTCCCGCGCCCGGGCCCAGGCCCGCATGGTCGTGTGTCAGAGCAACGTCCGGCAGATTCTCACCGCCTTCACCACCTACAGCATGGAGAGCCGCAGCCGTCTGCCCGGCAACCGGGGGGATACGGGTGCGGACTGGCTGGGCGGCTCCAATCCGCCCGACTATCGCCAGCCGGAATCGGGAACCATCTTCAAGAGGCACATGGGCCGCGACAAGGTCGCCTTCACCTGCCCCGACGACAAGGTCCAGCGCTCCTACCTGGCGAAGGGCGAATGGTATTACAGCTACACCGGTAACCTGCTGCTCGCGGGGGCCAAGACCGACTCGGCGGTGGGCGCCCATTACCCGCTTGCCCTGGGCACGGGCCTGACGAACCCGACCTACGACCGCAAGGACCACCGCCAGCGGATGGCGCCCTTTGAGGGCGTCCCCCTGATCATCGAGGAAGATCCGTTCTACTACCTGACCGACGTGGATGACAGCGGCTGGTGCAACGATGACAGCATTGCCGAACGCCACCTCAAGAGCAACAGCGTCAAAGGCTGGGCGAGCATGGGCTACCTCGACAATCACGTCGGCCGCGTGCAGTTCCCGCCCCGCAACAGCACCACCCGGTCGGGCTACTACTTCGCCGCCAATCACATGTGTCTGCGCACCGTGGGCGGCAAGTGGGTGAGCGGGCGAAGCTGGGACAAGTGGCAGATCCCCAATCCCCAGGGGCCCGGCGGCGCGATGTACGGCTTCATGGATGTCGCTCCGGCCGCCAGCACCGAAGGCGTCCAGCACTGATGACCGCTAATCGTCGCAGGTCTTGACCGCCGGCACGCCCGCGCCGCTGAGGCACTGGACCAGAACGCCCACCTCTGTCGCGTCCACGTCCAGGTCGTCGTCGAAATCAGCATCGGCGCAGGCGGGATCGGTCTGCATCACCCCGGCCCCCGACAGGCACTTCTGCAGGTGGGCGAAATCGATCATGTCCACGTCGTGATCCGCGTCGAAGTCGGGCTTCACCGTCTCCACGGTGATGGTCACGGTCAGCGTCTGCGGGCTGTTGGCCGCTTCCGGCGAAGAGACAGTGATCAGCGCCTGGTGTGTGCCGACCGCAAGGCCGGCGGCGCTGTAGATCACGGCGATCGGGTCGGGCGGCTCGCCGGCGGTGATCGAGCCGCTGCCCGGCGCCACGCTGAGCCAGCCGGCGTTGTCGGAGATGCTGTAGTTTAACGTGCCGCCACCAGTATTTTCCACTGAAAAGAGCCCATTGGGCAGATTCTCCCCCACGAACACGGTCGGGCTGAGCGCCTCCGGGCTCAGCCTGATGAGCGGGCCCACCACCGCGTATTCGACGATCGTCATGGAGACGTCGTCGTTCGGGCGGGCCACCCCCTCCCGGAACGCCATCCCCCCGCTGTAGCTGTCCTGGCTTTCCCCCCCGCCGCAGGTCGCGCCCGGAGAGGGCTGCATGAGGTAAGGGTTGAAGCCGTTCGAGTCCGGCGGCGGGTTGGAGATGGCGAACTCGATGTAATACGTCTGACCGGGAATCAGTTGAACCTCCCCGGGAGCGTAGCTGACGCCGTGCAGGCCGGCGCCGAATGTCTGGTATGCGGCGCGCGTGATCTTGGTCGGTCCGATCTGGGTTCCACTGGGCCCCCCGGGCCGGATCTTCCACATGAAGTCGAGCTCCCATCGGTGGTTTGCCCCGGCGGCCCATACGTCTGCCCCGGCCAGGCCCTGGCCCTGGGCGATGAACGTCTGCCCCCATTGCGTGCCGAAGAAGCCCTCGTCGCACAGATATCCCAGACCCACGGCACGCCGGTTCATGGTTACCAGCGTGCCATCGTTGTCGGAGAAGACCGTGTAATTCAGGTCAAAACTCTGCGCGACGCCCGCGGCATTGTAGGCCTGACCGCCCACGTAGCTGTTCGCATCCTTGTTGCGTTTATAGGGCTGAAAGTTGACCGAACCGCTGAACGACTGGTTGCGCCCGCTGATCCGCACGGCGTACCGGGTGCCGGGGATCGTGGGGATCTCCCCCGACCGAAACCGCACCCAGTTATCCGTGCCCGAGTCGATCCTCGGTTCCATGCGCGATCCCACGAAATCCCAGTTGACCGGGTTGGGGTTCCCGTTGTCCTTGAGAATCGCCACCTCCGCGGAGGAGTATTCCTGCCCCGGCTGGATGTCCACGCCAGCCAGAAAGAAGGTCACGCCCCTCACCGAAGTTCCGGTGGCCGTGTACGTCTGGTACCAGACGGGCTCGGCGCCCGTCCACTGTCCGCTGTCCTTGAAGTAAGTCGAGAAATCGACCGGCAGCTCAGGGTTGACGGTCAGCGTCTGGCCGGCCTGCAGGTTGATCGTCCCAACGACTTTGGGGGCCACGAAGAACAGCGGCTGGTTCATCAGGATCGAGTACGGACCGACGGGAAGGCCGTCGATGCAGTAACAGCCGTCGTGCGTGATGATGCTGGTAGTGCACACCGCGCCTTGTTGACAGGTGGTCCCCAGCCGGCGCGACGGCCCCACCATGAACGACGTGGCCGGCGAGAGGAACAGGTTGGTCTCGTACAGCTCGACATAGCCCATGTGGGGCTTGCCCTTGATCTTCTCGAACCGCCCGTGCCCGTTGATATTGGCCGACCACGCCGGCTGACCGGCGAGCAGGACGGCCAGGACCGCGATCCGGTTCCGGTTTCTTAACCAGGTGACGAAACTCATGGGCACCTCCGCGACGGTCAGGCTCGCGGGAGACGATGGAGCCAGCGGTGAAGAGCAATCTCCGTCCGGGATGTGCATCTGCGTTGCCGCGACTTCCCAACCGGACTCGATTGTACCCTCACGAGACCCGGCACGGCAACCGTGGATAGCGGCGAACGATGTGGCCGGTGCTTGAATCGGAGGGTCCGCGCAGCGGGGTCTGCCGTGCGGATTGTAGAGGGTCAGGAGGAGTGAGGAGGCCGATAGCCCTGCCGGGCCGACGGCCTCGCTCACTGGGAGGAGTCAGGAAAGGCCGGAACAAGCGTGGGGCGGGCCGAGACCCGGTGCGCCCGGCCATTCATGCGGGGTCAGGACCCGCCCCACCTCGTTGTGAACGTCAGATCCTTGGTTTCAGGCAGCCGTCGATGAGCAGCTTCCGCACTGGCGCTGATAGTCGGCGAGGAACTGAGGCGGGACGCCGATCGAATCGCGCACCCGGCACGCCCCGAGCTGACCCAATCGGATGAGCCGATAAACCGAACTCACGTCCAGTTCGAGGATTCGGGACACCTCTTCTGGCGTGAACACCGCTTGTCCTTGCCAGACCACCATAAACCACCCAATCGCGGCTGCCTGAACACGACCCGCCGGCCTGCCCGTTCCGCGGGCAACCTGGGTCTTCACCCGTGGAGAAGGCAACTGTCGTGCCAGCGATCGAAAACGGAGCTGCGCCGCATATTCGAGGCAGAAAGGCCGATTTCGACGGGTCCACGGGCGGCGGGGGCGGGCGGAGGTGCCCGGACGGGCGGCGTCGCCGGCGTGTACTGCCTGCTCATGCAGCAGCGGGAGCCCGGCGGGCGCCGGCGCATCGGGGGCCGCCCGGACCATCACGCGCCGGGCTGCGTGGCGAGCTGCTCGCGAAGGATCTTGAGCGCTTCCTGGAGCTGCCGGTCGACGCTGATATCGATGCTGACGCGGGCCGGGGCGCTCGTGGTGGCCGCCTGCGTGGTGGTCGGCGTCAGGCCGGTCGAATACACCGCCAGTTGCGACTCGAGCAGCCGGGTCCGTTCCTCCGACGTGAGCTCGATCACCCGGTCGGGCGTGATGCCCTTGCCGTGGATCCGCTCTCCGTTGGGCAGGTAGTAGTACGCCACGGTCAGCTTCACGCCGCCGGGGTGGTTGTCGAGACTGCGCAGCTCCTGCACGCTCCCCTTGCCGAACGTCTGCTCGCCGACCACGATCGCACGGCGGCGATCCTTGAGGGCTCCGGCCAGGATCTCCGAGGCGCTGGCCGAACCTCTGTTGACCAGCACCACGATCGGGAACTCCTCGGCGAGGGCGCGCTCCGGGACGGCCAGATACGGGTGCGAGGGCGTGTACTTGCCCTTGGTGCTCACGATCATCCCGTCGCGGATGAAGCGGTTGGCGATCTGCACGACCACGTCCAGAAGCCCGCCGGGATCGTCGCGCAGGTCGAGGATCAGCCCGCGCATGCGGTGGTGGTTGAGCAGCTCCTTGAGCGCCTGGTCAACCTGCTCGGCCGTGTGCCCCTCGAAGCTCGAGATGCGGATATAGCCGATGCGGTGTTCCGGGTCGATCAGGTAGTCCCAGTCCCAGGTTTCGCTGCGGGCAAAGCCGCGCACCGTGCGCACGGTGATGAGCCCGCGGGTGATCGTCTTGGTGAGCACCTCTCCGGACGACGGCCGCAGGATCTTGAGCGTGACGCTCGTCCCCGGCTTTCCGGTGATGAGCCCGACCGCCTCTTCGAGCGGCACATCATCGGTCTTGCGCCCGTCGATCTCCACGATCCGGTCGGCGGCCCGCAGGCCGGCATAGAACGCCGGGCTGCCCTCGATCGGGCTGACCACCAGAAGACCGCCGCCCGGCAGCGGGCCCACCTCGATGCCGATCCCCTCGAACTGGCCTTCCGTCCGCTTGTGGAACTGCTGCAGTTCTTTCTCGTTGTAGTATTCGCTGTAGGGGTCGAGCCGCCCGAGCATGCCGTCGATCGCTCCGTGCAGCAGCACCTCCCGATCCACGTCCTCGACATAGTTCTTGATGATCTGGTTCTGCACGTCCAGAAGGGGGCCGAAGTGGTTCAGCAGGTTGTCGCGGCGGATGAAGCTCTCGGGGACCTTCCAGAGCAGCAGCGCAATGACTCCGCCGACGGCGATCCAGACCAGGTTGCGCTTGGGCATCGGGTGCAGGCTCCCTCAGGGCCAGAACCGCGATTGTCGAGAAGCGCCCGCGCCCTGTCAAATAACGCACCGGTTTTTCACTTCGACGGCGCCGATTCCGGAGCGGACGCCGGCGCCGGTGCCGTCTCGCTCGACAACCGCCTGAGGTGCTCTTCGTACGGTTCAAGCGAGGCCAGAGTCCCCATGCCGGGGTCATACCAGTAGAGCTTGCGCCCGGGATAGGCGGCGATCAGCTCCTGGTTGCGCGGTTCGCCCAGATCGCGTGCGAACAGGACCGGCCCCTGGAGATCCACGTCGTTGAAGGAAAAACCGCGAACGTAGTCGTCGAACTTGTGCTCGTGGGCGTGCTCGCGGTAGTGGAACGCCCGGATGAACACCAGGGCGTTGTCGAGCCGCTCCTGCTGGACGAGATCGCGCAGGTGCCCTCCGCCGGCCAGGAAGGCGACGCCGCAGTTCTCGATGACCGGCCGGTACGCGCGCGGGTAGCTGAAGATCGCCAGCAGCAGGCCGGCCGTCCAGCAGGCGGCACGCCCGGTCCGCACCGCCGGCAGGAGCCCGAGGGCCCGGGCCACCCGCGGCAGGCCCTGGCGCACGCTGGCCAGCGAGATGGTCACCAGCACGATCATCATCGGCAGCGTCTCCGACCAGTAGCGAGGCTGTCCGAGGAGTATGCTGGAAGTCAAATAGAAGAAGTAGGCCACCATCAGCGAGACCGACACGAGCAGCAGGCCGCGGGCCCGGCCCCGCCAGCGCGTGCTCAGCGCGGCGCCGAACATGAGGATCAGGGCGGCGTGACCCCACCCGGTGAGGTGATCGCCCAGCGCCTGCATGTTCATCTGCGTGATGGTGAACAGCGCCTTCCCGAACGAATGCCCCCGGTCGGTGGCCGGCCAGTATTCCGTGCCGATGTCCGCGCCGAAGCCCGGCCGGTCCCCCGGCGACCAGCGCTCGAACGGCGTGACCAGGGCCGAGCCCGTCAGGACCTTGTTGTAGCCCAGGAAGATCACCATGAAGGCCAGCAGGGTCGCGGCGAACGCGACCACCGTGGTTACACTCAGCCGTCGCCAGGGCATGGCGATGGCCGAGACGACGCCGGCCGCCAGGCCCACCGCCGCCGCGGTCAGCGGGCGGAAGTTGAACGCGAAGCCCAGTCCGGCGCCCGCCGCCGCCGCCCAGCCGGCGCGCCGCGGATCCTCCAGAACCTTGACCACCCCGATTCCGGCCAGCGCGATGCACGCCATGCACCCCGCGTGCGACATGATCATCGCGCACGTGAACGTCCGCATCGACGAGAGCGCGATCAGGACGGTCGCGACGCGGGCGGATTTCTCGCTGAGCAGGGCCCGGGCCAGCACGTAGGTCAGGTAGACGACGAGACCGGAGATCAGCGGATTCACCGCCCACACCGCGCCGAACCAGGCTCCGGGGGCCATGATCAGGGCCGGGCCCAGGAAGTATTTGCCATACCAGCGTGGCCCGTCCACCACGATGAACTCGCAGTCGAAAAAGTCGATCAGCCTGGGCGTCGGCACGTACAGCCGCCCGCTGGCCAGCACACGGGCCTGGAAGTCCATCGCCACCTCGTCCTGGATGTGCGGCAGGTGCTGGAGGCTCACGTAGCTGAACAGTCCGCAGGTCAGGACCGCAAAGAGCACGGTGACCGCCAGAAACAGCGCCCGGGGCGAGCGGAACACCATCCGCTCGAGCAGCAGGCCCAGGCCCGGCACGAAGCTGGCGAGCACGAGGGCGGCGGCGACGATGGCGCCCGTGCGCAGCAAATCGCGCAGGATCTGCTGGATGTAGTACCACCAGTAGCCGGGCGTACCGGCGCCGACCAGCGGCACGTGGTCGGCCAGCATGAGGCTCAGGAGCCACGCTCCAATGGCCGTGAACGTCAGGAAGATCAGGATCGTCCAGGGTCTGCCTTCGGTCGACGGCTCCGGGATGGGCTCGCTTGTCTCCATGATGTCGGACATGAGGCGTATTAAATCGACAGCGGGCGCGACTGTCGAGCGCACCCCCGCGGCGCGATTCCTGGGGTGTGTGACGCTTCAGGCGGTGTGGCATGGGCAGCGTCGGCTTTGCGCAGCGAAGCCGACGCTGGCCGTGCGAGCCTCCCCGCGGGTCCCGGCGCGCCGGGACATTCGCATCTGCGAATGCATACTGCCACCCCACCGATTCTGTCACAAACCCCGGGCCCATCGCCGGGTCCTCTTGCAGCCATCGCTCCCCATTGGTTATGTTTCAGTCTGGGCCGGACCGCAGGCAAGGGGAAGATTTGTGGGGACGACGAACCGCCGTTACCAGATTCTCTTCATCTGCACCGGAAACTGCTGCCGTTCGCAGATGGCCGAGGCCCTCCTCCGGCATCGGGCCACCGGCCGCTTCCGGGTCGAGAGTGCCGGCACGAACCCGGCCGGCTACGTGCATCCGCTCGCCCTCGAGGCCATGAACCGCCTCGGGGTTGCTGTGGTTGGGCAGTACTCCTAGAGCTGGGAGTCCTTCGACGGCCTGCGCTACCGTTTCCTCATGCGCAACCGCAC
>CAZQEN010000272.1:0-10948 GCA_964591605.1 uncultured Planctomycetales bacterium
CTCTTGCCGCAGCCGTTGGGTCCGACGATGCCGGTCACGCCCGGCCGGAAGTCGAACTCGGTCTTGTCGGCAAAGCTTTTGAAGCCGGTAGCGGTGAGTCGTTTGAGGAACATGCGTGGCCTGCACCTCCCTGCGCCCGAATCGGTCCTGCCGGCCGGGCAGGGCCTCGTCCCATCCGGCAGATGGGACCTGCGGCCGGCCGATCCCTGGCCGTCCGCGCAAACACGAGGGGCGTCTTCCCCGGTCCAGATATGGGCATCAGTGTAAACCCTTGTGGCCGCTTTGCCAAGCGAAAAGACAGTCACCGCCGGGCCCGTCAGGCAGCGGTCGTCCGAGGGCGTTGCGTACCCCTCCGCTCCCTTACGGTCGCGGCTCTGCTCAGGTTGCCTCTCCGCTCCCTTACGGTCGCGGCTCTGCCTCAGCGACCCGTCCTCCGAGACGGGGTGGACGGCTTTGCTTTTTCGGGCGCTGGTCTCGGCCGGGCATGGAATTGAGGTGAAACTCCCTGCGGCGCCGCGGTTTATGTCCGTCAGCCTGATCCCACAAATTGGCTTCGTTGTGCATTTTCCTGTTTCGCCAGCCATCACCGGGGGGCTCCTCCTCCCGCCCTCTGCCCACTGCCCAACTGGGCAGCCGGACAGTGGGGCTCCTCTTCTACTGAACACGGTGGGTGCGCCGGAAGGTTCCGGGGAGTTCAGACCCGCCGTGAGTACGCCTCCACTCTGACCCGCCGGGCAGGTGAGGGAGAGAGGCATCGGCGACGGGTGAGCTGGTTGTGCCTGGTGAGAAAGCGAGAAAGTGCGAAGGTGAGAAAGTGAGAAAGTGGGAAAGTGGGAAGGTGAGAAAGTGCCATAGGCAGGAGGGTATGCGAGCAGTGTATGAGCGGGATCGGGACCATGACGGTACCTGGCGCGGGAGCGGGTGATTACAGTGGCAAAGACCGCCTGGAAAACACGGCATACCCCGGTTCCGCCACCTGCGCCGGCGTCCGTGGACAGCTCAACCGTGAATGCCCGGCAGGTTTGCGATACGCTGCTGCGGCGTCCCGGTTTGCACGCGAAAGGAAACTGCCATGTCTGCACGGCAATCGGCTGCGGTCTTCGTCCTGCTCGTTGCCTGGGGTACGGTCCGTGGGGGCCAGGAGGATGTCAACACGCCGCATACGTCGGCGCCCCGGACGGGGGGCAAGGTCGCCAACCGGCCCGAGCGGCTGGCATGGTTTCAGGATCTGGGGCTGGGTATGTTCATCCACTGGGGCGTGGATTCGCAGCTTGGCTCCGTGATCAGCCACTCGATGGCGGCGGCGACGCCCGAGTACCTCAACCGCTTCATCACCGAACTGCCGCGCACGTTCAACCCCGACCGGTACGAGCCGCGCAAGTGGGCGCAGCTCGCCAGGCTGGCCGGCATGCGTTACGCCGTCTTTACCACGAAGCACCACAGCGGCTTCTGCATGTTCGAGACGCGGACGACCGACTTCAACATCATGAACACGCCCTACGGCCGCGACATCACCCGTCAGTTCGTCGAGGCATTCCGGCGGGAAGGGATCGCGGTGGGCTTCTACTTTTCGCCTGACGACTTCTGGATGCTCCACAAACAGGGCCACGAGATCACCCGCCGCCGGCCGGAGTCGCAGCCGCTGAACAATCCGGAACTGATGGCCCACGACCGGGCGCAGCTTCGCGAGCTGCTCACGCAGTACGGCCGGATCGACGTGATGTTCATCGACGGCCCCGCCGAGGGTCTGCGCGAGGTGTGCTGGGAGCTCCAGCCCGAGATCGTCGTGACCCGCGGGGCGATGGAGACTCCCGAGCAGAAGATGCCCAACGAGCCGATTCCCGGGCCCTGGGAGGCCTGCTACACGATGGGCACGCAGTGGCAGTACAAGCCGACCAACGAAGACTATAAGTCAGGCACCGAGCTGATCAACATGCTCATCGAGATCCGGGCCAAGGGCGGGAACCTGCTGCTCAACGTCGGCCCGCATCCCGATGGCTTCATCCCGCCCGAGCAGGAGGCGCGGCTGCGCGAGATCGCCCTGTGGAATTTCATCAACCGGGAGTGCGTGTTTGACGTCCGGCCGTGGCACGTGATCCGCGAGGGGGACATCTGGTTCACACGGAACGCCGACACCGTTTACGCCATCGTGACGGGCGAGCCGTGGCCGTGGGAGACATGGCGGGAGTTCACGCTCAGGAGCGTCCGGGCCACGGCGGCGACGCAGATCGAGATCGTGGGGCAATCGGGCAATGTGATGGAGTACAAGCCCACCGTCACGCCGAAGACCACGTGGAAACAGGACGAGCGGGGCCTGCACATCCGGGCGATGCGCGCCCAGCGGATCTATAACGACTACAAGTGGCCGAACCCGATCGTGCTGCGGATCACTCACGCGGAGAGGGCGAAAGCGGGCGGCGAGAAGTGAGAATGGCTTGATGCTCAGGGGAGCACGTCGCGGAGCGGGATTGGCA
The DNA here is from genome assembly GCA_964591605.1 of uncultured Planctomycetales bacterium. GTDB lineage: Bacteria > Planctomycetota > Phycisphaerae > UBA1845 > PWPN01 > CAYLLT01. The sequence goes on from CAZQEN010000272.1 coordinate 2,475, forward strand.
GGAACTCATCGGGGCCGACCCGCAGCGGGAGATCGTCGGCGGCTTCAATGACCCGGGGCGGTGGATAGGTGCCGGCGGAGGGGTCGGGGGTGGCGTAGATCTCGGCGGTGCGGTTGCGCAGGTTGATGATGATGTACTGGGCCACGCCGGCCTGGGCGTAGCCGGTGAGCTTCTCGCCCGCGTCGCGCTCGTAGCTGGCGTCGGCGACCTCGACCACGCAGAAGGCGTCGGCGGCGGCGGGCAGATCGGTGTATTCGTCGAGACGACCGCGAAGGACCATGAAATCGGGTTCGGGCACGTGCGTTTCGGTGCAGACCAGCGGCTGCTGTGATCTTACGTGACGACGCGGATCGTTGATGCGCGATCGCAGATCGGACAGCCGTTCCACCGTCGTCGTGTGATCCTTCCCAACCATGGTGACGGGTTCCCCACGGGCTGCGCGATCCTTCAGCACGATCGAGCCATTCAGCAGCTCTGTTGAAGCATCTTCGGGAATGATGCCGGCGCGGAGCAGCACCTGGGCGTCGCGGCGGGTGAACCGTGGAACGAGCCAGCGCCCGCGGAAGAACTGTTCGGGCGGCACCGCGAAGCGCTCGGAGATGGAACTCGGTTTTGCAGCCACAGCGACAGTATATCACAGAAGGCCGGACGAAGGTGAACCGGGCCCGGGGAGGGTTCGAAGGTACGGCCGGGGGTCTTCCAGCCGTCGGGCTGACTCGAGGAAACGCTGCTGTCGACAATGGCATCAGCCAGCAGGGGGTTTCGACCGGCCGACAGCGGGTATACTCCGGTCTGCATGAGCACTTACGCACGCGCAACATCGTTCCTGTTTCTGGCGCTCCTCCCTATCGGCTCCGCGGCCGGGCAGGGGAGTGGGAAAGATCAGCGGCCCAACGTGGTGGTCATCCTGACCGATGACCAGCGCTGGGACGCATTGGGGTCGGCCGAGCGGCCGCTGTTGGGGATTCAGACGCCGAATCTGGACCGGCTCGCGCGGGAAGGGGCGGTTTTTCGGAACGCGTTCGTCACGACGTCGCTGTGCTCGCCGAGCCGGGCGTCGATGTTGTCGGGGCTGTATGCCCACACGCATCAGGTCATCAACAACTTCACCGACTATCCCGACGATCTGCCCAGCTATCCCAGGCAGCTCCAGAAGGCCGGCTACGAGACGGCCTACATCGGCAAGTTCCACATGGGCGAAGGCAGCGACGCGAAACGGCCGGGGTTCGATTACTGGATCACGCACACCGGTCAGGGCAAGTACTACGGCAACACGTTCAACATTGACGGCCAGCGGCGGGAGGTGAAAGGCTATTACACGCAGGTGGTCACGCAGTTTGCGATCGACTGGCTCGGGCGACGGCACGAGCGGCCGTTCCTGCTGATCCTGGGTCATAAGGCGTCGCACGGGCCGTTCGTGCCCGAGGAAAAGTACCGCAACGCATTCAAAGATGTGAAGATCGAGTACCCCGCCAGCGCGTTTCAGCTCGAAGGCAAGCCGAAGTGGGTCGAGCAGCGGCTCGACACGTGGCACGGTATCTACGGGCCGCTCTACGAGTTCCGCAAAGACTTTCCCGACCGCTCGCCGGCCGGCGTCGCGATCTTCGGCGAGTTCGTCCGCAGCTACACCGCGACGATCCTCTCGGTCGATGACAGCGTCGGCGCGATCTACGCGGCGCTCCAGCGGCTCGGCCAGCTCGATAACACAGTTCTCATCTTCCTGAGCGACAATGGGTTTCTGCTGGGCGAGCACGGGATGATCGACAAACGGACGATGCACGAGGAGAGCATCCGGATCTCGCTGCTGGTGCGCTACCCGCCGCGGGTCAAGTCCGCAAGCGTGGTGAAGCAGATGGTGTTGAACGTCGATCTGGCCCCCACGATCATCGATTACGCGGGGGCGGAGCCGCTGGCCCGCGTGCACGGGCGCTCCTGGGCGCCGCTGGTCGATCCACCGGACCGGGCTTCGGCCGCTGACGGTCGGCGCACCTGGCGCACGTCATGGCTGTACGAGTACAACTATGAGAAGCAGTTTCCCTACACGCCCAACGTGCGGGGCGTGCGGACGAAGGACTGGAAGTATTCACACTCTCCACACGGCGACGGTGGCCCTGATCGCCACAAGGCCGAGCTGTACCACCTCCAGAACGATCCGCACGAGCTTCGCAATCTGATCGATGAGCCATCGTCCGCGGAGAAGCTCCAGGAGCTTCGCGCCGAGCTCGAGAGGCTGCTGCGTCAGACTGACGGGCTGCCCGACCGGATGCCGGTGGATGAAGGGGTCCAGATTCGGCTGCCCGAGAAGGCGATCCGCTGAGCGTCGGCGGGGGCCGGGATTCGGCGTGCCGGTCGGTCGCCCACCTCGTCTTCGGAACGGGGTGGGGCACCCTCGCGTGAACCCCTCGCTCGCGCTTCGGGCTCTATTGCCGGTGCGTCGACGCTACGCATGTACTCAACGGGGTGGGGTACCCATGAGGGCCCCTGTGACGCTCTTACTGCGAGAACGACGTTCGCAGGATGAGGGTCGCGGTGTCCGAGGGTTGGCCCGCGCCCGAGCCGGTCTGGTTCAGGTCGGTGGCCATAAACTGGACGGTCTGGCCGCAGGCGACACCGCCGGGGTCGTCGCGGTAGACGGGGCCGGCCCGGTCCTCGGGGGCGTTGATCACATCAGCGCCGACCTTCGCGACGGCCGCACCGAGGGTCTTCACATCGCCGCAGCGAATGCGGGTGAGTGTCGCCTGACTTGGGGCCAGCGTGATGGTAGTGGCCCCGTTCACCGGGGTGAGGTTGACGGGCTGGAAGATCTCGGTTCGGTCCAGACGGCAGTTACCCGTCGATTTGCCGGGGCACGGGCAGGGACATGCGACGAGCGAGTTCGGATTCGTGCAACAGGCAAATTGCGGGGGGTCGGCGAACTGATCGTTCGGATCAAAGCCGTCGTGCGTGTACAGGGCCATTTGGACGGGAATGGTGGCGGAGTTGGCAAGGTTGACGCAGACAAAATCATCGATGCAGGCCGGCAAAGGCTGGTCCTGAACCGAGTTGTCGTTCGGAACGACACCGAGGATGAGCGGCGTGACGGGTGGCGGGCAACTCGCACCGATCATGATCGGCGCAGCGATGCAGCCACCCAGCAGCAGCACGATGAGCCAGCGAGAACGCATCGGGAACTCCTGTTCTTGAAACGCCGAACCCCTGCTCATGAGCCGGTCTGGCCCGTGACGGCCGCCCCCCCCAGTCCGTTCAGAAGCAGCAGCGCTGTGACTGTCTCGAAGGTGCTGGATCGTCTGAATGGGCCTGTCTGGGTCTGGCCATCGATGATTCCGGTCTTGACTGAGATGGCCGTGGGTGAACGAGAATCGGCGATCATCTCAAATATGATAGTGTCGCCCTTGTTGAAATCCGTGCCAGCGACGAGGGCCGCCTGGCCGAAGGGCACCCTGATGGTCAACCCATCCGGCATGGTGGCGGTGATCGATGGGGTGATGGGACTATCGAGCGGGCCGATGGCGACGCGCAGGAAAGGGTATGGCAGGAGCACCCCCGCGGTGCGCTCTTCGGGGCCGACGTCCTCAAAGAAGAAGATTGTGGGCTGAAGGGCGCCGGTGTCGACCTGCACCTGGAGATCAATTTCCGCCGTCGTGTCGTTGATGATGGTCACCAGCACGAACGGCTGCTCGCCAGGGGCCAGGGGGTACAGATTGCCACCCTGCTTGTTGACGACATCCGGGTTGATGCAACTGGACAAGGCAGTCATGAGGACGGCGGCAGTGCCCCCGAACGCAGTCCGTCGGAGAAACGAGCGGCGATGCCGGTGCGTAGTGCCTGAAGTGGGGCTGTTTGAGTCTTCCATCAGTAAACCTGCACTGAAAAAGTGGGGGGTGTCCCCGTCGCGTTGACCGCAATCACTTGTCCGCAATTGATGGACTGGCCGGCCGTGAGCACACCGAGGTTGGCCGGCGTGACGATCGTTCCGCCCGTGGAGGTGTATCCGAACGAATCGAACTGCACTGCGGCCACCTCGCAATCCTGGGCGAACATGTAGACGCCCAGGGGACCGGTGGTGAGGGTCCACTGCTTGGTGGACCCGTTTTCCTTGGTGATATCCACGACCGCCTGAATGCTTGTGGTCGAGCCGTTCATCAGCAGAATCATGATGTAGCCGTCGGGGGTATCGGTGCTGGTGGTGGTATTTCCGCCCAAGGCGTTGATGAGCTCCGGGTTGCAGCCCAGGACGAGGCTCCAGAGGACGACGAAGGCCGTGGCCAGGTTGCGTAGCCAGGGGGGTTGAGACCGGCGTTGAATCAAAGGGAAGCCTCCAGCGGGTGGGCCCTCAACTTCAGCAGGCAGGCCGGTCTGGCCTGCGGGACCGGTGAGATACTACGGGAGACCACGTGGGCGAAGCAAGCCGGTGAGGCGGTGACCGGCCCGCGGGGGTGCCTCCGGAGCTCAGTGGCGGACGAGTGGCATGAGTCCCGGCGCGCCGGGACATCCCCCATCGCGGATGCCCATCGCCCGTGACCCACTCGCACGGGCAGCGAGTATCCCGGCGCGCCGGGACCCATGCCACCCGGCAGACACGCCCCTGGATCTTGGTTGCACCCGGCCCGCGGGAGGGGCGTTTCTGCGAGACCGGAGGGGGCCGTGGCTCCGAGCCGCGGGTCTGGTACAATCCCGGCTGGTATCGCGTTTATCCGCCGCTGCTACAGGGGTTCTGGTATGGCACATGGGACGGTTTCACGTCGAGTGTTTCTGGGTACGGGGGCCGCGTCACTCCTGGCCACGGCGAGCCGGGTCCGGGCACAGTCCAAGCCGGCGTCGGAGGGGTCTGCAGACGACATCCGATGCGGCCTGATCGGGGTGGGGGGCCGCGGCGCCGGGGTGCTCGAGGCCATCCACAAGAGCCCGGGCGTGCGGGTGACGGCCCTGTGCGACATCGTCGAGGAGCGGCTCAAGATCGGGGCCCAAACGGTGGAGGGCGACAACCCCGAGCTGTTCACGGACTACCGCAAGATGCTCGAGAAGGCGGAGCTCGATGCGGTGTTCGTCGAGACGCCCTGCCACCTGCATCATGAGATGGTGATGGCGGTTCTCGAATCCGGACGGCACTGTTACGGCGAGAAGCCGATGGCCCTGACCGTGCCGCACCTCAACGACATCGTGAGGACGGTGAAGGCGGGCAAGAGCATTTTTCAGATTGGGACGCAGTTGCCGTATACGAACCCGTGCAAGGCGTCGCTGGCGGCGATCCGGGCGGGCGAGATCGGCAAGCCGCTGCTGATCCGTGCTCACCGCCACAACCCGACCGACGTGCCGGCGACGCATCTGTGGTTTTTCAAGAAAGCCCTGTCTGGCGACATGATCTGCGAGCAGGCGGTGCACGAGTTCGACGTTTTCAACACGGTTTTCCAGGGCATTCCGGAACGGGCGAGCGGATTCGGCGGCCAGTCGCTGCGTCATGAGCCGGCCGGCCGCGACATCATGGACAATTACGGGCTGATCCTGGATTACGGCCGGAATCAGCGGGTGTCGTACAGCCACTCGTTCATCTCTGTGCCGGGTATTCCGGCGGACGGGCGTCGCGAGCTGGTGTACGGCGAGACCGGGGCCATCGACATTGAAACCGGAATGCTCTATCCGCGCGAGGGGAAGCCGCGCAGCCTGTTTGAACGGTCCAAGCGCGAGGATTCGACCCAGGCGGCGGTGGACGACTTCTTCCGGTGCATCCGCGAGGGCAAGCGTCCGCTCTGCGATGCGGAGGCGGGCCGTAACGGGGCACTCGTGGCTCTCCTCGGCCGCAAGGCGATCGAAGAAGGACGCGTGGTGACCATGAACGAGCTGCTCACTGCGACCACGTCGTGAGTTGAGGCGGCGTTCGCGCATCCATTGCGACGGGGTAAGGGACTTGAGACCCGAGACTCCGGTAGCGAAGAGCACGGCGGCGGATCGGAGCGGCATGGTGTTCGCGGATCAGGCCGGTCGCTGACGCTCGCGGTTCTGATCGGGTCCCGGCCCGCGCTTCGCGACGGGGTGGGGCACCCGATGCACGAATCTCTGACAGCGAGAACGATAGCGGTCCCCGAGGGGGGAGTGATCGTCCGTGCATTCACGGGATGGGGGTGGGATCCGTGCCTTTGCCGGTCCACAGGTGGTTGCGGGCGCCGGGACCGTTGCCGATGGCGATGCCGCGATCATTCAGGGAGTAGCCGAGAGATTGGAGTCGCATCGGCTCGGCATGGCCGTCGGTGAAGGCCACATTGCCGCGCTCGGAATGCCGCATCTCGACGGGCGAGTGGGCGGGGGTGATCGTCGGAGCGTCCTGGGGGTCGGGGCCGAAGCCGGTCTCGCCGGTTTCGGTCGCGCTGCGGGGCGGGTCGAGGGCGTAGCTGTGGCCGCCGTGGGGCAGGTCGCCGCCACGGCTGTCGGCGACGAGAACGGTGCGGGCCGGCACTCGGACGCTCGAAGCCCGGACGGGCCAGTTCTTGTACTTGTCTGAGCCGCTGATCTCGCGGCTGTTTCCCAGGTACTGGTAGTTGTAGCCGTAGGCGCCGTTTCGGATGTTGCGCTCGTACCTGCCCTTGAGGGAGGGGCAGAGGAAGAGGTCGTTGGTCATCTCATCGGATCCGGCGGCGACCCCCTGGGCGTTGATCACGGGTCCCACGCCGTAGTCGAAGAACCACTGCCAGCGGGGGGCCTTGCGTTGATAGCGATTGACGTAATCGACCCAACCCGTCCCATTGTGGACCTTCTTGAGGCGGAAGGGTGGGTAGGCGTTGTAGCGATCCGTGTAGAACACGGCGGCATGACCTAGCCGGTGCAGGTTGCCCAGGCAGACGGCGGCACGGGCCTGCTCGCGTGCCTTGCCGAGGGAGGGGAGCAGGATCGAAACGAGCAGGGCGATGACGGACACGACGACGAGGACCTCGATGAGGCTGAAAGCCGGGGTTCGGGGGTGGTTGTGCTTTGAACGAGCGGTCATGAGCGTGTTCCTTTGTTGAGACTGAATCTCATAATCCGGCGGGTAGTTATAACCTAATCAAAACTGAGTCTCAACAAAAATCCGAGGAGCAGCGTAAAAATTCTGTGGATTTTTATAAGTTTTGTATTTTCAGCGAGTTAAAGAATTGGATCAGAAGAGGACCCCGGGGGCCAGCCTTCGCGTCCGAGGAGTTTGACGAATCGGCAACCGAACTGGGGGTGTTCGATGACCCTGCCGGCCTGCTTGTCGGCGATGGTGAGGGTCTGATCGGACTCGTTTCCGACGGGGATGACGAGGCGGCCGCCTTCGGCCAACTGGTCGACGAGGGGAGGGGGGATGTCGGGTGCTCCCGCCGTGACGAGTATGCAGTCGAAGGGGGCTTCTTCGGGCCAACCGGCGGTTCCGTCGCCGAGGCGATACTGCACGTTGAACACGCCGAGGGCGGCGAGCCGTTCTCGTGCGCTTTCCAGCAGCGGGGCGATTCGCTCGATGGTGTAGACGCGGCCGGCGAGTCGGGCCAGGATCGCGGTCTGGTAGCCCGAGCCGGTGCCGATCTCGAGCACGCGAAGCGAGGAATCCAGATGCAGGCATTGGGTCATGGCCGCGACCATGAATGGCTGAGAGATGGTCTGACGGCAATCGATCGGCAGCGCCCGGTCGCTGAAGGCCTCACTGCCGGACTCCGCCGGCACGAAGCGCTCGCGGGGGATTTCCTCCATGGCGAGGAGCACGCGTTCGTCGTGAATCCCGCGGGAGCGGATCTGGTTCTCGACCATCAGGCGGCGCTGGGCAAGATAGGGGTCGGCGGGATCCACAGCGATCTCCAACTGAGTGGTTTCATTTTAACCGTTGCGGGCAGAACCGGCGTGGTGCGGGTCGAGGAGGCCGGCCCGGCCATAGGTGTGTGGCGGGGCGCTCGCATTTGAAGCGCATCGGCCTGCTTCGCGGCAACCCGGCGGCGCACCCGCACGGGCGCGGGCCGCAGGGCGCCGGATCCTCAACGAGGTACGAGGTAGAGCCAGTTGGCCGTGCCGGGGCCGGCGGTGAAGGTGAGGGTTCCGTCGGCGATTCGGGCGGGGATGGTCTGGCCGCGGCTGCCGAGGCGGGGGCCCTGCAGCACCAGGTCGGCCTGGGGGCTCTGGCCGGGGACGGGGATGGAGACCTCGCCGCTGCCGTGGACGAGGATCTGCATCACGGCGCCTCCGGGAATACGGCGGGCGGGGTCGACGGGTGCGTAGGCGATCAAGGGCATCGGCTGGTTGCTCCAGCGTGTGGTGCGGCCGTCGATGGTGATCTGATTCGTCTGCCGGCCGCAGAAGGCCACGGGGATGCCGTCGCGGCCGGGGCGAAAGGCAAGCACTTCCCGGCCCTGGTAGCCCACTTCATGGCCGTCCGCTTTGAAATCGTCGAGCGAGATCTCGTCGGAGGGCAGTTTGAGCTTCTGCACGATCGCTTTGTCCTGCTCGGGATCGCGGGCGAAGCCGCCGGGCCAGGC
>CAZQEN010000273.1:0-10942 GCA_964591605.1 uncultured Planctomycetales bacterium
GTCCGGACCCGGCAGCTCCCCAACGCCGACGTCGAGATCGGCCACCGTGCCACCACGACGGTCCATCTGGCCAACATCTCGTACCGCACCGGCCGCAAGATCCGCTGGAACGCCGATGCCGAGCAGATCACCGACGACGCCGAGGCCGCCGCCCTGCTGACCCGCACCTATCGCGCCCCCTACCTGCTGCCCGAAGTCTGACCGCGGGGGTACGATACGCTGGGTTTCTGTCACGTCCGGAGGAGGTCCGCCCATGCCCGCTGCGTCGGACTGCCAGAGGATTCTGCTCCGCCGTTGGCTGCTCGTGCTCTGCTGCCTGCTGTCGCGGCCGGATGCCTCGTCGGCCCAGACGACGTTTCCGGCCTCTCTCGAAGTCCGCGACGTTGTCATCGTGACCGGCAGGACCTCGACACGAGCGACGAGCGAGGCCGCCAACCTGCTCAAATCGCGGCTCGATCGCCGCAGCCAGGTCCGGATCACCATCACTCCCGACGCCTCGCCCGGCGCCGCCCTGCAGATCCTCCTGGGCTGCGTCAAAGGCGACGCCGGCGCTGCCTCGCTGCTGCAGAAGCACAGCGCCCGCCTGCCTGGCGGCAAAGACCCCGCGCCCGAGGGTTTCGTGCTGAAATCCGTCGTCCATGACGGCGTACCCACTTTGCTGGCCATCGGCGCCGATGAGCGGGCCATGATCTACGTCGCGGGGGAGATCGTCCGGCAGGTGCGCCGCGGGCCGGACCAGCTGACGATCCGCCCCATCGATGTGTCCACCGCGCCGGCGTACCGCTTCCGCGGCTTCTCGGCCAACCAGGGCGGCAGCATGCGCCGCCTCACCGGCGCACGCTCCTGGACCACGCCGGAGCGCCTCGAAGTGATCGGCGAGTATGCTCTGGCCGGCGGAAACTGCTTCTACGCCGGAGACCAGGGCGACCCTGTCTACGACTTCGCCCACTCGGTCGGCATGATGACCGAGATCGGCGTGCGGCCCAACCAGTACCGCCAGCCCCACCCGTCCGAGTGGAAGGCGGGCGGCCTGGAGGCGTGGGAGGGCAAAGACTGGATCTGCCCGAGCGTCCCCGAGGCCCGTGCGGCCCTGCTCAAGCAGTGGGAGGCGGAGTTCGAGCGCCGCAGCGACCACGACGTCATGCGGCTCTACGCCGGCGACCCGGGCGGCTGCCGCGACCAGCGCTGCGAACCGTGGGGTCGGACGTTCGTTCATCTCTGCGAGGAGGTTGCCGGACTGTGGCTCCGCAAACACCCGCACACGGTGGTCCTGATCGCCAACCAGGACCTGACCAACGCCGGCGACCAGGCGATCTTCGATTATCTCAACGAGAAACCGCGCGAGTGGCTCTACGGCCTGTGCTACGGGCCCGGCAGCAATGCCATGTCGCCGTACTTCCGCCGCGAACTCCGCGAGGACCTGTTCGTCTATCCCCGCGGGGGACCGGTCAACCGCTACCTGGCCGAGACGCTCCACCAGCTTCCCGCCCGCCAGCAGATCGTTCACTACTCGGACATCACGCACTGGATCAGCGCCCAGTACGCGGTGGCAAAACCCGAGCCGCATTTGGCCCGGGCCTACGGCCGCCGCGCCCTGCACGCCCGCCCCCGGGCCTTCTACCGCATCTTCCAAACCATCATGCCTTTCTCAGAGGGGGACATCATCTATTCAGAAGGGTACCACGACGAGTTTCACCAGTACCTGTGGGCCCGGCTCCTGTGGGACCCGCACCGCGAGCTGGACGACGTCGTCCGCGAATACTGCGTGCTCTATTTCGGTGAGGACGCCGCCGGGCCGATGGCTCAGGCCCTCTACGAGCTCGAAGGTCAACTCGAAACGCCGCTCGATACCAATGAGGGCATCGATCGCTATGCGGCCCTGATGCGCGAGGCCGGCCGGCGCATGGCTTCGCACTTCCGCAAGGACAACCATCGCTGGCTTCTGCACATGGAAAAGGCCCTGCTCGATCAGTACAACCAGCGCAAGCTGCAGATCGAACTGGCGAAAGAGAAGGCCGTCCGTGCGCAGCTCGAAACCGCCCTGGCCGACGGTCGTCTCGACGCCGCCATCGAGAAATCGCTCGCCATCTTCGACGAACCCGCCCAGACCGACGAGATGCGCGCCTGGCGAGAGGAAGCCCAACGTCTCGGCGACGAGAGCAACAGGCTCTTCGGCGTCCGCAACATCGGCCAGCCCCGCCTCGACAACCCGCTGCGCCCCCTGCCCCAGCTCAAAGCACAGCTCCAGAGCGCCAAAAACGCCCAGTCGGATGCCGACAAGCGCCGCCTCATCACGGAGGCCATCGACATGACACAAAAGTCCACCGACCGCGGCCACATCTTCTGGTGACCACGGGCGTGCCACCACTTCGTGAGCGGTGAATCGGGATCAGCCACGCGCGTGCCAGTGTCCGTTGGCCGCTCCTGCGTCACTCGTACACCTCGCGACGATGCGCGATGAGGAGGACGAGAACTCGCTGCGTTTTGTCATCGATGCGGTAGATAACGCGCCAATCGCCTACACGATAACGCAGCAGGCCGGAAAACCGACCAGTCAGGCGCTTGACGCTGTTATGGCGGCGAGGCTCGCGTTCAAGTTGAGCGAAACAACGGGCCAGTTTTCGCGCCAAAGGGGGGTCCGCGTCGGCGTAAAAAGCCCGCGCCTCGGGCGAAAGGATGACCTCAAACATCCGAACGAACCTTGCGCCAGTTGACGCCCCTGCCTGAAGCGATTGCCTTCTCGGCATCCTTAAGCCGCCGCGCCACCGGCGGGCGGATCAGGAACGAAACATAGTCGGCGAGTGACTCCAGACGATCCGGAGGAAGTTGGTCGATGGCCTTCTTGATCTGACGACGTAGTTCAACAGCGCTCATGGTTTCATCGTAGCGAATTGCGGCCCTCGCTTCCAGCCGCAACCGACAGGTTTTGCTGGGTCCAGCTCCTCTCGCATCTCGCTCCGCGTCATGCCCGGCATCCGATCGCCAGCGGCGGCGTGTCCTGGTGCTTGTACATGATGAAGTATTCGCGGTGTTCGAGCCGCTCGGGCTTGCTGGGCTCGCCCGCGGCCACGCGGACGACAAGCTCGCCCAGTTCATCGGCCGCCTCATCGAGCGTGAGCAGCCCGCGCAGGATACGCCCGGCGTCGAAGTCCATGTCTTCCTTCATCCGCTCGTACGTGCGGCTGTTACCGGTGACCTTGATGAGCGGCGAAACCGCGCTGCCGATCACGCTCCCGCGCCCGGTGACAAAGAGCAGGATCTGCGAGCCGGCCGAGATGAGATCCATGAGCCCTTCGGTGTCGTTGGGGTTCGTATAGCCGAACTGCATGAAATGGGCATCCGGCACGCTGTCGAGCAGCCACAAGCCGGGGCGAGGCGGGGCCTGCGCGACCTTGATGACGCCCTGGATCGGCCGTGAACCGCTCTTGGCGAACGCGCCCATGCTCTTTTCTTCGATCGTCGTGAGCCCGCCCGCGAAGTTGCCCGGCGAGACGGAATACTGGCGGACGGAGGTGCAATACTCGACCGCCTTGTCGTAGGCCACCGCGACCTGCCGGCGCGCCTCCTCACCCGCCGCCCGCTCCGTCAGGATGTCGCGCAGACCGATCATCTCGACCGTCTCTTCGAAGATCGCACTGCCGCCGGCGTCCACGAGCCGGTCGAAGAACCGTCCGACCACCGGGTTGCCCGCCAGCCCCGACGTGCCGTCCGATCCGCCGCACTCGCACCCGATGACCAGGTCCGCCGCCCGCATCGCCGCGCGCGGCGTCTGCTCGCGGATCTGCCGCCGCATCCGATCGACGATCGCCTTGCCCTTCTGAACGCTGCTCGCCGTGCCGCCGCTCTCCTGGATGAAGAACCAGTCGGCGGGCCGGCCGCTCTGCCTGACCACCTGGGCGATCCGCTCGGGCTGCGTGTACTCGCACCCCAGCCCGACCGACAGCACCGCCCCCACGTTCGGATGCCGCGCCAGCGCCAGCATCAGCCGGATCGCGTACTCATTGTCGTAGCAGCCGGGAAAACCGATGACGTGCGTATCTTCCTCGCCCGCGGCGATGGCGTGTGCCACATGCTGGGCGCACTCCACGGTATAGATGATCAGCACCAGATTACGGACGCCCTTGCGCCCGTCGGGCCGCAGGTATCCCTGCCATTCATGCGATGAGAGAGCATTACTCATAACGTGTATCCGTGGGCGCCCCCGTGTGTGTATCGAGCGTTGAAGAGCGTTCATCGAGCCGGCTGCGACAATTGTGCAGATGGACCCACTCGCCCGCCCGGATGGCGGCCGTCGCCAGCCCGATTGGCACGCTGTACTTGACGATCGGCTCGCCGGGCGCGATGTCGCGCAGCGCGAGCTTGTGCCCCGCCTGAATCGCCGAGAGGGCCCGCGCGGCCTTGACCTGCGAGCTGCCGATCACCTCGACCTCGCCGGGCGCCGCATCATCGAGCAGCGTCGCCACGTTATCCGCCGGAGACACACAAAACGCAGAAGGCATTTGTTCATCCCGAGATTGTCCGTGGTCCCTTGGTCAGTTGATGGGGGTCCACACAACGGACAAAAGGACAACGGACCCCACCACGGACAACAAACAACGGACCACTCAGATCGCCAGTCGGCGCAGGCATGACGCTGCGCCTGAAGCATTGTAGCATGACCCCGCCGGGCCGGGGGAGGTGCGTCATGAGTGCCAGTACCGGGCGATCGCACGCCCGCACGACACCGATCTCCACGCGCCGCACGTTTCTGCGTACCGGCGCGGCCGCGGGCGCATGGCTGGCCGCGTCCGTCACCCGCTCACATGGTGCCCCCGCGCTCGGCGCCAACGATCAGGTTCGCCTCGGCTGGATCGGGTGCGGCATCCGCTCGCGCGTCGGCCTGCCCGCATTCACCAGCCACCCCAGCGTAGCGGTGCCCGCCCTGTGCGACGTGCATCGCCCCCGCGCCGAGATGGTCCGCAAGATCGCCGGCGGCCAGGCCGAGATCTATGCTGATTACCGCCGGCTGCTCGACCGCAAAGACATCGACGCGGTCGTCATCGCCACGCCCGAACACTGGAAGTGTCTCACGACGCTCGACGCCCTCAAGGCGGGTAAAGACGTGTACGTTGAGAAGCCGCTGGCCCGCACCGTCGCCGAAGGCCGCGCGATGGCCGACGCCGCCCGCGCCTCCGGCCGCATCGCCATGATCGGCACGCAGCAGCGCAGCATGGACTGCTATCGCGAGGCGGTGGAGTTCATCCACTCCGGCCGACTCGGCAGGATCAGCGAGGTCCGCTCGTGGAACTTCGAGAATCTCGCCCCGAAAGGCTACGGCCGTCCGCCCGATTCGCCCCCGCCGCCCGGCCTCGACTGGGACCTGTGGCTCGGCCCGGCCCCCAAAGCCGCCTACAACCCGAACCGGTATTACCAGTTTCACTTCTTCTGGGACTACGGCGGCGGCTGGCAGTGTGACTGGGGCGTGCACATGTTCGACATCGTGCACTGGGCGATGAAGGTCGACGCACCGAAAGCGGTCAGTGCCGGCGGCGGCAAGTTCGCCCGCGACGACAACACCGAGCACCCCGACACGTTCGAGGCTGTCTTCGAGTATCCGGGCTTTCTCTCGCTGTACTCGTACCGTCACGGCAACGGGCGGCTCTTCGAAGACATGTGGTACGGCAACGCCTTCTACGGCGAGAACGGCACGCTGGCCGTCAATCGCGACGGCTGGCGCGTCTACCCCGAGCGCGTCGAATCGCATGATCCCGGCAAGGGCCTGCGGATGGCCGAACTCAAGCGTCCCGGCAGCCCGGTCGAAGGTCCGCACCAGCATCGCTTCATCGACGCCGTCAAGAGCCGCAAACAGCCCGAGACCGATCTGGCGATGGGCCACCGCTCGACGATCCCCGGCCACCTGGCCAACATCGCCTTCCGCACCGGCCGCAGGGTCGTGTGGGATGCCGACAAGGAAGTGATCACCAATGACACAGATGCCAGCAAGCACCTCCGGCCTGTTTACCGCGACCCGTGGAAGTTCAACGCGTAGTCTCGGCTTCGCCGCGCGACCTGCTTCCTGTAGCGGCCGCCCCCCGTGGCGGCCGGGTCCGCCGAAGGCGGCGGATGGAGCCCGAAGCGCAAGCGAGGGGTTCGCAGGAGGGGCAGCGCTGTCGCGTGAACCCCTCGCTCGCGCTTCGGGCTCTATCTATGTGCTGGGCCGCGCTGCCATGGGTCTCCTGTTCGGCTGTCTTGTCACCGGCTGCGCGCATCCGCGAGGTGACTGGCACAGCGTCGCCGCTCACGGCGCCGCCGGCAAAGGCCAAGCACTCGAAACGCAGGCACTCCAATCCGCCATCGACGCCGCCAGCGCCGCCGGCGGCGGCACCGTCTACTTCCCCCCCGGCCGCTACCTCTCCGGCACGCTCGTCCTCAGGAGCCGCGTCACGCTCTGGCTCGACGCCGGGGCCACGCTCCTGGGAAGCACGGTTCTGAGCGACTACCCCGAGATGATCCCCGCCCTCCGCTCCTACACCGACAACTACACCCGCCGCAGCCTGCTCTACGGCGAGAACCTCGAATCCGTGGCCATCCGCGGCGGCGGCACGATCGACGGCCAGGGCGCGGCCTTCAAAGGCCCCTACCTGCTGCGTCCCTATCTCGTCCGTGTGATCACCTCGCGCGGGATCACCGTCGAGAACATCACGCTCCGCGACTCGCCCATGTGGGTGCAGCATTACCTCGCCTGCGAGAACCTGCTCATTCGCGGGATCCGCGTCGAGAGCCGCTGCAATCACAACAACGACGGCATCGACATCGACGGCTGCCGCAACGTCCGCATCAGCGACTGCGACATCAGCTCCGGGGACGATGCGATCGTGCTCAAAAGCACCTCGCAGCACCCCTGCGACAACGTCGCGGTTACCAACTGCGTCCTCAGCACCGACTGCAACGGGATCAAGCTCGGCACCGAATCCAACGGCGGCTTCCGCAACATCGCGATCAGCAACTGCACGCTGTACGACGTGAACATCGCCGGCCTGGCACTCGAGATGGTCGATGGCGGCACGCTGGAGAACGTCACCGCGACGAATCTGACGATGCAGAACGTGGCCACGCCGATCTTTGTCCGCCTGGGCAACCGCGCCCGACCGTTCAAGGAAGAGATGGCCAGACCGGGCGTCGGCGCGCTGCGCCGCGTCGTCATCAGCAATGTCGTCGCTAGCGGCGCCAAGCCGATCGGCTGCTCGGTCACCGGGCTGCCCGGCCACCCCGTGCAGGACGTGACGCTCCGCGACATCCGCATCGAGCACGCCGGCGGTGTCGGCCCGGCCGCCGCGACGCGCCCCGTCCCCGAGCGCGAAGACGCCTACCCAGAGTCCTCCATGTTCGGCACGCTTCCCGCCTCCGGCTTCTACTGCCGTCACGTGCGCGGCCTGGTCCTGGACAACATCCGCGTGAACTCCGTCAAGCCCGATGCCCGACCCGGTCTCGTCTGCGACGACGTGGAAGACCTGCACGTCTCCCGCTCCCGCGTCAACGATCGCCCCTTCGATCTCACGGCAGGCAGCACCCCGTAGATCCTGCCGGGCGGGTCAGTCGCCCCACAGCGCTCGCGCTTTCTCCGCGATGCTTTCGTAGACGGCCCGCGCTTCGCGGTAGATCGCCTGCGTCTCCTCGCGGGCCTGCTCGGTGGGGTAGCGGTCGGGTTCCTGGCTGATCTTCTGGATGCGGTCGAGCCAGGCGAGCATGTACTCGGCATCTTTGCGGAAAGCGATCGGCTTGTCGTCGACGGTGATGTACACCGGACCCGTGTGCGCCTGATGCAGCGTGCCGTCGGCCACGCGGAAGAAGGCCCGCGCCGCGACCCAGCCGCTGCGCTGCGGCGTCAGGTCAACCCGCCTGCCCTCAACCCGCGGAAACCCGTGCTGCGGGGGATCAGCGGCCACGTCCGTTTCCGAGATGACCCGCCCGTTGTGGATCACTTCGAGCGACTCGACCGGCTGGATGCTCTCCAGGCGAACGTTGACCGCGAGCGACTCACCCCCCGTCTTCCACTTGAGGCTGGACCCGACCTCTGCGCCATTCACCGTCAGAAACAGCATCGGCCCCGTCGTCGCGAACGTGCGGCCGGCCCGAATCGCGCTCAGGTAGCTCTCTTCTGTGAGCGGCCCATCCAGTTTCGCGTACGTCCGGCTGTGGCCCGTCGGCACGGGCATCACGCCGATCGCCGAGCCCCCCGTCGCACTGAGCCGAAAGCCGCAGTTGAGCCAATGGTAATAGAGCAGGTTCGTGCGGTGGAGCATCTCGCTGGCCCCCCAGTCGCGCGGCTCGTCCTCCAGTTCCGGCCCGATCATGCCCCAGCCCATGCGGAAGGTCTTGTCGCGGTGGTAGTGGTTGTGACAGAGCTGCATCGAGTCAAACAGACCCAGGGCGACGCCGACCACGTTCTCCGCCCACATCGCCTTGTCGAGATCGATCAGACCGCCGGGCGACGTCCGGCGGGCCGTGCGGCACAGCGCGGCGTTCGACGGATAGGCGCGGTGGAGCCGCTTGACGCCCGGCACATACACCGGCCGGGTGAGCCCGAAGATCAGCGGCGCGCCCACCGACGCCCACGGCCGGCCGTCCGCCTGCTCGATCCGCTCGATCTCCTCATTGCGGAGGGTCACCCAATGCGTCTGGTCCGCCCGAACGCCCGGCCCCTCCGGCCAGTCGGGCCACTGCTCGATGTTGTCGTTCCAGTAGCTCAGCACCGGCACGAAGTTCACATCATCGGCGAGCGCCATCAGCTTCAGCACGCGGATATCGGCCTCGAGGCGCTTCGGCTCAGTCAGCCGGCGATTCTCATGGATGAAATGCACGTGCATGTCGGCCGAGTACCAGCCCCGCTGGCGCATGTCGATCCAGCGCTTCAACTCGATGGTGATCTCCTGCGACGGTCCCTGCCCGACCGTGATGGGTTCGTCCACGCTGATGTACTCTTTGCCGCGCTCGACATGCACGACGGCCGGGCCCGGCGGTACCGGGATGCTGAACTGCCCGTCGCACGCGAAACTGCGGTCGCGCTCGTACGGCGCACAGGATGAATCGCTCGGCCGGAAGAGGCGTTTCCCGCCGGCCTCCACCCAGGCGCGGCAGGGCAGCAGTTCCTGCGACCCGTGCTCGCGGACGCGCACGTTCAGAACGGTTTCCGCCGCCAAACATGCCGGCGGCGCGAGGAATCCCCCCGCCAGAAGCATCACCGCACTCAGTCTGGTTGTCATTGAGGGCATATACGGGACAATACGCAGGTTGATCACGGCCCGTCAAGAAGCGGCGGCGTGAAAGATGGCGGGTGGTATGGGTCCCGGCGCGCCGGGATACTCGCTGCCCGTGTTTCATGCGCACGGGCAATGAGTACATTGCCCATGCCACCCAGGGCAGACTCTTCTGCGCTCCTGCTCAGCATGGGGGACCGGTTTGGAGCGGCTGAACGCTCGACAGACGGGAAGGTGCACCAGTGAGAAGATCCGAAGGCCTGAAAGCGGCGTTGGGTGTGTGCGCGGTCGCGGTGTCTTTCGCGACAGTGGATGTGGTTTCCGGGCAGACGACGCGTCCCTCGCCAGGCACGACCGGCAAGCTACTGGAGGCTTTGACACCGTCCAGGGCGTACCTCTTCGATGCCTCCGCACAGGCGCAGCTCGACACGCTGTCGCGCGAGCTGCGCGAGCTGGACGCGCGGGAGAAGAAGGCGGCCGACCCGGCCGAGCGGCGGAGCATCGCTGCGGGGCACGAGGCCCTGCGCGACCGGCTGATCCGCCTGGCCGAGGGCTGCCCGCATCGGCTGAGCGTGAAGCTCGACGGCCGACGCGCCCTCGCTGAACCGCGCGAACCCATCACGCTGCCGGGTGACGCGGGAGCGATGCTCCTGTGCATCGACGCCGGCGCGGGTGAGGTGCACACCGTTCGCACGGAATACGACCTCTCCCGGCAGCGTGAGCCGATTCCGCTCGACGTGCCGCGGTCCGGAACGACGTGGGCAGTTCTCCAACTCACCGGCGCATCGGGCGGGGTCCACTCGCTCACGCTCGAGCTGCGCCGTCCCGGGGGCGAGCCCATCCCGCTGATCGTGTCTGTGACGGCGCCGCAGCCGGCGCATCTGGCGTTCAAGGCCGTCGATGCGGACACCGGCGAGCCGCTGCCCGTCATGCTCGAGATGGTATGGAAGACCGACGGCCAGGTGCGCCGGCCGTCGAATGCCGTGGATCTCTCCCCGCAGTTCGAGTTCCTCGGACGCGTGCCGGGGCCGCGGCCGGGGAAGCTGCCCGGCAAGCTGGCCAACCGCCACTGGTGGTGCGTGCCCGGGCCGTTCGACATGCCCATTCCGCCGGGCGAATGGCAGATCGTCGTGCGGCACGGCCTCGAGTTTCTGCCCGTCTTCGACGAGTTCACGGCCCGCGCGGGCGAGGCGATCGAGAAGACGTACCGGCTGAAGCGATGGGTGGACATGCCCGCCCGCGGCTGGTACTCGGGCGACGGGCACGTGCATTCCCAGCTCACCAGCGACCGCGACGCCCAGCGCCTGCTCGCGTGGGCCCAGGCCGAGGACACGCACGTCGTCAACGTGCTCAAGATGAGCGACGTGTACCGTGCGTGGTTCGAGCTGCGCGGGTTCGGCCCCGACTATCGCGTGCGCGAGGGCGACTATTGCGTCGTTCCCGGCCAGGAGTGCCCGCGCACGCACTCCGACGGGTTCGGCCACACGCTGTCGTGGAACACGAAGCGCTACGTCCGCAACGTCGCCGAGTACTGGCTCTACGACCGCGTGGCGGACGCCGTACACGAGCAGGGCGGGCTCTTCGGCTTCGCCCACACCTACATCCTGCATCCGTACATCCGCCGCGGGATGAGCCTGATCTCCACCAGGCCGCGCGTCGATCTGGCCGAGATCATGCAGGTGGCGACGATGGGCACTGAGTTCTAC
>CAZQEN010000274.1:0-10904 GCA_964591605.1 uncultured Planctomycetales bacterium
GAACCCGGCCTGAAGGCCGGGCCTAGCGCAGACAACCGAAACCGTGTTACCGAAAGAGGCACTCCAGGTGATTTCCCGGTTGCGTGAGGATCCGGTCAGAGATTCTCTTGCCGGCAGTCTCTGTGCCGGTCAACCGTCTACTCCCGCGCCTGACCCGCGTTTTCGGCCTGGAGGCGCCGGCGTTCGGCGGCTTTGGCGAAGGGGTAGTACAGCAGCATGGCCAGTCCGATCGAAACGACGCCCCACACGGCTGCCCTCCAATCACCGCCAGATACCAGGTAGTGGCCGATGATTGGCGGCGTGGTCCAGGGCACGGCGACAAAGGGCCGCTGAATCACGCCCCAGCTCATGAGCAGGTAGGAGCCGGTGGTGAGCATCAACGCATTCAGGACGTAGGGAATCATGAAGATCGGGTTCAGCACGATGGGGAAGCCAAAGAAGATGGGCTCGTTGATGCCGAAGATCTGCGTGGGCAGCGAGAGGCGGCTGATCTTGCGATAACCTGGCTCTTTCGATCGCAACATGACCAGGGCCAGGCCGATGGTGGCGCCCGTCCCGCCGACGTTCACGAAGCTGGTGAAGAAGCCCAGGGCCGTCACATACGGCAGCGGCCGGCCCTGTGAGGCGGCTTCGACGTTGACCGCCAGGTATTGCAGGAAGATCGGCGCGACAATCGCATCGAGCGTGTTGTCGCCGTTGACGCCGACCGACCAGAGCATCGTCACGAGGAACGCGTAGACGAGGATGCCCGGCAACGTGTTGAGGGCGAAGACCAGCGGGCTGAAGGCGGTCTGCAGCAGGTGGTTGATGTCCAGCCCGGCCACGAAGCGGATGAGCCAGAACGCCACCACCAGAAAGAACATCGGGCTGAGCGACAGGAAGGACTCGTACACGACCGGCGGAACATTGGCGGGCAGCTTGACGACCAGGTTGTGGTCGGTGAACCATTTCTGCACGCGGACGGTGATGAGGGCGATGAGGATGGCCGTGAAGAGGCCGCTCGAGCCGAGGCCGGCCATGGAGAAGCTCTGGTCCTCCGGCTTGAGCTGGACCATCAGGAAGATGAGCGTCGCCATGGCGGCGCTGACGATCGCCTCCTGGCCCAGCCGCTTGCCCAGGTCGTACCCGATGGCGAAACACACGAAGACGGCCAGCAGGCCGAACGTGGCGGTGACGGGGATCTGCAGGAGCGGCAGGTGGGGTTTGACCCACTCCTCCCAGCTTTTGACAGGGGGAAATGAGAGGATCATGAACAGGCCGCCGATGATCGTCAGGGGGATGATGGCCACCATGCCGGCCCGGATGGCCGAGAGCCACATGCTCTCGCTGAGCGCCGTGAGCGGGCGCGCGTACCATCGCGTGGCGGCGTCGGAGTTGGTCAAAGCCGTTTTCCCATGTAGATGCAGCCGTCCGTCGGCGTGCCCACCCGGACCAGCTCGTGGAAACCGAGCCTGGCGTAGAACCCCAGGGCCGGCGTGTTGAGTACGCTGACGCCCAGGTGCGCGCCGGGCACACCGCGTTCGCGGAGCCGGTTCATCAACTGCTCCATCATTCGTCGCCCGAAGCCCAGCCCCCGCGCCCGTTCAAGCAGGTCGATGTGCAGGTGCGAGGGGAACTCGTCGTACGGCTCAGGGCAGTAGTAATCCGGATGGTGATAACAGTAGTACACCTGCTCGGTGCGGGTCCATCGGGCCGGGTCGCCCTGCGGCTCGGGAAACCGGGCGCAGAGCTGCGGCCGCCACTTTGCCTCATAGCGGTCGTAAAAAGCGTGCGAATCGAAGGCCCCCAGGGCATAGCCGCAGATGCCCTGCTGGTCCTCGAGGATCAGGCTCAGGTCGGGCTCGAAGACCAGGTACGGCCCCACGAAGATCCGCGCCAGGGCATCCGGATCGTCGCGGTAAAACGGCTCGCCGTCCCTGCCGTGGTCTCCAGTCTTGAGACAGACGTAGTAGGCGCCGGCCTGGTCGGCGGGGCGGGCCGGGCGGATGGTGAAGTTGTGTATGTCGCCAGTCTGCATGCGGGACTTGACCGCATCATGTCAACGGGTGCGGCGGCGCGAACGTGCCGTCCGCATTCTGCGTCAGAAGGCGCTGCCATCGCGCCACCATACCGCCGCGAAATGTGCCGGGCAGATGGAAGTCGCTGCGAAGCGGTGCACCGGGGTTCTGCTCCCTGAGGTGCAGGTAACCCAGCATCAGATCCAGCTCTTCGCGTAATTCCCAGACCCGGCGGCTGAGTGCGTAGAATAACGGCCGGTCGTGCAATTCCGCCAGTCGCGCGCAGCAATCCCGCAGACGCGTCGCCTGCTGCCGGAAGACGGCGGCCTTTTCTCCCCAGTCGGCGGGCTCGGAGCCGACGAGGCTGCGTGCCGTCGCGTAGAGCGCTTCGGCCAGCGGGCCTTCTTCATGCGGCAGGTAGTAGCAGTCACCCAGCAGGATCAGATCGTCGAGGTCGATCTGAGTCCGGACCGTTTTGAAGCGGTCCACCCATTCGCCCATCGCGGAGAGATACGCCTGGCGGGCGTCCCACGGCTTTCCACCGTGCGCAAACAGGCTGAACGTGCGCAGCGGCACGAAGTTGAGTGGAAACTCGTTGTTGGGATTGAGGAGCAGACCTGCCAGGTCCGCGCGGAGCCCGGGCGGGCGTCCGGAATAGGGGCCGCAGTAGAAACGCCGGCCGTCGTAATCGTTGGCGAAGAGGTTGTCCCAGATGAGCGGCTTGCGGCGCAGGGTCTTGCGCACGTCGCGAATGTGTTCGGCGGGGATTTCGCGTGAAATGATCTCCGGTCCGGTCCAGAGGACATCGATCTCCGCGGCCAGTTCGCGCCCGACGGTTTCGAGGTAATCGGCGCCGCCGACGTGGAGCCGGGCCATGCGGCCGCAGTATGCCGTCGGGCAGAAGAGGAAGCGCGCGTCGGCACGGCGGGCCCTCGTCCAGGCGAACATGGCGTTGGTCACATGGCATTGGGCGGATGCGAACGAGCCCCATCGTGCCCGGTCCTCGGCCCGTATCTGGTCGGGGATGTCGTCGAACAGGAGAGCGAAATCACGGCAACCCAGGTTCAGCATCTGCTCGAAGCGTGCCTGCAGGGCGGCCCGCTCCGCCTCTTCACTGAATCGGATATCCAGCCCGGGGCTCAGGGCATAAATGAACCGCAGCCCGCGCTGCCGAGCGCTGCCGATCAGATCCGCGATGGCCTGTGCCTCCGCCGGGGCGTAGGTTTCGCGCCACAGGGCCCGGTGCTTCAAGTCATCCTTGGGGGCGTAGAGATAGGTGTTGAGGCCCCAGGCGGTCATCCAGTCGAAGAGTTCGAGCCGCTCGGCGCGCGTCCACGGCGGGCCGTAAAAGCCCTCGATCACGCCGGCGAGGAAGTCCTGGTTGGGTAGTAT
Source organism: uncultured Planctomycetales bacterium (assembly GCA_964591605.1). Classification (GTDB taxonomy): domain Bacteria; phylum Planctomycetota; class Phycisphaerae; order UBA1845; family PWPN01; genus CAYLLT01. Next base: position 3,390 of record CAZQEN010000274.1, read on the forward strand.
CGACGACGTCATGGCGTTTCGTCTTCAAGTTCGACGGCGGAGAAGAGATCGATCTCCAAGGAGGCCAAGAGTTCTGACGGCGCCTCTGGGAACTGACCGAGAACCACCTGCGAGCCGATCATGACGAAGCGGTCGGCGCCGGTGATGGCCGCGGATGCGCGGAGGATGTGCTCAAGTTGGTGTCGCTTCATGTCGGCACCGGCGTTTGATGTCCCAGACTTCCTGAGGGCTGAGCACGCCGGCGAACGGCGAATTCTGCCGCAGGCGCTGGCCCTCGTCGGTCTGGGCGGTCAGGATGGCGCAGATCTCGGAGACGGGCAACTCCAGCAGCGCGGACCACTCGGCGTAGCAGCGCAGCAGCGAGGGGGTGTCGGCGTTCCGTTCTGCCCAGCGTTTCAGATTGCGCCGGGCGAGTTCGATCCACTCGGGATGCTCGGGCAGCCCCGCCGCGATGCGGCGGCCCATCTCCAGACTGGCGCGATCCTGCAGTTCGTGACCCATGAGACGAGTTTAGTCTGGCGCCTCCCTGCTTTCCAAGCATGGCGGGGTTGTCCGGGGGGCACGCGGCCGCCATGGGGGGCGGGCGCTACAGCGACTCATTCGTGGTAGACGAACTGCTCGTAGAGGCGGGCGTATTTGCCGTTCATGGCGATCAGTTCGGCGTGGGTGCCGCGTTCGATGATGCGGCCGGCGTCGATGACGAGGATGTTGTCGGCCCGCATGATGGTGCTGAGGCGGTGGGCGACGATGAAGGTGGTGCGGCCGGCGAGGAGGCGTTCGAGCGAGCGCTGGACGATGAGTTCGGTGGCGGTGTCGATGGAGCTGGTGGCCTCGTCGAGCATGAAGATCCGCGGGTCGGCCAGGAACGCCCGCGTGAAGCAGATGAGCTGGCGCTGCCCGAGGGACATGTTGGCGCCGCGCTCGCCGACCTGGGTCTGGAAGCTGTCGGCCAGCGAGCTGAGCACGTCGTAGCAGCCGATGGCTTTCGCGGCGGCGATGACCTGTTCGTCGGTCGCTTCGGGCCTGGCGTAGCGGATGTTTTCCATCACGGTGCCGGTGAAGAGGAAATTGACCTGCAGCACGAGGCCGGTCTGCCTGTGGAGGGATTCGCCAGTGACGTGTCGGAGGTCGTGGCCGTCGACGAGGATACGGCCCTGCTGGGGCTGATAGAAGCGTGCGATGAGCGAGATGATGGTGCTCTTGCCGCTGCCGGTGGCGCCGACGAGGGCGACGGTCTGGCCGGGCCGGGCCTCGAAGCAGATGTCGTGGAGGACGGGGCGGTCGGGGTGGTATCCGAAGGTGACGTGCTCGAAGGTGACGCGGCCGACGATCCGGGGGAGGGGCCTGGCGTCGGGGAGGTCTTTGACTTCCGGATCGAGGTCGAGCAGGTTGAAGACGCGTTCGCCGCCGGCCATGGCCTGCATCAGGGTGTTGTAGAAGGTGCCGAAGTTGAGGATCGGGGCCATGAACCAGTCCCAGTAAAGGAACGCGGTCACGACGGAGCCGACGCCGCGGAGCCGCCCGCTGGCGACGAGGTATCCGCCGTAGAGGAGGATGATCATCTTGCCGGCGAAGCCCATGAACTGCAGGAGCGGCTGATAGACGCCGTTGACGCGGGCGGCGCGGATGTTGTTGGCGGTATTGCGGTCCTGGAGGAAGTTGAAGACGCCGAGGTTCTCGACCTGGCGGTTGAAGGCGGTGACGACGCGGACGCCGGTGATGTTTTCGGCGAGGTTGGCGGAGACTCGGGTGTATCCTTCGCGGACGAGCTGCCACATGTGGCCGGCCTTCAGGCGGTAGATCCGATTGGTGGCAAAGAGGATGGGGGCGAGCCAGACGACGGCCAGGAAGAGCCGCCATTCGGTGGCCAGGAGCATGGAGGCGGCGACGATCATCATCAGGGTGTTCTTGACGACGGTGTCGATGCCCCAGACGTTGACTTCGCGGAGGGCGTTCACGTCGCTGGTGCAGCGGCTGATGATGCGGCCGAGCTTGGTCTTGTCGTAGTAGTTCATGGACAGGCGCTGGAGCTGGGCGAAGAGGAGGCGGCGGATGTCGAACTGCACGCGTTCGCCGGCGTCGACCATGATGAGGATGGTGAGCCGCTGGAGGATGAGGGCGACGGCCAGCACGCAGGCCCACAGGCCCACGATGGCCACGATGTGTCCGATGGCCTGTGATTCGGTCGGCATCGGGCGGAGGGTGCCGCCCGCGTAGCCGGTGGCGTGGTTGATGATTTTCCCGATGAAGCGCGGGCCCTGCATTTCGCAGATGACCATGACCAGACCGAGCGAGATGCCGAGGGCGTAGCGGCGCCGGTAGGGGGTCAGCAGGGTCAGGAGCCGCCGGATCATTTTCCAGTCGATCGGACGGTAGCGCGGCTCGTCATCGTCGACGGGGATTTCGCGCACGCTCCGCAGGCGGCCCAGGTTGCGCCGGGGCGGATTTGGCGGGCGGTTGAGTTGCCGTTGAAGCGTGCTCATGGATGTCAGTCGTCAGGGGTCCGTTCTTGGGTCAGTGGTCCGATTATCAGTGGCAACAGTCCGTCGTGTGGCACGGGCGAGACGCCGGTGCCACACCTTGCCATGATCCTCCGCACCGACGAGACGCCGGTGCCACACCTGAATCACACTCTCACCTTTCCCACGCGTTGCATGTGTGACCTCGATTCTCCTTCGTCGTCGCGGTCGAGCCGGTCGCCGTAGAGCTGCACCTCGGCGATGTCGCGATAATGGCCGTCGGTCCGCATGAGCTCCTCATGCGTTCCGATCTGGGAGACACGTCCGTTTTCCAGAACGATCACCATGTCCGCCCGTTTGACGGTGCTGACGCGGTGGGCGATGACGAGGGTGGTGCGATCCGTCATGACAAAGCCCATGGCCCGCTGGATGAGGTGCTCGGTTTCGGGGTCGATGGCTGCGAGGGCGTCGTCGAGGATCAGGATCCGGGGGTTGGTGGCGACGGCGCGGGCGATGGCGAGGCGCTGGCGCTGCCCGCCGGAGAGGGAGGAGCCGCGCTCGGCCAGGATGGTCTCGTAGCCGTGAGGGAGTTCTTCGATGAACTCATGGGCCTGGGCGAGCCGTGCGGCGGCCTCGACCTGCCCGAGATCCACGCCGGGCCGGCCGTAGGCGACGTTTGCCTCGACGGTGTCGCTGAACAGGTAAGTCTCCTGAAAGACGTAGGCGACCTGGCTGCGGAGGCTGGCCGGGTCGACGTCGCGGATGTCGACGCCGTCGATGAGAATCCGGCCGCTCTGCGGGTCGTAGAAGCGTCCGATCAGATGGACGAGCGTGGTTTTGCCGGCGCCGGTGGGGCCGACGATGGCGACGACGCTGCCGCCGGGTATGTCGAAGTGGATGTCGTGCAGGACCGGCCGGGCGGGGGAGTATCCGAAGGTGACGTGCTCGAACCGGATGCCGCCGAGGCCCTGGTCGGGCAGCGGGTGGGCGGCGGGCTTGATCTGCACGTTGGGCGGCGCGGTGAGCACCTCGTGGAGCCGCCGGGCGGAGACGATGGCGTTCTGGTACTGCTCGTTGATGACGGCGACCTGCTGGAGCCGGGCGAGAATGGCGCCCATGGCGGCGCCGAGCATGAGCACGTCGCCGGCATCGAGCCGCCCTCTGATGATGAGGATGCCGGCGGTCATGAACAGCATGAGATGCGAGGCGATGGCGATGGCGCGAATGATGGGTGTGAAATTGGCGAAGAGCCGAATCCGGTGCATGACCCGTGCGAAGAAGTCGTCGCAGCTCTGGCCGTATTTGTCGATCTCATGGGCCTCCGTGGCGAAGGCCTTGACCACGTGCGCGCCGGCGATGTTCTCGGTGAGGATGCTGACGTTTTTGTCGCCGGCCTCCATCTGGGCGCGCAGGGCGGGCTGGATGCGCCGGCTGAACCGCATGGTGTAGATGATCCAGGCGGGCAGGGGGAGCAGGGCGAGGAGGGCGACCCAGGGAGACCGCGTGAGAAGGAGGGCCACGTACCCCAGGACGATCAGCACGATCTCGAGGGTGACGAGGACGGCCGAGTTCACGAAGAGGCGCACGTTCTGCAGGTCGCTCAGGGAGCGGTTGATGATCTCCCCGGTGGACATGGCATCGTGAAAGGCGAAACCGACGCGCTGGAGCTTGTCGTAGACGGCCTCGCGGATGTGAAAGACCATGTACATGCTCATCTTCATGTTGGCGACTTCGCGGCAGTAGATGATCGAGCCCATGAGGAGCACGAAGCCGGCGAGGACGAAGACGATGTGGCGCAGACGGACGGCGTCGGGTGAATCGCCGGTGAGCCATGGCCAGAAAGGCAGGCCGCCGGCGTCGGGGCGGAACCCTTGACGCGCGAGGGGACGCGCATCGTCCGGCCCCTCGGCCCGCGGCTCCGCCGCCTCGCGTGTCAAGGGGAACTGGACAGCCTTGATCTGGTTGATGGCCTGGGCGGTTTGTCGGACGGCGAGGATTTCGACGCAGACGGCGGCGGTCAGCACGAGGCAGGAGAGCACGACCCGCCCCTTGACCGGCCGGATGAAGCCGAACATCCAGCGGAGCAGTTGGCGGTTGCTCACCGCTTCCGACTCAGCGACGCTTTCCACCTGTGTGTTCACGGAATCCATGCGACAACCGGTGTGCGCGCCGGGTTGTCTCGCCCATGGGAGGGGGAAGAGTACAGGCCGCCGTGGGGACGGCGGACGCTGGACTCTTCCATCTCGCGCAGGAGCGGCGCGCTGACCGGTTTGGTGCCCAGGGTCGCCGGAGCGGCGGCGGCCGTGTCCGTAGCCTGCCTGCCGGGTCCGGAAAGGGAGGAGGGTACCCAAAACCTGCCGGTTTTGCCACTTCTGCGGCGGGTTTGCTCCATGCGGGCCCGCAAGCGTGCATGACGGGTGCGTGTCAAGGTTGGCGGGTGGCATGGGTCCCGGCGCGCCGGGACCCGTGGGGAGGTCCACACGGGCAGCTTCGGCTTCGCTCAGCGAAGCCGAAGCTGCCCATGCCACCCCGCCCAAGCGGTCACGGACCCGTGCATGACCGTATCTGCACGCCTGGGGTGGCCCACCGCACCGCGGAGGGGGACACGAAGAGGGGAGCATCCGCGTCATCCGGAACGGCGTGATGCATTGGCGAAAGATCGGGGTCAAAGCGGTCCAACTTCGGGTGTCGGGACGGCGCGGGCCGGCCCCGGAAACTGGTGGACGATCCAAGGAGCATTTCCGATGCGATCCTTCGCGAAGACGCTGGGTGCGGTGGTCCTGGTGGGTCTGGTGGCGGCGGGGTTCCTCACTGCCGCGACCGGTTGCGACGAGACGGCCGTCGCGGGTTACTACGAAGACGGCTACTACTCATACGACGATTACTACTACGACGACGGCTACGACTCGGGTGGTCAGTACACGGGTGGCGAGGTGCTCTCGACGTACCTGGGGAACTTCATCGAATACTGATTCGTTGCCGATTGTCGATTGCCGATTGCCGATTGCCCATTGGCAATCGGCAATTCCTACAGCAGATTCGCGGCCAGTTCGGCCAGGGGGCTGCGTTCGCCCTTCTGGAGGCGGACATGGGCGGCCAGCGACTGCGTGCGGAAGCGGTTGACGAGGTAGGTGAAGCCGTTGCTGTTGCCGTCGACGTAGGGGTTGTCGATCTGGTAGGGGTCGCCGGTGAGGACGATTTTGGAGTCCTGGCCGACGCGGGTGATGACGGTTTTGACCTCGAGAGGCGTGAGGTTCTGGGCCTCGTCGATGACGACGAAGCGGTTGACGATGCTGCGGCCGCGGATGTAGGTGAGCGGCTGGATCTCGATGATGCCGCTGCGCAGAAGTGACGCACAGTCGGCGTGGCCTTTGACCGGGCCGGAGATGTCGAGCAGGAAATCGACGGTGTCGACGATCGGCTTCATCCAGGGGTCGAGCTTCTGTTCGATGTCGCCGGGCAGATAGCCGATGTCGCGTCCGAGAGGGAAGATCGGGCGGCCGACCAGGATGCCGCGGTACTTTTTCTCGACGATGGTCTGGTGCATGGCGGCGGCGAGGGCCAGGAGCGTTTTGCCCGTTCCCGCCTTGCCCATGAGCGTGACGAGCTGGACGCGGTCGTCGAGCAGGGCATCGATGGCGAAGTACTGCTCCTTGTTTCGGGGGCGCAGGCCCCAGAGGGTGTGGGCGGGCTCGCGCAGGGCGATGATGCTCTTGCAGTCGACGTCGACGCGGCCGAGGACGGTCTGCTTGTTGCCGTTGGCTGCGCGGAGGAGGACGTACTCGTTGGGGAGGAACTCGGCGCGCTCCATGGCGAGCCGGCCGGCGGCGCGGAACTCGTTCATCTGCTCGGGGGTGACGGTTTCTTCGACCTCGCCGGAGTAGAGATCCGAGAGCAGGACGTGGTCGGTCTCATAATCCTCGGCGCGGAATCCGGCGGCGTCGGCGCGGATGCGCAGGTTGATGTCCTTGGTGACGATGATGACGGGGGTGTCGGGCTCGTCGCGCTGGACGGCCTGGGCGACTCGGAGGATCTCGATGTCGCCGTGGCCGTTGCCGCCGGTCATGAGGCGGTCGGGCTCGCAGTAGACCTTGAGGGTGCCGCCTTTCTCGAGGGGGATGCCGCCGGCGAGGCTCTGGCCGTTGCGCAGGCCGTCGAGCAGGCGGACGACCGCCCGGGCGTTGTAGCCGCGGTCGGTCATCTCCTTCTTGAAGCGGTCGATCTCCCCGATGATCGCGACCGGAATGATGACCGTGTTGTCGGCGAACTGAAAGATCGAATTCGGGTCATGGATCAGGATATTCGCGTCGAGGATGTAATTCTTCCGCATTGCGCCAAGTATAGAGTTCGGCGGGCAGAGGTGACAAGGAAGGTCCGATAGGGGTGTTGGCAAGCCGGGGGCCCAATGCTATGATGTGGGTGGAGAAAGACTTATGAGCGCCCAGCAGGTCCAGGAAATCATCGAGCGGGTGAAAGCGATGCCGCCGGACCAGCAGATCGAGGTGGCCAATGCCGTCGGCCGTTTCGTGTGGGCTGAGCGGTTTCGCCGCGTCTGCGAACGCATTGAAGCGCGTGTTGAGGCATCTGGCGAAACCATTACCGACGAAGAGATCGATGAGTTAGTTCGTGAGGTCAGACGGGAGACGCCGTTATCACAGCGGTCATCGACAATTCCGTCTTGATCAGTGCTCTCCTGAATCGGTGGTGGAGCCTGCTGGCTGATGCGGCTCAGACGGACCATCTCCAGATTGTGGTTGCTCCCAGGCTCATCTCCGAGTTTCTCGCGGTCAGCGCTCGACCACGTCTCCTGCCGCATATCGCCGCGGAGGATCGAGCGGAGTTGCTCGAGCTGCTCGAACGAGCTCCGAGTTTCGGACACACCACGCCCGTGACTGTCTGCCGCGACCCTGAAGACGACTATCTCCTCGCCCTTGCCAAGGCTGCAGAGGCGGACATACTGGTGACGCGGGACGAGGATCTGCTGGTTCTGGGCCGCTACGGACGAACCGAGATCGTTTACCCTGCCGAATTCCTCCGTCGCCTCTCCGAAATCCAG
>CAZQEN010000275.1:0-10898 GCA_964591605.1 uncultured Planctomycetales bacterium
GCCCATCGCCGGCAGGATCATGATGTACACCGCCGGGTGCGAATAGAACCAGAACAGGTGCTGCCACAGCAGCGCCTGTCCGCCGCCGGTGTTGCCCAGGTTGGGGTTGGCCGCGATCGGCCCGTCCGCCAGCGCCAGGTTCCTCGGCAGGAAGAAACTGGTATGCAGCACGTGGTCGCTCATCTGCATCAGCAGCGCCGAGGCCAGCACCGGCGTCGCAAACGCCACCAGGATCGACGTGATGAACACCGCCCACACCGTCAGCGGCATCCGGAAGAACGTCATCCCCGGCGCCCGCAGCTTGACGATGGTCGTGATGTAGTTGAGCGAGCCGAAAATCGACGAGAAACCCAGGATCAGCACGCCCAGCAGCCAGCACACCTGGGCCTTGTTCTTGACCACGTCGAGAACCGCAATGGGCGGATACGACGTCCAGCCCGCCCCCGGCCCGCCCTGCTCGCCCTGTGCACCCACCAGCGTCATGCCGTACATCAGAATGATCGCCGCCGGCGGCACCAGCCAGAACGAGATCATGTTGAGCGTCGGGAACGCCATGTCCCGCGCCCCGATCTGCAGCGGCACCACGAAATTCGCGAACGCCCCCACCATCAGCGGGATGATCACCAGGAAGATCATCACCGACCCGTGCATCGTGAACAGCGTGCTGTACGCCTCATCCTTCACGAAGTGGTGCTCTTTCACGCTCACCAGGTTCTCGACCGGCACCAGGGTGGGCTTCCCGTCGAACAGCACGACCGCCGACACCGGCGCCGGCCGATACTTGTTCGTGTGGTCGAAGTTCATCTTGCCGACCACGCCCTGTGTGCCCTTGGCGATCGTGACCCCGTCCGCCGTGACATCATCAAGCAGCTTGACCGGCCAGCCGTCCTTCCACTGCGTCGGGTTCGCCGGCGCCTGCGTGAGGAACGACTTGGGCATCAGGAACCGCAGCGGAAAATCACCCTGCGGATACGCCAGGTGCCACCGGATGGCCATCGCCAGCAGACCGCCGATCACGAAGAAGAACAGGCTCGAAAAGAGGAACTGAATCCCGATCCGCTTGTGATCGCGCGAAAAGAAATACTTCGTCAGGAAGCTCTCACGGTGCAAATGCCCCGGGTGATGGAGCATCTCGAGACTTCCGGTTCCATGAACGTGTGCGTGCGTGCTCATACCGTTATTTCCCGGCTGCCGGCAGACTCTCCGGCCCATGTGGCAGACCTGAAATCCCGGATTCCGGCCCTTGATTTCAGCTCTCGGCTTTCAGATCCCAGATCCCGGATCTGAGATCCCCCGACCGCGGCTTCCCATCGGATCACTTCTTCTTCATCGCGAACGTCACTTCCGCGGTGACCCCCTTGCCCGACTCGATCTTCACCTCCCGGGCCGTCCGCGTGCCCAGGGATTCATGCCAGAACTCGATGACATACGTGCCCGGCGGCACGTTCTTGATCTCGAAGCTGCCGCTTTCGTCCGTCGTCGCGAAGAACGGGTGCGGCATCACGAACGCATGCGACTGCATCCAGTTGTGCACGTCGCAGCGGATCTGGAAGTTCTCCGGCTTGCCCAGCTCGACGATCTTCTCCATGCCCTTCTGGGCCTGGCTGAAGTTGAACTGCTGGTTCAGCTTCGGGAAGCCGTGGATGTTGTGGTTGGTCGAGTCGTTGTTGACCACCTTGAGCGGCTGGCCGGCCATGATGCCGAACACATGCGGGTGGTACTCGCAGCCCTCCTGATTGAGCACGACCGGCTCCCCGGGGACCTCCCATTTCCCGTCTTTGGGCAGGCCGCTCTTGATCTGCACGAATACGTCGGCCAGACCCCCGTCCTTGACCTTGACGGACTGCGTCTCGAGCCCGGCCGGATGCGCCTTCTTGCAGTGGGCGTCCGCCTCAACCGAGACCTTCTTGGCCCTGGGCGGCGTGCCGTCAAAAAGGACCCGGCCTTTGATGACGCCCTCCTCCGCCAGCTCGCTGATCACCGGCTCGCCCGATCCAGGAGCCTTGGCCGGCTCCGCCGCCGGGGTCTCTTTCGCCTCGGTCTTCTCGGGCTCCTTCTTCTCCTCTTCGGGAGCTTCCTTCGGCTCTTCACTCGGTTCGGCTTCTTCGCCGATCAGATCCGCGATTTCGCTCATGCGTTCCTTGAGCCAGGCGCTGTAGTCCTCCTGCGACATCACGACCATTTCGCCGCGCATCGTGTAATGCTGCGGGCCGCACAGCTCGGCGCAGGCCAGGTCGTAGCGCCCCACCCGCGTCGGCGTGAACCACAGGTCCCCACGCAGCCCCGGAACGGCGTCCAGCTTCATCCGCACGTTCGGCAGGAAGAAACTGTGCAGCACGTCCTTGGACATCAGGTGAACGCGCACCGGCTTGTCGACGGGGACGTAGAACGTGCCGATGATCGGCGACTTCTCCTGGTCGCTCATATCGAACGTCCCGATGTCGTCCCGCGTTCCGAACTTGCCATCCTTGCCGGGGTATCGGAAGTTCCACTGGAACTGCTGGGCCAGCACCTCGATGTCGGTGGCCTCGACCTCGGGGCCGGGCTTGTTCATCCGGAGCTGGCCCCACGCGCGGATGCTCAGGATGCCCATCACCACCAGGATGACCGCCGGTGTGACCGTCCAGATCATCTCCGCCTGGTGGTTTCCGTGAATGAACGTCGCCCGCCGTCCCTCGCGATGACGGTATTTGATGAGAAACAGGGTCATCACCACGAAGACCGCGACCATCGTCACGCTGGTGACCACGAAGATCACGCTGAACATGGTGTCAACAAGCCTGCTCTCGGCCGCTGCCTGCACCGGGAGCCACCAGTTGTCGTGCGTAACGACGCCGCCCTCGGGCACCTGGCCCCACGCCGGCGCAGCCGCCAGCACAAGTGCCCCAAGGGCGAGCAGACCCTTCCACCTGTTTGCGATCTTCACGATCATCTCCCGCAGCTTCCTGTGGCCGGGCGAACCGCGGCTCCTGCACCCGCGGCATCGCCGGGATGCCGACTTCTCACGGCTCGTGCCGCCTCAGCGCGGCGCAGAGCCGCCGCCCGCCCCCGCTCGCTCACTTCTTGGCCGGTGCGGCCGGCTTCTTCGCCGAGAACTTGGCTTCCGCCGTTGCCGGCTTGCCCGCTTCGACCTTCACGCCCTTGACCGTCTTGGTCCCCAGCGTCTCGTGCCAGAACTCCACGTCGTACGTCCCGGGGGGGACGTCCTTGATCTCGAACTTGCCCTCGGCATCCGACACGCAGAAGAACGGATGCGTCATCACGAACGCATGGGCGTTCATCCAGTTGTGCACGTCGCACTTGATCGGGAAATCCTCAGCCTTGGTGAGCTCTACGAGCTTCTCCATTCCCTTCTGCGCCTGGCTGAAGTTGAACTGTGAATTCTTCTTGGGAAAGCCGTGGATGTTGTGGTTCGTCGAGTCGCTGTTGGTCACCTTGAGCGGCTGGCCGACCATGATCCCGAACACGTGCGGATGGTACTCGCAGCCTTTCTGATCGAGCTGCACCGGCCTGGGCTTGCCGTCCTCGCCCTTGGGAACCTCCCACTTCTTGTCCTTGGGCAGGGTGCTTTCCTTGATCTGCACGAACACGTCGGCCAGGCCGCCATCCTTGACGTTGACCTTCTGAAGGTCGATCCCCTTGGGATGCGCCTTCGCGCAGTGCGCGTCCGCCGCCACCGGCATGTTCCGCGGCTTGGGCGGCGTGCCTTCAAACTCGACTTTCCCCTTGATGCTGCCCTCGTCCGCCGCCAGCACGACCGCGGCGGTGAACCCCAGCACCACACCTGAAACCACCCACCGGCTCCACATGGAAGTCGTCATCTGAGCATCTCCTTGTTGCCGTGAGCCGCCGTCTCCGGCCGGGGCGGCCCGATTCCCGTTCAAACGCTCGATCTTTCGCGGCAGGCAGGGCGGACCGGAGCCGCCCTGGTGCCTCTGATAGACTCTCAATTCTCCGCCGGGGCGCTTCCCGCCGGGCCGGCCGCCTCCGGGGCTGGCGATGAGCCGGCCTCACCGGCCGGCGGCTCCTGTGCCGCAGGCTCGGTGCTGCCCTCTGCAGGCTCAGAGCCGGACTCGCCGGTGGCCGGCTCGCTCGCCGCCGGCTCCGGCGGCATCACCTTGTCCACCCGACGCTCGCCCGCGTCGTACAGATAGCTGATCAGCGCCTCGATCTGACCGGCGCCGTCATCAACCAGAGCCTTGTCGTGGAACTTCGCCTCGACCCCGGTCTTCGCCTCCGCCGGATAATCGGCGAACGCGCTGACCCGGTCGCTCTGCCCGAACACGTTGGGCATCTTCGTCCCCGGCTGCAGCCGCTGGGGCGACTCCAGCCACGCGCTCACCCAGTCACGCCGCAGACGCTTGTGAGCGAGCTGCAGATTCGGCGCGGTCGGCGACGCATTCGCACCTGGAAATGCGGGGTCGCCGAACACGTGACACGCCAGGCACTTGAGCTCGGTAAAAATCACCTCGCCGTCGTGCACCACCTCTCCGGACGCCACGACCGGCGGCTCGGGGAACGGATAACTGACGCTGTAGAGCTTTTTCAGAGCGCTCGCATCGTTATAGATCTTCTGAAACGTCGAGCCCAGTTCTTCCGGACTGTTTGTCGCCGGATCGACCGCGCTGGCCGTCACCAGACGGTTTTCCACCGCGTAATCCCGCAGTGCCGCCGCCGTCGCCGCCAGCGACTCCTGCTGATGCCAGTCGGCCCCGGGTGGAGCACCGCCTTCTGCGCCCTGCTTGTCCCCTGCGTCGCCCGCACCGCCCGCTCCGGCCCCGCGGTCCGCCGACGCGATGTTTACCCCCGCTCGCTTGCGGGCCTCATCCACGTACCGGTCCACCGGCGCCAGATGGGCCGCCAGCCACTTCGACTCGTGCTCGCTGAGCCCGAAGAAATACTCGACCAGTTGCGTCGACTGTTCCTGCGTCAGATGGAAACTGGGCATCCGGATACGCAGCCACGGCCGGAGCATCTCGACGTTGTTCAGGAACCCAAACAGCCAGTCGGACTGGATCTTGGCGCCCTGCCCGCGCAGCCACGGCGGGGCGTTGATCTCGTCGAACACCCGCTCGCCCGCCTCCTCCAACTGGAAATACTGGTGCACCACCGCCGCGTTGCCGTCGATCTTGTGACATGCGACGCAGTTGAGCTCCCGCGCCAGGTTCCGCCCCCGCGCCAGCTTCCCGGCCGGCCCCCCATAGTTCGCCTGCAGCGACGGATTCACCCGCGCCGGACGCCGCGACAGCAGGAACGTCACAATCGCATCCGTCTGCCGGTCATTCAGGAAGAAATTCGGCATCTTGAGCTTGTCGTAGGGGCCTTTGGCCTTCTTGCGGTCCCAGATGCGCGGATTCCGCACCTTGTGCCATGCAAACGAAGCCAGCGTGTGCTCCACGTCCTCCGGCGGATTGCTGTGCGCCCAGCGGATCAGCTTCTCGCGGTTCTCGGGATACAGATTCAGGAACAGCGGGTCTTTCTCCCGCTCTTCCCGGAAGTGCGGATCGAAGAACGCGAAATCGAGCTGGGTCAACTGCTTTTCGCCCCACTGGGTCAGTTCGGTACCCGGGCGGGCCGCGGTCTCGTATCCCCGGATCTGGTGGCAGGCGTAGCACCCGTAGTGCCCGATCATCTTGTCGCCCAGAAACACCCACCGCCGCTGCTCGAGGTTCAGACCCTCGATCCGCGTCCGGGCCTCCTCCTCGCCCAGCGAGCGCGTCAGCTTGCTGACGAGCTGGCCGGTCAGCTCGCCGCCCTCGTCGTTGAGGATCGACTGTGCCCGGGCCCCGGAATTGAGCCCCCCCAGCAGCGTCTTGATCAGTTCGTCGCGCTGGGCCGCCAGACGGCCGGCCTGCCCCGCGTCGGCATCGAACGGCGTGGTGGAAAACTCCTCGTTATCCTTGAGCCCGGCCAGATAGACGGCCAGATCGAGCGCCTCATCGGCGTCCACCTTCCGGCCCGTCGGCTCCCCCGACTCCATGTCGATCTCGGGGAACTCGCCGCGGGCCAGGCGCAGCCGCGGCATCTTCGTGTATTCCGAGTAGTGCCGCGGATTCTTCAACCAGTCATACAGCCACCGAACACCACTTTCATAGTCCTGAAACTTCGTGCCGATGGAAGAGAGCTCCGGGGCAAAACGCGTGAAGACCGGCCCGCCGTGGATATCATCCGGCTTGAACAGCGTGTCATACGCGTTCCTGAAGTTCGTCATCGCGTACTCGGCGCGGTCCAGGTGGCCCATCGCCCCGTAGATCTCCTGCGCGGCCGTGCCGATCGCCTCGAGCACGTCGTCCCCCAGGGCCAGCGCCTCGCGGTCCTCCTCGGTCAGTTCCACCTGCGGCGCCGGATGGGCATTCTGGAGCAGCGCCTCACAGGCGCGCGTCAACGCCGCCGATCCGTCATAGTGGACCCCCGCCAGCTTCGGCGTCTCCTTCTCCCCGCGCGGTTTCTTCTTCGCATGGGCGGCGCGCTCTTTCGCACCACCGTGCGATCCTGCCCCGTGGCCCGCCGCCTGCGTCAGCGGAGCGCTGAACGACTCCCGGAAGATCTCGATCAGCCGGGCCAGCGGCAGCTCACCCTCCTCCAGCGAGACCGCCAGCTTCTCCTCGATGCCCTCGATCTCCCCCAGCTTGACCTCCGACGGATCCTTGCCCTCCTGACGCGCCGCCTGCAGGGCCTCCGCCTTGATCAGCCGGGCCTTGCCCTCCTGGACGCCGTGCACCAGGGTCTCGAGCCTGGCCCGCAGATCACCCACGATCCACTGCTCGCCCAGCGCCTGTTCCGACGCCACGTTCGTTTCATTGTTCGGCCGATACGCCAGGTTGGCGTGGCACGCCAGGCATCCCACCGCGCCGAACAACCGGCGGCCGCGATCCCGCGCTGCCTTGACCGCCTCCGAATTCTCATCCTTGAGCGGCTCCCACAGATCCGCTGGCAGCTCCTCCCGCTCATAGCCGTTGCTGACCCGCAGGAGGTACTCCGTCATCGCCACCACTTCCGCCCGCGTCCGCAGCGCTGGATCGGTATCGCCGCCCGCCCGCTCCGACTGCGCGTCGTTGTTCTCCTGCTCGAAGAAGTGCGGCATCAGCGTCGAGGGACGATAGTCCGCGGGGAAGTGGATCCAGTTCTGCACAAACCCGCGGGTGGTCTTCTCCGCCAGGTGGCTCAGATCAGGGCCCACCTTCCGCGAATCCGCAAACTGCTCGACCAGATGGCAGTTGATGCACCCCAGCGTCGTGAAGAGCATCTGCCCTTCGTTGATCGTTTGGGCCGCCGGCCGTCCGTTGTACGTCGCGATGTCCGCCACCTGAGAGTGGCACTTCGTGCAGCCCGCCTCGGAGTATTTGGGCACGTACATCGGGCGGGTCCAGTGATGCTCGGCCGTCTCGAAATCGATCTCCGGCACCAGCCCGCCCGTCCGCACGTAGTACTTGCTCTCCCACTCCCTGCGCTCCTCGTGGGATCTGGGCGTGTGAGCGGCCAGAACGAAGTCGGTCTCCTCCCCGTTCCCCTCGTGGCACACCACGCAGCCCATCCGGCTCATCGGATGCGGCGAATCAGGTGAGATGTACAGCTCCAGGTCCGGATGCGCCAGCAGCGGCTGATCAAACTCAAGCTGCCTCTCCCCGCGGCGGGCCTGGTAGATGTTCACCTGCTCGACGAGCTGCCCGAAGAACCGGTCCTGCTGGGCCCGGCTCAGCGTCCGCCATCCGATCGCCACCGATCCGGGCTGCAGATCCGCCCGCCCGTCCACCGTGGGCTGCGCCAGCGGCGGCTCTCCCGTCCGCTTGAACTCCTCATTCGCCCCGATGATCGCCCGTTCGAGCCGCCGGGCCAGGTTTTCCTTCGTGAACGACTTGTCATCGATCGCCACGTGGCACGTCATGCAGCGGTCGGTCGCATAGCTCTGCAGGAAGTTCAGCTCCACCCGCACGTCCGGCAGAACCACCTGCTTGATCTCGTGACGCCCGGGCGTGCCCTTCGGAGCGGCGAAATCGAGCAGCGGCAGATTGAAGATCCCCCGGCTGAGCGTGTCGGAAAGCTCCCGGTATCGCTTCTCGGCGTCGTTGCGCTGCTTCTCCAGCCGCGCCAGGGCACGCTGCGCCTCCGTGACCGGCGCCTCCAGTGCCTTCTGCTGATCCTCGATCGCACGCCGCTCGTCGGCCAGGGAGTCGAACCGGAGCTTCGCCTCCTGGAACCGCGCGGTCATCGCCTCCAGCCGGGCCTTCGCCTCACGCGTCGCGGGATGCGATTCGCCCTGCAGCCCCTTCTCGTGCTCGTAGGCCGCTTCCAGAACACCCTTGTCGCTCTTGAGGTTCTTGAACAGCAGCTCGGCTCGCGAATACTCTCCGAGGATCTGATAAGATCGTTTCGCCAGCCTCGATGCGTTGAACCAGTCCAGGAGCTGGGCCAGTTGCCCGCAGAACGCCCGGTCGCCCAGCCGCCCCGCCAGCGCCGACGCGTCCGGCCGGGCGATCTGCTGGTCGATCCAGTTGCCCAGGGCCTCGTCGAGCTTCCGCGCCCGCGCCGCGTACGCATCCTTCATCGGCCCGCTGATCTGTTCGATGATCTCCCGGGCCAGGCCCGCCGGCTCGGGCTTGCTTTCAGAGCGCAGCGCGTCCGCCAGCCGCGCCGTCGTCGCCTGCTGCGCGGCGAGGCGCTTCTGTGCCTGATCCACCGCCCCCCGGGCGGCCGCCAGCTCGCCCAGCGCCTCGGGCGTCTGCTGGTTCAGCACCTCAAAGTGGGCCAGGCTCCGCTGCGTCTCGAAATAGTCTTCCTGGAACTGTCGCCACGGGCGGGCGTAGTCCACCTTCACCATCCATACAATGCTGGCGAGTAGAGCAACGCTGGATACGGCAAAGGCAATGCTCACCTTGCGCGTATCCCAGAAGGTTTCTGTTGGAACGGGCATCTGCGGCTCTTGTCATCCGCCGGAGAAGGCTGACCCAGGTGGCGGACACCCAGGTGAACAACACCCCGGGTGCCATCCCTGCGGGCATGGTACCTCTGCTCTGGCCAGACTCAGTGGTGACAGACTCTCCGGCGTCCCGGTCGGGTTTGTGAATACCGTCACAACCCGGCAATGGATAGCCTCCCCCTATCGCTCGCAGCGAACGGCGTTGGACTCCGGCCGATGGAACTTCCCCGAAAACATGATCAGCGGCTCGGTTCCGGTCCGTGGAGGCCCTGGATTCCGGCTCATTGTGTGAAGGGTTTCACGCTTTGTCAAGCTCACCTCATCCAGCTTCCCGCCCAATTATAAGCCCTGTTGGAAAAAGGATTTGAAGCTGCCGGCCAGACGGGCAATCGTCATCGGCGCCCCCATCCGGCCCACCCCGCCCCTGCCCGCCGGGACCCCTCCGGCCCGGTGCCGCGGGCAACCGATGGGGATCTGTCCCACCGCCAGGGTGAGCACCCACGCTGCCGCTTGTGACAGCTTTCTGTCATCGGTGATGGGCGGCCATCGGGCCCGGGGGTGCCCGACAGACGGTGCAAGCTGCCCTGCCAGCCGCGCGTCTGTCTGTAGGGGTGCCGCTCCCCCCGCCGATCGAGCGGGTGCCTGTCCGTTCCCGGGTGCCGTGTGGCCCATCCGAAGATCGCAGATTCGTCGTGGTGAGATGGGAAACGCGAGAATCGGGTCGCCGGCACGCTCGCCCGGTCGAATCACGCCGGCGCCGGTGCCAGCCGGAGGTTACCCATGATTTCGCTGATCGAATCCGACCGGTTCAGCACGTAGAAATGGATCCCCGGCACCCCATGGCGGATCAGTTCGTCGCACATCTGGGTCGCCAGCTCGATTCCGTACTTGTGGCACGATGCCGGGTCGTCGGCGTACTGCTCGAGCCGCGACATCACGGCCGCAGGCAGCTTGGCCCCGCACAGGCCGCAGAACCGCTTGATCTGCGTCGTGCTCAGGATCGGAAGGACCCCTGGCACGATCGGAACCTTCACGCCCAGGCGGTTCCGCAGGTAATCCTCGAACGCCAGGAAGTCGTTGTTGTCGTAAAAGAGCTGCGTGATGATCAGGTCCGCCCCGGCCTCCACCTTCTCCGCGCAGTGCCTCCAATCCGCATGCTTGTCGCTCGACTCCGGGTGCCCCTCGGGATACCCCGCCACGCCGACACTGAACCGGCCTCGCGATTTGACGTACCGAACCAGCTCGCACGCGTACCGGTAGCCGTCCGGATGAGGCCGGAACGTGGCATCACCCTTGGGCGGGTCGCCGCGCAGCGCGATGATGTTGTCGATGCCGTTGAGGAGCGCCTGATCGAGATAGCGGGCGATCTCGTCGCGCGAGGCCCCCACGCACGTCAGGTGGCTCGCCGCCGGGATACTGAAATCCCGGATGATCCGGCTCACGATGGTCAGCGTCGATTCGCGCGTGCCTCCGCCCGCTCCATACGTGCAGGTCAGAAAGTCCGGGCGAAGTTGCAGCAGCTCCGGCACCGTCCGCTCAAACAGCTTCTGCTCCGCCTCCGGCGTCTTCGGCGGAAACAGCTCGAAGGAGATCACGCAGGCCCTGCGTCGATGAATGTCGGCAATCCGCACGGACACGCTCCCACTCTGAATCGATCCCGGTGGTCTCCCTCGGTGGCACGCGCGACCAGCTCTCAGGCCTGTCCGGCGCCGGGTGCAAGCCCGGTCCGGCAGGCCCATCCCAGTGCTGCCGTCGTCCTGTGTATCGACCGATTCCACCCGCGGGTCTATTCGTGCGCCCGGTGAGCCGGCCCTCCCGAAATCCCGCAAAGGCTTTCGAGGAATGAAGATAATCTAGTCCGCGGTCAGGGCCCCGGCAAGCAAATCCATCCGCCCGGGTACGCGACGGGTGCATCCGAAATTCAGGGGCATGTTTCTCGGGTGGCATGGGTCCCGGCGCGCCGGGATACTCGCTGCCCGTG
>CAZQEN010000276.1:0-10889 GCA_964591605.1 uncultured Planctomycetales bacterium
CATGGGCACGATCGTTTTCTGGGGCTCGCCGAAGGGTTTCCGCTCCTGGGACGCGCAGCATCTTGCGGGTTGGAGCCCGGTAGGACACTGCGTGGCGGACTTCGATCGCGACGGCCATCTCGACATTTTTGCGCCTCACTATCTGGCGGAGATGACACGCGAGCAGATTCCCAGCTACCTCTACTGGGGTGGGCCTGAGGGTTTTTCCTCCACCCGCCGAACCAGCTTTGTCTGCGATTCTGCCCACGATGCGCTGGCGGCGGATTTCGATCGCGACGGCCGCCTGGACCTGGCCGTCTCCTGCCATTCCAGGAACGGCGATCACCACACGAATTCCAAAGTCTTCTACAACGATGGAAAACGCTTTGCGTCGCCGCGCGTCGTCGAACTTCCCACGCATGGCACACACTGGATGTGGGGCCAGGACATGGGGCACATCGGACATCGCCGATGGGAGCAGGTTTACGAGTCTTCGGTTCATGCCCTCACCGGTGCGACGCGTGCCGGCTTCCTGGAGCACGCGGCCGACGAGCCGCCGGGCGGCCATCTGCGGTTCTTCGTCCGCTCGGCCGGCCGGCAATCGGAAATCAGCGATCGTGAGTGGAAGCCGGTCGATCAGGGCGAGTTCGCCCTTGCCGCGGACGATCGGTTTGTTCAGTACCGGGCCGTGTTTCACTCCGACAACGGTGATCGGTTCGCCGTGCTGGATCGGGTCACCATCCGGTTTCATGAATCCCGGCCTGCCAGGCGATGATGCAACCATCGCGAGGACATTGACATGAGCGGCGGGGTGATTCGCGTGGGCATCGTCGGTCTGGGGCGCAACACGCGCGAGCGGCACGTCCCCGGCCTGCGGGCATGCGAAGGCGTCGAGATCACGGCCGTCTGCAACCGCAGCCCGGAGTCGACGCGGGCCGCGGCCCGTGAATTTTCCATCCCGCTCACCTTCGACCGCTGGCAGGACCTGGTGACGAGTCCGCAGGTCGACGCGGTGGTCATCGGCACCTGGCCGTATCTGCACTGCCCGATCACGCTGGCCGCGCTGGACGCCGGCAAGCACGTCCTGACCGAAGCGCGGATGGCCATGAATGCCGACGAAGCGCGGCGGATGTTCGAGGCCGCCCGTCGCCAACCGCAGTTGGTGACGCAGATCGTCCCCAGCCCCTACGGGTTGGACGCGGATCTCGTCGTCAAAGACCTGCTGAGTGAAGGGTTTATGGGCGAACTGCGGGAAGTGGTCGTGCTGGGGGCGGGCGATCAGTTTGCCGAGTCGGATCGCCCGCTGCACTGGCGGCAGCGCGCCGACCTGAGCGGTCTCAACATGCTTAGTCTGGGCATTCTGCACGAAACGCTCATCCGATGGGTACCCGACCCTCTGGCCGTCCACGCTCAGGCGCAGACGTTCACCTCTGAGCGACCTGATCCAGGGTCGGTCCGGCTTCGGCGGGTCGAGACGCCGGACTGCCTGCACGTGCTCACGCAAATAGGTCAGCGGGCGCGGGGCCTCTACTGGCTGAGCGCCGCCGCGCGCTTTGCCCCGGCCGAGCAGATTCATCTGTACGGAAGCGAAGGAACATTGAAGTACACCTATTCGTCACGGGACCGCCTGTTCGGCGCGAGAAGGGGTGAAATAAGCCTGCGCGAGATTCCGATCCCCGCGGACAAAACGAGGGGATGGCACGTCGAAGCGGACTTCATCGAGGCGATCTGTGGAGGTGGAAATATCAAGTACACCACTTTCGCCGACGGCCTCCGCTACATGACGTTCACGGAGGCGGTGGCCGAGAGCATTCGGACCGGGCAAACTACGCGGCTGGATGGCGGTGCGGCCTGTGCCGGCCAGCCGGGTTAAACGCGGGTCACTATGACCATGACAGACGAACCGCACTGGTTCAAGGGCAACCTGCACACACACTCCTTCTGGAGTGACGGTCACGACTTCCCGGAGATGATCGCCGACTGGTACAAGCGCAGCGGCTATCACTTCCTCGCCTTCACGGAGCACAACCAGCTTCAGGAGGGTGAGCGCTGGCTGCGCTGCGATCCGCAGACGGACGAGGGCCGCAGCATCGTGCAGGGCGACCTGCTCGCACTGTACGTCGCGCGATTCGGTGAGGACTGGGTCCGCCGTCGGCGGCGGGAGGGCTGCGACGAAGTCAAGCTGCAACTGCTCTCCGAGTACCGGCATCTCCTGGAGGAGCCGGAGCGGTTTCTGCTCATGAACGGGGAAGAGATCACGGCCGGCTGGGGTGCGGGCACGCTGGAAGAGACCCATTGGATCAATGCCTTCAACCTGCCGCACGCGGTCCCGCCTCAATATGCCCCGACCAGCGTGGACGCCATGGGCACCACGCTCGAACGCTGCCAGGAGCTCGCGCGGCGCAACGGCCGGGAGACGCTTGTCTCGCTCAATCACCCCAACTGGAGGTGGAACGCGCGGGCGGAGGACATCGCGGCCTGCAGGCCACTGGAGTGCATGGAGATTCACACCGCGCTCAACTCGTGCCGCAACGCGGGAGACGAGCTGCGGGCCTCCACCGAGCGGATCTGGGACATCGTGCTCACGCTGCGGCTGGGGGAAATGGGCGCCCCGCGCGTACTCGGCCTCGTGACCGACGATGCGCACGCTTATACCGCCGACCACCACCTGATGGGGAACAAGGCCATGCCGGGCCGGGCATGGATCATGGTCCGCTCGCCAAGGTTGAGTCCGGCCTCCATACTCCGCGCGATCCGGTGCGGCGACTTCTACGGCAGCAGCGGTGTGTCGCTCGAAGCGCTCAGCATCGACGCGCGCGGGATACGATTTCAGATCCATGCCGCAGACGGAGTCCGTTACGGCACTCGCTTCGTCGGCACGCGCCGGGGATACGACCGCTCACGCAGCCCGGTTCGGGACGCGGACGGCAGCCCGCTGCGCACCACGGCCCGCTTCAGCGCCGACGTGGGCGCAACGCTGCATGAGACCGACAGTCTCGCCCCAGGCTATGAGTTTGCCGGTGACGAGTTGTACGTCCGCGCGGTTGTCACGTCAGACGCCGTGCATCCGAATCCTTCACATGACGGCCAGTATCAGCAGGCGTGGACCCAGCCGGTAATCGGGCCGGCCGCGGCGAGCCGGGCCTGAAGATACCGTTTGTGCCGCGGACCGTCTGGTTACAGGATCTCACACTTCACGAGAAGCTCGCGGACGCGGTCCATCTTCTCGTCCGGCATGGGCGCGAATGGCGGCGAGACGGTGCGGCCGGCGATACCCATGACCTGCAAAGCGGCCTTCAGCCCGGCGAAGAACGAGCCGTCCGTGGGACCGCTCTTGATCTCGAAAACCGCCAGCAGCTCGTGAATGCGTCGCTGCAGCGCCTTGACGCGCGAGATGTCACCCCCGCGAGCGGCCTCGTACAGATCGACGAACAACCGGGGCGCAATGTTGGCGAGGGCGGCCACCAGGCCGTGCCCGCCCAGTAATACGCTGGCCCCCGCAAGGCGCTCGTCTCCCTGCAGCAGCCGCCAGCCGCCCGACTCCGCCGAGGCTGCAAACTGCTCAAAACGAATGAAGTCCCCGCTGCTGTCCTTGATCCCCAGGATGCCTGCCTGCGCAGCGATTCGCGACAATACCTGTGTGGGCAGCTTGACCCGCGTGCAAGCGGGATTGTCATAGATGAGGATGGGAAGCGGCGAATCGCGGACGATACGGTCGAAATAGGCCTCGGCCTCCTGTTCATCCACGCAGAAGTAGAACGGCAGCAGGACAAACGCGCCGTTCGCGCCGAGCTCAGCGGCGCGGTCCAGACTCGCCAGGACGGTCCGCAGGTTGTTGTCGGCGACGCCGACAATCACCGGCACGCGGCCCGCCGTGCCCCGCACCGCCACGTCGATCACGTGGTCACGCTGGACTGGAGACAGCGCGGTGAACTCGCCGGTCGAACCCAGCAGCCACAGGCCGTGCACCCCGCCAGCCAGGACACGGTCCACCAGGCGTTCGAGGGCGGGGACATCCACGTCGTATCCAGACGTGAGCGGCGTGAGCAGAGCGGGCAGAACCCCCCTCACATCAACGGATCCGTTGAATTGGGCCACAGTAGAGAACTCCCCTTGTTTTCTGGAGCGATCTCCAGGCGGTCGCGACACCGATGGTGTTCGCCTCCGGGCACGTCCTGAAGCCGATGCTTGCGGGCCGGCAGTCATGCAGACTTCAACAGCGCGCCCCTTCCGACCACCCATGGGGCAACACCCAGCATCCTGCACGCATGCCAGGTGGTCACTTGGCATGCCGTCAGCACGGGCTTGCCCATTGTGGCCTCAAGATCATTCAGAAGGTGGGCGAGCTTCTGGCCGGTGCAGCCGACGAAGATGGCCTCCGCCTCGGCACAGTCAACCGATTCCACCAGTTCCTTCATCGACTGCGGCTCCACCCGCGAGTGGGCCTGCTCGAGCCGGAGGGAATCATGGCCGACCACCCGGATTCCATGTGCCTCGATGAACGAGACGAACCGCTCCTGCACGTCGGACAGGTACGGGCTCGCCAGCGCCACGCGCTGGATGTTCAGATGGCGCAGGGCAGCGATCATGCCTGTACTGGTGGTGGTGGCGGGCTTGCCTGTGGCGTGCGTGATCCGCTGGGCGATGTCCAGGTCGCCGCCCGGGCCGCGTGCGAAGCTGACCGTCGTGCAGTAGTAGGCGTAGGTGTCGGGCCGGTAGCGGGACAGTCGCCGGGCTGCTTCCTCGATCTCTCCGTTTTCTGCCAGGCGGATGCCCTGTTGGAGCGTGTTCGGTTCCGCAGCAACATACGTGCCAGCCGAAATGATCTGGACGCCTCGAGGCAGAAACCGGCAGAACTCCTCAACCATCTGCGCCGCCTCGCAGTCGACCCAGGCGTCATCGGCGTAGATCGCTCCGATGGTCTTCATCGCTTCCTGCATGGTGATGCTCTTCAAACCGCCGTGTTCACAATGACGTTCTTGAGCTGGCTGTACTCGCGCAGGGCGTCCAGACCGTACTCATGGCCGATGCCGCTTCGCTTGAGCCCCCCGAAGGGTGACTGCAGATAAAACTCGTTATACGTGTTGACGTAGACCGTGCCGGCCTGAATCTGGCGCGCGAGCCGGTGCGCGCTGCCCAGGTCGCGCGTCCAGATGCCCGCCCCCAGTCCATACAGCGTGCCGTTACAGATCGCAATGGCTTCCTCGATCGACCTGTAGCTGAGCACGCTCAGAACTGGGCCGAACACCTCCTCTTGCGCCACGCTCATCTCGGGGCCTACGTCCGTCAGGATCGTGGGGAGGTAGTAGTTCCCGCGGCTCAGGCGCGCGTCTTCGGGAGGTGAACCGCCCAGGACGACGCGGCAGCCCTGCTGGATCGCCCCCCTCACGGCGCCCACTACGCGCTCGAGTTGTCTGGGCGAGATCAGCGGCCCCAGAACGGTCGCGGGATCCAACGGATCGCCCAGCGTGTACTTCGCGGATTCCGCGATGAGCCGGTCCAGCAGATCGTCGTGAAGCTGTTCGGGCACGAGCAGCCGCGAACCGGCGACGCAGTTCTGGCCGCTCATCAGGTAGATGGCCTGCGCGAGCGCCGGCACAGCCCGCTCGAGGTCGGCATCGGCCAGCACCAGGTTGGCCGACTTGCCCCCCATTTCCAGGCTCACCCGTTGTGTATGCAGCGCTGCCGTCTGCTGGATCAACTGGCCGGTCTGCACTGAGCCGGTGAAGCTGATCATGCGCACGAGCGGATGACTGATTAAAGGCATTCCGCTCTCGTCGTCGAGTCCGGTGATGATATTGACCACGCCAGCGGGCAGTCCCGCCTCGGCAAAGATCGTCCCCAGTTCCAGGCACGAAAGCGGTGCCAGCGGGGAGGGCTTCAGGACACACGTATTGCCTGCGGCCAGCGCGGTCGCGAGCCGACCGCACGCGATTTCGAGCGGGTCGTTCCAGGGCACAATCACGGCCACCACGCCCAATGGCTCGTAGGAGGTGTAGTCGAGCCGCGTCGGCGAGATGGGAATCTGCTGGCCCGCCAAGTGGTAGGCGAGCGATGGGTAGAAGTCAAAACACGCCGCCGCCCCCGGCAGGTAGAACCTGCGGACGTCCGAAATGGGATTGCCCGTATCCTGCGCTTCAAGGCTTGCCAGGGCGTCCAATCGCTCCAAGATACCCCTGGAGACCCGGCGGAGCATCTCAACCCGGGTGGCGACTTCCAGATCGCGCCAGGCCGGGTCCGCTCCGGCGCTCGCCGCGGCCTGAACCGCGTCATTCACATCCTCCGCGGAGGCGCGCGGGACTTCCGCCAGAGGTTCGTTGATCGCCGGATTCAGAACCGTGTATGTGCGCCCCGTCCGGCCCGCACGCAGCTCACCGTTGATGTAAAGCGACGGCTTGTCCATGACCACACGCAGTCCCCGTGTTCCCCATCCGCCGGCTCAGGCCTCGGGCAGACCGAGCACCCGCGCCTCGCCGGGTTCGAGTCGCCGGTAGACCAGCCTCTCCCCAACCGCCCCTTCGTACCACACGCTCTGGCAGGCCTCCGCCATCTCCTCGAGACCGTGCACAACCGTCGCGAAGACATTGCCAGGCATCGGACCTTCGGTCGGCGAGAAGACGAAGTTGTTGCGGCCGTAGAAGATCGCCAGATCCACGAGGCCCTTCCCGTGAGGGTCCAGATGCATCGCCTGACGCGGCTTGGCAGCGTCAGGGCGGATGTAGAAGTACACGATGTCCCCGGGGATCGGCATCAGCGTGTGATGTTCGAGCCCCGGCTGCTGGTCGGAAAACACCGGAACCAGTGTGTACACCTCGTTGTTGGCGTACTTGGCGTGGAACGCGAGGCCCTCTTGAGGCAGGGCACTCCAGACCAGCTCGCACGTCCTGGGAGCTTTCTCGTCGAGCAGCCGCGAGATGCAGCGCACCTGCCGCTTCGTGAAGGCGATTTCCATGTATCGAGGCCTTCCCATGGTTGTTCCTCTCTCGTGAGATTGATTGGTGATGCACTACGTATCAAAACCGAGCAGCGCAAGACTGTCTCGATGGATCATCACTTCCATCTGGGCCTCATCCAGCCGCGGCAGGGCCGTCCCTTCCACCAGCTCGTTGAGACAGCGAAACGCGCGGATGGAATCGTCCACCGTGGCGAACGGGTAATCGCTCCCGAAGAGCAGCTTGTGCCATACGCGGTATTCCTGAACGTACATCAGGCTGTGATAGAGTTGCAGCCGGCGGTAGTGGATCGCGCTGACGTCGGCGTAGACGTTGGGGTGTTTCCGGATCACCGCGACGCATTCGGGCTCGTAGGGATGTCCCAGATGGGCCATGACAATCCTCACGTCGGGAAACCGGATGGCCACGTTGTCCAGATGGCGGGGCAGCGTGCACTCCAGAGGGGCTTGGGACACAAACGTGGTTCCGGTGTGCAGCAGCACCGGCAGCCGATGGTTGGCAGCGTAGTGCCACAGCGGATCTAGGCGGACGTCATCGGGACGGAATCCGGCGTACATCGGCATCAGCTTGATGCCGCGGAGCCCCAGCTCATCATGCCCCCGCCGCATCTCCTCCTGCCAGCCGGGCTGCGTTGGATCCACCGCCAGAAACCCGATCAGACGCCGCGGATCCTGCCGGACGTACTCGGCGACGTGATCGTCCTCGACCCATAAACCGCTGAGCCGGGCCTTGCCGCCAAAAACAATCGTGCGACAGTCATCGGGTGCCGAAGCCCGATAGGCATCGTAGCGGACCGTCAGGTCGAGATGATCCGCCCCCCACGCGCGCAGGGCCTGACGCTGGAAGTCATCCGAGAAGTGCCGGCCATGAAGCCA
Organism: uncultured Planctomycetales bacterium; assembly: GCA_964591605.1. GTDB lineage: Bacteria > Planctomycetota > Phycisphaerae > UBA1845 > PWPN01 > CAYLLT01. The sequence goes on from CAZQEN010000276.1 coordinate 7,808, forward strand.
GGCATGGCTGTGAACATCCACAATCATGATGCCCGCCCCAGCGTGCACATCAGCCGCGCATAGAGCCGATCGATCTCGGCGATCGTCTCGGGATCCAGAGTGAAGCCGACCGGGCCGCGGATGACCTGGTTCCGAAACACGCCCCGCCTGACCAACAAGTGTTTCTCCACGGCGATGAAGGCGTCCAAGCTGTTCTGCAGCACGATGATCGGAATGATCGCCGTCCACAGTTCGTAGGCGCGCCGCTCGTCGCAGCACTCAAGCGACCGCCACAGCGCGATGATGGCATCCACGATCTCCGGCCCGGGCATCGTGCCAACCACGCCCCGGCGGAAGCTGTCCAGGAGGGTCAGGCCCCCGGTCCCCTCGAATACGCGAGCCCGACCTGCGGTCATCTCGAGCAGCGCGGTCAGTCGCGGGCCGATCGGCATCGCCTCGGGCTTGAAAAGGACCCGATCACCCCAGGCGGCCAGCAGGCCGGCCTGCATCTTCAGGCTCAGCGGTCGCCCTACATACCCGCTGGCGTCCTGGATGATGAGCGGCAGGCGCGTGGCCTCGATGATGCGCTCGTAATACCGGTGAATCTCGAGCTCGTCGAGGGCAACGCTGACCGGCGGGATGGCCATCAGCGCATCCGCTCCGTTCGCCTCGGCGTGCCGTGCGAGCCGATCCGCCAACCGAGAGCATTCCGCGCCCACGCTGATGACCGTCCAGACGCGCCCTTCCGCGCGGCGGCAGATCCGTTCGGCCAGCACCTCACGTTCGTCGATGGCCAGGCGAAGTATCTCCGAGACCATCGCCAATACCACACCGTCGACGCCCCGTTCGACCAGCCACTCTATCTCCTCGTCCAAGGTCGCTTCATCAATGGATTCGTCGGGGTGAAAAGGCGTCGAGAGCACCGGGAACACGCCCCGGAGCCCTCCCTGCTTACCCGTGTTCAGGGTCGTTGCAGGCTGCTCAGCCATTGGGTACCTGCCAATCTCGACAGATGTTTCTATCATGAAATCCGAACATCTCGCGGCTACATCATCCGTATTTCAACCAGTATCCGCGATTCCGCTCGCGTAGGCAGCCTGGTGACGTGGCGTCCCCCGCCCGCGACGCTGGCGCGGGCGCTGCTCACGAGCCGCCCGCGGAACCTCGCCTCACCCGGGGCGGCGCCGCGTACGGAACCACATCGATCCGGCGAAAGAATATCTCCGCACTCTCAGACTGGATCTGGATCTTACCTCGGCTCGGCCGCACTTTCTCACACCAGTTCGCCAGTGTGCCGTTCACGACCACCCAAATGGCGTCGCCCTGAACGATACAGTCCAGGCGGTTCCAGGCTCCGGCCGCCTTCTCCAGATCGGCCCGACCCCGGAAGCCCCGGGTGTCGGTCCAGCCGGGGTCGCGTCCGAACCAGTCAATTCTCCCGCGGCCGTTCAAAGTCACAGGAGCTCCTTCGAGGTCGTACACATGCCCACCGTCACGGGCCTTCGCTCTGCTCGTCAGCGTATATTTCGCGGTTGCATCACCGACGACGATGAAGTCCCCCGTACCGCCTTCGATGATCTGACACTCAATCCCGTACATCCAATGACCACTGTAAGCCCCCGGATCCCCGACCGAGTGCACGATAATCCCGCTGTCGCGGGCGGCGTCGGTCCGCGGCGGCCAGGTCTTCTCACCCCATCGATACTCGACGGTGAGCAGGTAGTCGGCAAACTCCTCGCGTGTGATGAGCCCGCCCCATTCCTCGCCAGAAATCCGAAGCAGCCCCTCTCTGATGCTGAACACGCTCCGTGGGTCCGCATTCAGGCCACGTTCTTTGAGCCAGGTATCGAACGCCGTCAGGTCGTTTCCGTTGAAAAGCACCCGAGGCGCCGGCGCCGTGCTCGAACGGCCCGTTTCGGGCGGGACCCACCACGCCATCGAGTCGCAGCCTTTGCCCGGCTCGAATCGCCCGATGATCTCGAGGCGCCGCAGATCGATGACGTGCGCCTCGTTGGAGCTCATGCTGGTGACGAATGCCCGGTCCTGCTCCGGGGTGATCAGGATACCGATCGGCTGGTTGCCCAGGCGCAATCGCTTCAGCTCGCGCCGGGTGGGGACATCGATGACCACCAGCTCGCCCTGGTTTACCCAGTTCGTCACCAGCGCCAGCCGGCCGTCGCGCGTGAATCGGATGCGCATCGGTGCCCCCGGGCAGGGCACCGTCTCGATCGCCCGGTTCCTGGCCGCATCGATGATCGTGATGTTGCCTGCCTCCAGGTTGCCGACCCACAGATACCGGCCGTCAGGCGTAAAACTCATGCCCTCGCAGCCCTTGTCGCACGCCACCTGGGCAATCAATCGCCCGCTGCGCCGGTCGATCACGGAGACATTCCGCGTCTCGATGTTGGCCGTGTAGATCCGTTCGCCGTCCGGAGACACCTCCACCATGTGCGAGATCTGCCCGTGCGTGGGAATCGCCCGGATCAACCGGTTCTCGCGGGGATCAATCTCGACCACGAAGCCCGACTGTCCGGCCGTGAAGTAGAGAGCCTGCCCATCCGGCGAGATGGCCGCGCCGTGGATGCGGACGAAGTCGCCCGTCGGAATCTGCAGGACGTGCCGGCGCTCGACCAGGTCGATGACCGAGATGGTATTGCCCGGCTCGGCGTAGTTGGATACATAGGCGCAGCGGCGGTCGGGCGTGATCACCAGTTCGTGCGGATCGTGACCCAGCGGAATCCTGGCGATCGTTTCGAGCGTCCGGGGATTGACGAAGGACATCGTGTCCTCGTGCTTGTTCAGGACTATGAGCACCGGATCCGCCGCCCTCAGCGGCGCAATCGTCGTCAACATCAGGCACAGCGCGACAAGGGGCTTGCTCACAGGAGATCTCCTCGCACTCAAGGTGCACACACAAAAGTCTGTTCTTCAGTGACGAGTTGGATCAGGACCGACTCCTCGCCCACCGTGAGGTCCCGGATCACGGCGACCGCCCAGCCGCTGAATCTCAGCCCGAGCAGCACCGGGATTGAACGCAACGGAGGAGCGACTCTTGCGGCGGAGAGCATCGAACGACTCCACATCAGATGCGGACCCCCCGGCG
>CAZQEN010000277.1:0-10792 GCA_964591605.1 uncultured Planctomycetales bacterium
CGGTTTACGGCGAGAGCGTCGTGATGCGCATCCTCGACAAGAGCCACACCCTGCGACGCCTGAGCGGGCTGGGGATGGGGCCGTCGATGCTGGAAAAGTGTGTGGAGGCGATCCGCCGTCCGCACGGGATCATCCTGGTGACCGGCCCGACGGGCAGCGGAAAAACCACGACGCTGTATGCCGCCCTGAACCAGATGTATACGCCGGAGAAGAAGATCATCACGATCGAGGATCCGGTGGAGTTTCATCTGGACGGGGTGAACCAGATTCAGGTGAATGTCAAACGGGGTGTGACATTCGCCAACGGTCTGCGGGCGATTCTGCGTCAGGACCCGGACATCATCATGGTCGGTGAAATCCGGGACGGCGAGACCGCCGACATCGCCATCCGCAGCGCACTGACCGGACACCTGGTCCTCTCGTCGCTGCACACGAACGATTCGGCCAGCGCGATCACGCGACTTCTGGACATGGGGCTGGAACCGTACCTGCTGGCCACCAGCCTGGAGGTGGTGGTGGCGCAGCGGCTGGTGCGACTTTTGTGCGAGCGATGTGTTGAAGAATATGAGCCCACAGCCCAGGCGCTCGAGGAGCTGGGGGCGGACGCAGCCAATCTCAAGGGGCATCGCCTGCGGCGCGGGCGCGGGTGCCAGGACTGCCACAATACGGGGTACCGGGGTCGCGTGGGGATTTTCGAGATGATCCGGCTGAGCGATGCCATCCGGGAGATGATCATGAGCCGGCCATCGGGCGCCCAGATCCGTCGAGCGGCCGGCCCGGAATTCATCAGCATGCGGCAGGATGGATATCTCAAGGTGCTCGCCGGTCTGACCACGCTCGATGAGGTCTGGCGCGTGACCATGGATACGCAGGAGGAAACCGCGGCAACGGAGGCGACGCCGTCGTAGCGCAGCATGGCGCCGGCCTGCGGCCGGCGCCGGAGTCGTCAGAGCCGGGCCAGGTACCCGGTTTGCACTTCCAGAATCGTACACCTGCCGGGGATCGATGCCGAGTTACTTATACAAGGCCGTGACCGCGGGGGGAGCAGAGACCGCCGGTCAGGTGGAAGCCGCAGACCGCGCATCGGCGTTGCGTGAACTGGTCGGGCACGGCATCAGCGTGCTCGAGATCTCGGAACGCAGCGGCGGCGACGCGGCGTCCGCGGGCTCGTTTGTGCTGGCGCTGGGCCCGCGTGTCGGCACGCGGCAGCTCGCGGTGCTGACGCGGCAGCTCGCCACGTCGCTGGAGGCCGGGCTGCCCCTCATGAACGCCCTCGACGTGGTGGGGCGTGAGCTCGATCACGCCACGCTGCGGCACATCCTGCAGGATCTGGCGGCGCGGGTGCAGCAGGGCAACAGCCTCTCGGACGCCCTGGCGCAGCATCCGGGCGTGTTCGAACCCATGTACGTCAAGCTCGTGCGGGTGGGCGAAGCGGGAGGCATGCTGGACGACGTGCTCTCCCAGCTTGCGGACATGCTCGAGCGCCGGGCCGAGCTGCGGGACCGGATCAAGACGGCATCCATCTACCCGGCGATCGTGCTGCTGCTGGGGCTGGCCTCGGTGGCGATCATCGTCATGTTCATCGTGCCGCGGATCATCGCATCCATCGAGGCGGAGCGGTTCATGCTGCCGTGGCCGACGCGGGTGCTGATGGCGGGCAGCGATCTTCTGAGTGCATACTGGTGGTTTTTGCTGGCACTTATCCTCGGCGGGGCGATTGCCTGGAGGCAATTCGTCTTGCGCGGGCCGGGCCGGCCGGCCTGGGACCGCTTCAAGCTTCGCGTGCCGATTCTGGGGCGGCTGATCCGGCAACTGGACTCGGCCCGGTTCTCGAGGGGGCTGGGCGTGCTGGCCCGCGGGGGCGTCTCGATCACCGAGGCCCTTGCCGTGGTGCGCGAGACCATCGCGAACCACACCATCCGGCAGGCCGTGGCGCAGCTCGCCGAGTCGATCCAGTCGGGCGAACCGATCGCCGCGCCGCTGCAGCGGACGGGGCTGTTTCCGCCGCTGCTCGTCCAGATGGTGCGGGTGGGCGAGAACACGGGGCGGCTCGACGAGATGCTGCTGCGGTCCGCGGGCATCCACGAGACACAGGCACGGGTGACGCTCGACCGGCTGGTGAACATTCTGCCCGTGCTGCTGATTCTGGTGCTGGCGTGCATCATCGGGTTCATCGTGGCCGGGCTGGTACTGGCCATCGTGGAGTTTCAGACGACCGGCGTCGGGGTCCTGTGAGGGCGCATTGCGGAGACGGGTCATGCGGAAGGCATTCACGCTCATTGAGTTCATCGTGGTGATGACGATCATCGGAATTCTCGCCGCGCTGATCGTGCCGCGGTTCATCGGCCGCGTCGGCGGGGCCAAGCAGGCAGTGGCCCAGCAGAAGATCAACGTGCTCGAAGGCAAGGTGCTGGAGTTCCAGGCCGACTGCGGGCGCTATCCCAGCGCGCAGGAGGGTCTGCAGGCGCTGGTGCGGCAGCCCGCCGACTGCGAGAAGTGGAGGCCGTACGTCAAGGAGAAGGACATCATCGATCCGTGGGACGTGGAATTCATCTACCGCTATCCCGGACAGCGCAACAGCGATTTCGACCTGCTGACCTACGGCGCGGATCGCCAGGAGGGCGGCGAGGACGAGAACGCGGACATCGGGAACTGGTAAGAACATTGCCGAATGTCGATTGCCGAATGTCGATTGAAATCTCGCAGCCCGACGCGCGGGCGGGGGACCTGTGTCGCCCCGGTGTATTCCGATGGCGTCGGCGTCGTGCTGCCGACCGCCGTTCAATCGTCAATGGGAAATCGGCCATCGACAATCGGCGGGGGGGCTTCACGCTCATCGAGATTCTGATTGTTCTGGTGGTTTTTGCCGTCCTGGCTGGGCTGATCGTGCCGCGGATGGGCGGATCCGTCGCCCGGCAGGAAGTGGTGGAAGCGGCGGCCGCCTTCGCACATACCGCCCGCATGACACGTGAGCTGGCCGTGTCACGTCGGCAGACGTTCGCGATCGAACTCGATGGCAAGGGATATGGCGTGCAGATGCGGTCGACGAAGGACAGCTCCTTCCAGGCGGCGAAGGTTTCATGGCTGCGGCCGCGGCAGTGGGGCGAGCAGGTCCGGCTGGAAGGCATCCGCACGCCGGACGGCGCGACGAAGACCAGCGGATCCCATCGCCTCGAGTTCCGTCCCGACGGGACCAGCGGCGGGGCCATGGTGCGGCTCTCGAGCGGCGAGGCCAGGTGCGGAGTGCTGGTGGACCCCAGCACCGGGCGGGCGGTGTACGGGGATCGCGAGGAGCTGATGGAATCGGAGCAGTCGTACGATCTGGGAGACTGAGCATTGCGGATTCTGAATTGCGGATTGCGGATTGCGGATTCCGGAAAAGACGGCTTGCACGTCGTCCGCTCCGCCGTTCAATCCGAAATCCGCAATTCGCAATCCGCAGTCCACAATCGGAGGGCCATGACGCTCGTCGAAGTGCTGGTGGCGACGGTCATCCTGGGCCTTGGGGTCACGGGGCTGCTGTCGGCGGCGACGCTCGCGATGCGGAATCAGCAGCGGTCGGAGCAGCGTCTGCAGGCGCTGTTTGTCGCGCAGGAACGGCTGGCCGAGGTGGAGATGGTCGGCGCGCACGTGTACCAGCTCGGGAAGCCATCGGAGGGCTCCACGCCGGTGGGTGAGGAGGAGTACCAATGGACCGTCCAGATCGAACAGCAGGTGGTCGGCGAGCTGTTCACCGTGCAGGTGGATGTGTCCTGGACCGGCCGATCCGCAGGCAGCGTTCGACTGGCGACGCTCCTGAACGACTATGAGGCTAAGGCCGCGATGCCGCAGAATCAGCAGGAGAAAACCACGCCGGCCGCGGTGGGCGCTCAGCCGGGAGGTGGGGTGTGAATCTGCAAAGTGGATTGATACCCCCGCATCTACCGCCGGGCCCGCCCGGCCATCGCGGCTTCACCCTGGTCGAGGTGCTGCTGGCAGTGACGATCGGCGGCGTACTGGTGGCGTCGGTGGTGAGCTCGACGCGGGCGATCACGAACTCGCGGGCCAGGATCGACGTGCGGGCACAGCGGGTGGCCGAGGCGCGGCGGGGTATGGAGGCGATCGTCGGGGCCCTGCGCAACATCCGCCGCGACCCGGAGCGCCCTTCCAGCGCCACGACGCTCATTTCGGGGCGGCAGGGCGGACCGGGCGAGGGCGACCGCATCGATTTTCAGGTGATTAACGACCGGCCGGTCCGCAGCGGCGAACCCGAGTCGGATCAGCAGGAGGTCGGCTTCTTTCTGCAGCGGGCGGGCAGGTCGAGGCTGCCCAGCCTGATGTGCCGGCGCGATCACGCGCTGGATGAGCACCCGGATGACGGAGGCGTGGTGCAGGTGGTGGCGAGGGGGATCGTGGGCCTGACCTTCGAGTATTTCGCGGCCGGCGAGTGGCACCGCGACTGGGCCTCGACCGAGCCGCAGCCGCCGCAGGCGGTGCGGATCACGCTGGTGGCCGCGGTCGAGCCCGAACCGGGCGAGCGGGGGGTCCCCGAGGAGGTCACGCTGTCGTCAGCGGTGGCGATCCGCGTGAATCCGCCGCCGCAGCAGCAGGGTGAGCAGAACCGCAATGCGCCATCGAGAGGGGGGACGCCATGAGAGAGCATTGCGGATTGCCAATTGCGGAATGCGGATTGAAGACAGAAGCCCGTCAGGTGGCTGACGCGCTGGCGGCACTGGAGGCAACAGGTTGCCACGCTCTTTCGCGGGATCAACGATCCGCCATCCTCAAATCCGCAATCCGCAATCCGCAATCCGCAATCGTCCTTCGTCGGCGCCGCGGGGCGGTGCTGATTCTCGTGCTCTGGGCGATCATCATCCTGTCACTTCTCACCAGTGGTATCAGCATGGTCGTCCGGGAGGACCTGGTGATCGGGGGGATTTCGCAGGATCGGCTGATCGCGCACTGGGCGGCCCGCGCGGGCGTCGAGCGCGGCATCGCCTCCGTCATGGATGACGCCATCGACTCGACCCTGGACAGCGAGAGCGACCTGTGGTCGAACAACGAGCCCATCTTCAAGCAGATCCAGGTCGGTTCCGGGGCGTTCAGCCTGATCCAGGAGCGCTACGAGGATGCGCCCCTGGACTGGTTCGGCGCGACGGATGAAAGCGCGAAGCTGAACGTGAACGTGGCGACCCGTGAGCAGCTCATGAAGCTGCCGAAGATGACGGCGCCGGTGGCGGCGGCCATCATCGACTGGCGCGACGGCGACGAGAATCCGGAATCCGACGGCATCGAGCGGGGGCATTACGCGGCGCTGGCGCATCCGTACGTGATCCGCAATGGCCCGCTGCGGACGATCCGCGAGCTGATGTGCGTCCGCGGGGTCACGCCCGAGCTGTTCTACGGCGAGGACGCGAACGCCAATGGACGGCTTGACCCCAACGAGGACGACGGCGACGCGACACCGCCGATGGACAACGGCGACGGACGGCTGGAGCGGGGTTGGTTCGCGTATCTGACACCGTACTCGTTCGACCGGAACGTGAACGCCCTCGGCGAGGACCGGCTCAACCTCAAGACGGCCGACGCGTCGACGCTCGCCTCGCGTCTGAATCTCGAGCAGTGGGCGGCTCAATCGATCGTCAATCGCCGAAATCAAAGCGAGTTCAGGCACATCGTCGATCTGCTGAACGTGCCGCTGGATGCAACGGTGAACCGGGGATCCACGAGCGACGACATCCAGAGCCGGGGCGACGATGAGAAGAACCAGCCGGTGACCCAGTCGATTCTGAAGAACATCATCGACGATCTGACGCTCTCGGACGACCGGGTGCTGCAGGGGCGGGTGAATATCAACACGGCTCCCGAGGCCGTGCTGAGAACGCTGATGGACAACGATCTGGCCGACGCGGTGGTTCGGTACCGGCAGGGCGGGAGCGTGTTCGGCACCATCGCCGACCTGCTCGACATCAGCGGGATGACGACGGAGAAGTTCGGCGAGCTCGAAAACAGCGTGACGGTGCGATCCAGCACGTTTCGGATTCTGAGCCAGGGGGAAGCGGCCTCGGGGCTGGCGATCGAGACGATCGAGTGCGTCGTCGACCGCAGCCAGGCGACGCCGCGGATTCTGTACTGGCGGGAATCGGGGGCTGGATGATCGCGACCGGAACGGTAACGAACGTGCACGGTGCAGCTCTGAACAGGCATCAGGTGACGGAAACGGCATGCAGGCGACAGGGGTTCATACGACCGGTCAAGTGATTCGCGTGGCACTGGTCGCCGCCGAGGGTGACTCCCTGCGGGTCGAGCGGCTGCAGACCCTCGGGGCGGGGTCGCCCCCGGACTCGGCCTCGAGCCGCGGGAATCAGAACGGAAGCGCGTGCTTTTCGTCGCTGCCCGCGGTGGAAGTGCTGACGCGGGTGTGGACGCTGCCGGCGGTGGCGCCGTCCAAGCTTCGTGCGCTGGTGAGCCACCGGCTCGAAGCCGACCTGCCGATCGCGCTGGATCAACTCGAGTGGGATTGTCGTGCGGGGCTCGCCCCAAAGGCCGGGGAAGCCAGTGTCCTGGCCCAGGCGGTGCGGCGGGACCGGCTCGCCCGGCACATCGATTCGCTCCGGGCTGCTGAACTGTTGCCCTCCACGATCACGACCGAGGCGGAGGCGATTGCCAGCCTGGCCGCCTATGGGCTTTCGCTGGGCGGCACCGATGAGACCACTGCGCTCGTGCTGGCGGGAGAAGGTGAATGGCTGATCGCGGTGCTCTCGGGCCGGCTGGCCCAGACGGTGCGGCGCATCCCCTTCCATCCGGCCGACCCGGACGCGGCCATTCGCGCCGCCAGCCAGGTGCTTGATCCCGATGCTGCCCACGGGCCGGTCAAGCAGATTGCGTGGATCGGCCAGACGGACGCCGCCGAGCCGCTGCAGACGCTGGCAGAGGCTTTCGATCTGCCGCTGACGGTGGCCGTCGCCGATCTGCGGGACGCGTCGGGAGTGCCCGTGGCGCCTGCCGTCATGGCGGAATACGGGCCCGCCGTCGGCCTGGCCCTGGCCGCGCTGCACGACCGCGAACACGTCATCCGTCTGGGCGGAATGACGCTCGAGGATGCTTCCCGCCCCGGCAACCGTCTGGAGGCGGTGCTGCGGTATCCGAAACATCTGGCCGTCGCAGTCGGCGTTCTGCTGGTGCTCGCCCTGGGCATCCAGATTCTGTCGATGCGATCTGAAACCACGCGCATGCAGGCGGAACTGGCGGTGGCGACGAGCCGGCCCGCTGATGATCTGGACGTCAAGGTCCGCTCCATGCAGCGGCTGACGCAATACCGCATCGATGTCGAAGCCATCATGGCGGAAATCGCCCGGGTGCTGCCCGATTCGACGCTGATCACGTCGGTTCAGCTTTCGCGCGAGCGGCGGCTCGTCCTGAAGGGGACGTCCAAGGATGCGAAGGCGGCGTTCGCGCTCGCCGACGCGCTGCGCAAGAGTTCGCGTTTTGAAGATGTGAAGCCGGAGCGGGCCGCACCGGCCCAGGGGGGGGAATTCACGATCACGGCGCAGGTGACCGGGATTCGCAAACTGACGGGGATGCCCGTCCGGGGGGCGGCATGGCGATAAGTGCACGAGACCGCCGGGCGCTGATCGTGGGTGGCGCTGCGATCGCACTGATCGCAGTCTACGTCAAGATCGTGGAACCGGCCTGGACCCGGTACGACCGGATGGTGAGCGACCACGCCACCGCCTCGCTCCGCCTGGCCCAGGGGGTGTATGACCGGCAGAAGCAGGCCCATCAGCGCGAGCAGGTCCGCGAGTGGGAGGAGAAATCGGGGCCGCTGGGTGCGCCGAAACCCTATGCGGAGGGCATCACGGCGATCGGGTCGCAGATCGTCGCCGCCGGCCAGTCGGGCGGAGTGGAGTTGCAGGGGACCACCCCCGGCGCCGGCACGCCCTGGGTCGACGATCCGCAACTCCAGCAGTCGATCATTCAGATCGAGGGCAAGGCCGACTGGGAGAACGTGTTCAAGTTCATCGCCGCCCTGTACCGGATCGAGGGCGTTCTCAGCGTGGAGCAGATGGACCTGAGCGTGAGCGATCCGAAGAAGCCGGGCAAGCTGAACCTGCGTCTGAACGTGTCCGTGCTGCTGCAGGGTGAGAAGGGCGGAGGTGTGAAATGGGCAAGCTGACTCTGAGCCTGACGCCCATCGTCCAGCGGCGGGTCGCGCAGGTGCTGTTGGGGCTGGCCGCGCTGTTCCTGGTGGACGCGGTGTATCAGGTCGGTACGCACCTCTGGTGGAAAGTGTGGATCTCGCGCCAGACGCGGGCCCTGCAGGCGACATCGGCTCCAGCGACGCAGCCGGCTGGAAAAGACAGGGCCGCCCGCCCCCCGGAGCTCGCCGCGGACATCAGGAAGCGCAACATTTTCACCGCGCCCAAGCCGAAGGGTCACGGGCTGACCCTCACCGGCGTCATTTTCGATCGTGCCCTCTTCAATCGGCGCGAAGGAGGTACGATGACGCTGAAGGAGGGTGAATCGGGCGGGGGCATCAAGGTCAAATCGATCGACGGGTACGAGGTCGTGATCGAATACGAAGGCCAGCCGCAGACGATGCGGCTCTTCAGCGATCAGGGCGGCGGCCCGGGCATGCCGCCGGGCGGTCCGCCCGGCGGACCGGGGCCCGTGATGGCAGGACCCCCGAACATGCCTGCGGCCATCCGCATGGAAGGCGGGAGCATGCCGACCGGCGTCGACCTGTCGAATCTGCCGCCGGAGGTGCGGGAGAAGCTCGAAAGCCGGATGCGGCGCCGCGGCAGGTGAGCGGCCCCGATGCGGGCGCCGCCGGCAGGCAGGCGATGTGTCCCACGGCTCGCCGTGGACGAAGGAGTCAGTCAGCATGCGAGTTGTCAGCAGCAATCGATGCGGGGCCTGGTGCCTCATTGCGCTCCTGGGTTTGGTCCTGACGCCGGCCTCCGTGGAGGGCCAGGCCCGGCGGGTTCGCGGCGCCCCGCGTGAGACGCCGGCCGGAATCCCCGCCACTCAACCGACCACCACGCAGGCCACGACCGGCCCGGCCAGCGCGCCCACCACGACCGCGCCCAAGCTCGTGCCCCTCTCCTTCAACAATGCCCAGCTCACCGAAATCGCGAAGGTCATCACGGATCAGTTCGGCAAGCCGGTGATCATCGCCGAGAAGGTCCGGTCCAAGACCATCACGCTGACCAACCCCAAGCCCCTGCCCGCGCCGGAGGCGATGGACGTGTTGCTCACCGCGCTGCAGGATGCGGGCATCACCATCGAAGAGCGGCAGTACACCGTGCATCTCATCCCCATCGAGGAGGCGGCGCAGGCCCAGATTCGCATCGTCGGCCCGGAGGTCGACGTCGACACCCTCAAGCCCGCCAACCAGATCGTCCGGAAGGTGTTCCAGGTCCGGCACTATGATGCGGTCAGGATGATGGACGTGGTGCGTCCCCTGCTCCCTGAATGGAGCGCCAAGACCATCACGGCGGACGGCGGTTCCGGGCAGATCATCATCGTTTCGACGGTCGAACGCCTGCGGCTGGTCGGCGGCGTGATGAAACAGTTGGACGTGCCCGGCGTGACGGGCGGCGAGCTTCGTGTTTTCCCGATCAAGAACGTCGACGTGACCGAAGTCACCCCGCTGCTCGAGAAGCTGCTTTCCGGATACCTGGGCATGGAGATCAAGGCGGTGACGACGGCCGGTGTGCCCACCCCGTCGGGCCGCGGCTCGGATCGGGACCGGATGGAACGTATGATGATGGAGCGGATGGGCGGGTCGGGCGGGCCGAGCCCTCCGCCGGGCGGCGCGGTGACGGTCAAGGCCGAGAAGACCCCCGTGATGCTCATTCCGGAGCCGCGGCGATCGGCCATCGTCGTCGTGGCGCCCCAGAATGTGCTGCTTCAGATCGAAGGCTGGCTCAAATACCTCGATCAGCCGCGCCCGCCCAAGACGCAGACGGAGCTCGTTCCAATCCGGTATGGCGACGCGACGGAGATTGTCAATCAGCTCACCACGATGCTGAACAACATTCCCGACGATTCGCTGCGCAGCACGATCCGCCTGTTTCCGTTTGCCGCGTCGGGGCGGATCATGATCGTCGGCCCGGAGGGCAGCCGTGAGCTGATCAAGAACTGGCTCGCCGAGATCGACATCCCCGAAGGGGGCAATCGCGTCACACAGACCTTCGAGCTCAAGAACTCCGACGCTCAGGAGATTGCCGACAACGTCAAGGAGCTGTTCCAGGATTCGGGGGCGGGCCGCAGCAGGTACTACTTCTTTTACGACTACTATGACCGCGGCCGGGGCGGTGACAGCGACCGCAACAAAGTGACCGTGACCGCCAATGCCCGGAGCAACAGCATCACGGTTGTCGCCTCGGCCGAGATGATGATCCGCATCGCCGCGCAGATCAAGGAGTGGGATAAGCCGTTCGCGGGCGACGAGGCCCTCCCGCGGATCTACAACCTCAAGTACGCCGACCCCGACAAGACGAAAACGCTCCTCGAGAGCCTGTTCACCAAGCAAGAGGAGCTTGGGCAGCGTTATTACTGGTGGGATGACGATGTCCCCACCGGACAGTCGCCCGTGGGCCGCCTTTTTGGCCAGTTCCGCTTCGAGGCATACCCCGATACCGGCAAGCTGATCGCCGTGAGCAAGAACGAGGAGAATTACAAGATCATCGACCGGATGATCGAGGAAATCGACAGTCCGCAGGCCGGAGGGCTGCCCCGCATCATTCAGCTCAAGTTCGCCGATGCCGAAACGCTGCGCACCATCGAGGGCAATGGCCAGGTGGTCTTC
>CAZQEN010000278.1:0-10778 GCA_964591605.1 uncultured Planctomycetales bacterium
CCACGACGACACCGACCCGCTGGCCCGCGAACTATGCGCGGTGGCGATGATCTCCGACCCTGGCTTCAACCCGCCGGGCGACTCGCTGCCGCCTCCAACTACCAACCCGAGTGCGACTCCCACGCAGATCGTCAGCAGCGCTGCCCGGGTGACTTTCAGGAAGGCGCGTTCAAATACACCGGCCCCGAGCACCATGGTCATCAGGAAGCAGACGCCTGCCAGCCCCCGGCCGCGCCCGGTTTCCAATGCGGACATGAGCATCCACGAGACCGACGGCGCCAGGACCACCATTGTGTTGTATTCCGTCGCCCCGCCGAAGATCATGGCCCAGGCCGCCCCCGCCGACAGGGTAAGCATCAACCGGGTCCGCGCCTCCACTCCGCGCCGTTTCAGCAGCAGACACCAGCTCAGGACCGCCGCCCCGGTGATCGCCTGCAACGCGAAGCTCGCCAGCGGCGACATCGGCATGTCGAGATGGTAGAGGACTGCCCGCAGATCACGATAGCTGACAAAGGCGTGATGTGACAGCGTGCGGAGGTAATCAAGCCAGTCCTGATAATGCCAGATCACGATGCCGGGCGGCCGCGTGAGAAACGGCAATAAGACACCGGCGAGGATGCCAATCGCCAGTCGCCCGATCATCGGCCGGGGGAACATCGCCACCAGCAGCAGGACCATGCTCACGGGCCAGATCTTGAGATGCACCGGAAGGCTCAGCAGGATGGCCGCACTCCACCATCGTCCGCGGATCAGGGCGGAGGCGCCGAGCATGAGCAGACCGATGATCAGAGCATTGCCCTGGGCGTTCCACAGACCGCGGATCGCCCCGATCATGGCCAGGGCCAGAAAAACCGCCTCCCGGTCTTCCGCAACCGGCCCGGGCATGACGTCTCGGACCAGCCGGCGCAGCCCCGCGACGTACACGGCCACGCACAGCCACGTCCACAGGATGCCCCCCACGACGTAACCCATCAACGCGAACGGCGTCAGGAGGATGGCATGCGTGGGACTGTACACGAACGGCCCAAAGCCGGGGACGTGCTCGTAGAGCGACTGGTCCTGCCACCAGTACAGGGATCGCTCGGCGTTCTTGGGGAACACCGTGTGTCTGGTGGGCGAAACCGCCGTTTTAACCGCGAGGGTCAGCGCGAACACCAGCCAGAGAGACAGCACGAACCGAACGGCCGGGCTGCCGCGGGCGCGCTGCAAACTCGTGGTCTCATCCCGGTCTACAGGCATGCCGGCCGTCCTTCTGTCCGCCTCCCCCGCCGCATCGATTCTTCCGAGTGCCGGCCGCGAGGCAAGCGGACCACCATCGCCCAGGACCCTGATGGCGGAGAGCGTCCTATCGTACCAGCCAACGAGTGGCCATCGTCATCCCAGAACCGCCTTGCGGGCTTTTCCTGCTCTGATCAGCCCTCAAGCCCTATCCTATGGGGAGACCGCGGCAAAGCGTCGCGCTGTCTGCAGTCGCAGCAGGAAGGTGTCTCCGAATCTGCGGTGGACAGCGACGCTGTCCACCCATGCGGCCGCACAGACAGACGAGGAGTGTGCATGATGCCTGAGCAGAGCCAGACGTATCCCTCAACCACGCCGGAACTCCGGGAGCGACGCAAGAGTCTCGCCCCGAAGCCGGCCGAGGCCTTCCGGGCCTTCAGTCAGAGCGTATTCGCCGAAGGCGCCCTGTCGGCCAAAACCAAGCAGTTGATCGCAGTGGCGGTCGCCCATGTGACCCAGTGCCCCTACTGCATCCGCGGGCATACCCAGTCGGCTCTCCAGCAGGGTGCTACACCCGAGGAGCTGATGGAAGCGATCTGGGTTGCCGCCGAGATGCGGGCGGGAGGGGCCTATGCCCATTCGATCCTCGCGCTGGACACGATCGCCCACGCTGAGAGCAGCAAATAGCGCGAGCCGAAAGAGCGAGGACAGGACCGCCATGGTCCGGCCGCCATGTCGTCATCCCCCCCTCGGATCTACAGCGTTGCGCGGCGGTGTCTTGCCGTGCACCTGGGGATGGGGCAACCAGTCGGCTCGACGCACCCCCGTTCCGGGCAGGGCGACAGAATTGCGTCTCCGACATCGATGGCAGGACTGGTTTGGCGTCACTGATGGCGGGGCCTCACCGGCCTTCCCCCAACGAAAACGGCCCGGCACCTTGCGGTACCGGGCCGTCTCAAGAGCGGGTGATGGGACTTGAACCCACGACATTCACGTTGGCAACGTGACGCTCTACCACTGAGCTACACCCGCGTGGCAGCAGATGATAGTAGTTTACCCGTTTCCGGACGACATGCAAGAAGGGAGGGGACCCGGGGGCATGTCCGTCCCGGCCCGCGGTGGGTGGCCCATGCGAAGGCTGCCGACCCGCGCCGCCGCGGCGGGCAGGCGGTGGCGAGATGGGGGCTGCGAAGACCGGGTCGCCGGCAACGCCCATCTGCCCGACCCGCCTCCGGCGAATCCTGCCGGGCTCATGGCCCGCTCTTTCCCGCGGGACGATCGAAGCGGTTACCCGGCCAGTCTTGGGGGAATCCCGCTCGGCTCAAACGTGTTCATGTGAACGTCCGAACATCAGCTCGATAAAGGGCTTATCCTGTGACTTGCAGAAGACGTACACATGGTCTTCGGGCTGCAGGACCGTGCTGCCGCGCGGGGCGACGAGTTCCTCACCCCGGACCACGAGCACGGCGGAGGAATGCGGCGGGAAAGGGATTTTTGAAATCGGCACGTTACAGACCACCAGCGACTCGCTGATGTGGAAGGAGAGGAGTTCACCATCCAACAGCCGTGTGGAGGTGATCTCGAGAGCGGCCAGCGGCGAGGGTTTTTCCGGAGCCTCCAGGCCCAACCGCCGGGTGACAAAGCGGATGGTCGTCCCCGGAAGCAATGCACTGAACACAACGATGAAGAACACGATATTGAACACGCGCATGGCCCCCGACACTCCCGCGAGCACGGGGAAAGTCGCCAGGATGATGGGAACCGCTCCCCTGAGCCCCACCCAGCCGATGTAGACGATCTCCCGCCAGGGGTATCGAAAGGGGATCAGGCACACAGCCGCCACCAGTGGCCGGGCGACGAATGCCAGGAATAAGGCGATCCCGATGCCTGTACCCGCGACGGGCCTGAGCTGGGAGGGGAAGATCAGCACCCCCAGCATCAAGAACATCGAGACCTGGCAAAGCCAGGCGATCGCATCATGGACCCGCAGGAGGCCGCTGCGGTACGGGAGCACGCTGTTGCCAATGACGGTGCCCAGGACGTAGACGGCGAGAAAGCCACTCCCGTTGGCCAGGGTGGCGATGCCGAAGGCAGCGAGGCTCAGCGCCAGGGTCAAAACCGGGTAGAACCCTGCCGTCGGGAGCCTTACCCTCTGCAGCAGCACGCGGCTGAGCCGACCGATCACCAGACCAGTCCCTGCCCCGATGGCCAGTTGCACGGGCACGTTCCAGGCCATCTGCCACCGGCTGGTCGGCTCTCCGGCCAGCATGGCCGTCACCGCCAGAGTGAGGATCACCGCCATGGGGTCGTTCGCGCCCGCCTCGACCTCCAGTGTGGCGCCAACCCGTTGAGAGAGTCGTATTCCCCCGCCGCGCAGCACCGCGAACACCATCGCGGCGTCCGTCGACGACACGATCGCACCCAGCAAGAGGCTTTCGGACCAGGGCAAACCCACGGCATGGGCAAACAGAGCCGTCAGGCCGGCGACTCCGGCAACGCCCACGGTCGCCAGAATGGCCGCCGGAGCAATACTCTCCCGGATCGACGAAAAAGGCGTATTGATGCCGCCATCGAGCAGGATGAGAATCAGGGCAATCGTCCCGGCGCGGAAAGCGAATCGATAATCCTCGAACGGGATCTGCCCGATGCCCTCCGACCCGCCCAGCATTCCGAGCACGAGGAACAGCAGGACGATCGGCACGCCCAGCCGGTCGATCAGGCGGCTGGCCACGACACTTGCGGTCATGAGCGTCCCGAGAATGACCAGCAGGAGAGCTGTGGTTGACAATTCGTTCATACACGTCTTTGAGCCAGTCCACCGGATCCAGGCGCGGCGAGGCAAGTATACCCCAACGTTGCAGAAATCATCAGCACGGAGGCCTGGCGCGGGCGTTGCCCGCACCCGAATCTGAGATCTGAGATCTGAGATTTGAGATGATGTCGCCCCGGGAATCTGCGCAGGGCGCGAAGAAATCAGACGTTTGCGTCGCGGAGAGCACGGCGCGGACATGGCCCGTGCTGTGTTCTGGGTGCCTCCGTGATGTATGATGCAACGCGTCTGTCCTCTACCCCGTCCTTCGGAACGGGGCGGGGCACGCCCGGCGTTCTCATGCGCTTTCGTACAGCACCGACCGGGACTGTCAAACCAGATGAACCCAGTTGACATGGGGATGAGGTCTGTCCGGTGCTGGGGTGTGACACAGGCGAGAGGCAGAGAGCTTTCCTGCGCAGCATTCGCGGGCCGCAATGGGCCATGGCGGACGGAGGCCAGGCGGCTGCGTCAGGGAAATGCAACGGCCGCTCCGGGCGACGAAGAGCGGGCCCGGGGCGGCCGTCACTGGAGGAGGAAAAAGGCTCTATACACGCGATCAGCCGGCGCCGACCTTGGCCGTCCGCGGCGGACCGGCCGGGGCGGAGTCGCAGAGCTGACCCTTGGCCGCAAAGCCTTCGCGCTCCAGGGCGCGGAAGCGGGCGTCGATCACCTGGCCGAGCTGGTCCAGCAGGTCCTGCTCGGCTTCGCAACCGGCGTTGAGGCGTGCCCACGTGGCCTTGTACTGCTGCAGCCGCGGCGCATCGGCGACGGCCGCGTCGTCGATCGCCTGAACGATCACCGACACCCGCACCAGGTCCACCGGGCTGACTTTCGCAGTCAGACGATTCGTGAGCATACAGATCTCATCCCATCGGCGTTCCCGCCACCAGCGCCGCAGGAGGGCGAACCACTCAGGCGGGGACATCTCCAGCGGCTGGGCAGTCTTCTGCAGGTCGATGAGCTCAATGTCCTGGCCGAGGATCGCCCGGGTGGTCTCGCCCGAATCGGGCTCGACCCAGGCCAGTCCGACCGGGCGGGAGGGCGACACGCGGATGCCGGCGGTCACCGCGATTTTCGCCCGCAGGCTCACCGGCAGGAGCATGAGCGCCCACTCGAGGGCGGCAAACGGGCGCCGGGCGCCGCAGACCACCAGCCGCTCGCCGGTCATGAGCCGGGAGCACAGCCCGCAGAGCACCTCCGGCTCCATGCCCACCAGTCCGCCACCCGCCAGTACCTGGTGCGGGTCCGGGGTAAGATCCAGCACGGGAAGATGGGGTGGAAAGCGCTCGTCGGGCCCCAGGTCGGCGAGTTGCGGCACGGTTGACCAGACCCGCAGCGGATTCGAGCCCAGCCGGGCGAAGTCCTCCTTCCCGATGAGGACGGCGTGGGTCAGCACGCGGGCCCCGCCGCGGGCGGTATGCTCGGCTCCGGCGTAGCGCGAGTAGGCCACGCACTGCCGGCCGGTGGGCAGCGGATAGCTGCTGATCCCCTCGGCCGACGGGTCGTCGCTGCACAGACTCCCGTGAGAGGGAGACCAGCGCGTGATCTCGGAGCGTTCCTCGGGCCGCATGCCGGGGCTGGCGGCGACAATACGATATCCCTCCCCCATCGGGGAACGGATGGAAGTGAAGAGAGCCTGATCGGCCCGAATGGCTTCCATTTGATTGGCCTGGAAGCCTACAACTGTTCCACGATCCATTCGAATGGCTCCAACACCCCTCGCAGGGCGGTGTGTAAAGGAATCGGGATGACCACGTCCCCTTCGTTGTCGGGCACGGCGTACCCGAGCGAACCCACAACGCTGGAAGCGAAGAACTCAACCCGCTCGAACCGGCTTTCGCACAGGTTCCAGAGGCGGTTGAGATTGGCTTGCACGAAGTACCTGGTGTTCTCGAAGCAGTCGGCGCAATAGTCGGCCTTGCAGAGCACGACGGCGACCGGAGTCTCGACTTTCTCCTCGCGCTTGGCCCCGTACATCGTGTCGATGTAGCTGAGCATCTTGAGGGCGAAGAAGTCGGGCTGCTGGGAGCCGTTGGCGGCCATGGCCGCATCGACGAGCATCATGATGCCCGAGGACTTGCTGAGCAGGTTGCGGATGACCTTGAAGGTCTTGGGCGAGGCCACCTCCGCGGCCAGGGACTCGCCGGCCATGTCCGGCATGACCAGATCCACCCACTTGGTCGAGGGGTGCTTCTTGCAGATCTGGTAGTAGGCCCAGTACCACTGGTTGGCCTCCATTGGCGTCTTGGGCGGGAACTTGCGATGGGCCATGTGCGTCACGACGGTCTGCTGCAGGTCGACCGAGTACGCGCCCTTGGGGAACGCCTCGAAATCGCCGGCCCGCTGGGCGAGCATGTCGAGCAGGAAACCGAGGAACACGGTTTTCCCGACGTTGCTCTCGCCGACGATGGTGATGATCTGCGGCTCGCGCTCCTGGGCGATCGAGTCGTACACGATCGCCATGGGCGCCCCGCAATCGCTGCAGAGGACCGCCTCGGGCGAGTTCTCCTTCTCGCAGATCATGCACGGCGTTTCTTCGAGGAGTTCCTCGTCCAGTTCTTCCGTCTCTGAGCCGAAAATGCCCATGCCCACACTCCGCGTTCACAGAATGGCCGGTCCTCACGGCCGGGGCTCACCCGCCCGTGCCTTCCCGCCTCATCACCCTCTCAGGACGACCCGTTCGCCCCCAGATCCAGCGCGCATCGGAAGCCGACGTTGTGCACGCGCGCCAGTGCCGCTATTCCCGTCCGGAAAACACTCGTGGCCTGTGCGGCGAAGTAGGTATCGAATGCTCCGCCGCGGATGCTCTTGAGGAGCATGTCTCCCACGACCGGACGGTAGTCGCACGCGACCGTGAAGTCGGAATCCGTCCATTCCCACACGTTTCCGATGAGCTGCAGCACGCCGTTGGGCGATGCCCCGTTGGGGTATTCCGAGACGGGCACCGTCCGCCCGATGCCCGAACCCCAGATGTTGCAGCGCCGGGTATCCAGGGCATCGCCCCAGGGATAGCGCCGCAGCAACTGGGCGGACGTGCGCAGCCGCCAGCTCGCGGCCATCTGCCACTCGGCCTCGGCGGGCAGCCGGTAGCCGGCCCACTTGCAGTACGCGGCCGCCTCGTAGAAACAGATACCCACCACCGGATGTTCGGCCAGGGCCTTGTGATGGCGTCCCTCCCGCCAGAACCGCGGGCCCGGATTGTCGGTCTGATCCTTGAAGTCGATGAGCTGCGGCCAGACGTCCTTGGGCCACAGTTCGAGATCCTGGTAGCCGCCTGAGTCGACGAACTTCTGAAACTGGGCATTGGTGACCGCGCAGCGGGCCAGCAGGAACGGCTGAGTCTCGACATCCTGCTCGTCCTTGCCCGGCTCGTCGGCGATGGTCTGGGGCAGCGAGATGAAGCCCTCGGGCACCAGGGCGAAGTTTTCGTCGATGGCCAGCACCGCCTGGCGATAGACCTTCTCCACGTCGCGGTGGTCGGCCCAGAGATGGCGGTTGATCGCGATGTAGGCGTACCGTTCGAGCTGCAGCTCCCGCTGAAGCGGGTCGTCCGAAAGCTTGAGCTGCAGAGCAGGCTCGAACTGCTCCTGCCTGCGAGTGGGCAGCGGACGGTACTGCCGTCGGGGGACGACCACCTCCGCTTCCAGCTCCTCCTGCTGCTGCTTACGATTAAAGATCTTCAGCGCCATTCCCGACCCTCGCTTGTCTGTTGCCGCGTTGTCCGCCGCCCCCGTCGGGCGATCCGGACCGGCCGGCGACCGTCAGGCTCCGATGGCCTTGCGTTTCGCATCACGGCAGAGCTTCTGGAACCGCTCAATGGATTCGCGGGCCTGCTGATCGGCCGCACTGGGCACATTGGTCTTCCCGTTTCCACCCACGCGCGGGAGGAGCTCCTCGCGCTGGCTCGTCGCCTTGTCGAGCTCCTGTTCGAGCTGCCGCTGGATGGCCCCCAGGCTCTCACGGGCGGTGTCGAGCTCCTTCATGCGGGCATCCCACTCCTGGCGCAGAGCCGCGAGCTGGGTCTGCTGGGCATCGAGCTCGCGCCGCTGCGTTTCGACCGCCTGCATGGTCGCAGTCAGCTTCGCCTCGCGGGCGGCGAGCTCCTGCTGGCCGCGGGCGATCTTCTCGGCCTCCAGCGCCAGCGCCTGCTGCTGCTTGCCGAGCGCTTCGCGCTGCTGCCGAACTTCGGCCTGGGCAGCCGTCACCTCGCCGCACTTGGATTCCCATTCCGCCCGCTGCTGCTCCCACTGGGCGCAGCGCGACTCCCAATCCTGGCGGGCGGTGTCGAGCTGTTTCTGTTCGGCCAGCAGGCCCTGGCGATCGTTGGCGAGGTCCGCGAGCTGCTTCTCGATGTTCTGCTGCTGCTGGGCCAGCGCCGCTGCCTGGGCTTCCTGCTGCTGACGCACTTCCTTGCACTGGTTCTCGCGGCTGAGGACTTCGGATTCCCGCTTCTCGAGGTCCTCGCAGAGCTGGGTCTCCTGCTGGACCACCTCGCAGCGCCGCTGTTCGAGCTGCTCGTAGTGCTGTTCGAGCGCGGTGCGGCATGACTCCAGCGCGGCCGCGCGGGCCTCGAGCAGCTCCCGGAGGGACTGCATCGCCAGGATGACGTCCCGACCCATCGTCTCGAGCCGAGCCAGATCCAGGGAGGCCTGTGCGCCGTCGGCGACGGGCTCCGCTGCTGATTCCTGAGGCCGTTTGTCCACCTTCATGTCACTTCCTCTTCCACCACGACGTGCGCGCCGGGGAGGGCGCATCGTCGGGCTTCATGCCTTGCTCCGCCTGGTACTCGGCGAGCAGCTCGCGCATGCTCCGTTTGACCGGGCTGAGCCGCCGCATCACGCGAAGCGCTTTGACCGTCTTCTCATCCAACGTCGCCAGCAATGCCTCGTCGTCCTCCGTTGACTGATCCCTGGCCGCCTGATCCGCCGTCTCGGGCTCTGCCGCCGGTTCGGCGGTCACGTAGCTGACAATCCCGCGGGTCGCCGACGAGGGGGAACGCACGAGCTTGGGCGGCTCGGGCCTGAGCGGCTCCGGCTCGCTGGTCTCTCTGGCGTGCTGAGCCTCTTCAGCCAGCACGGCTTCCAGTTCGGCCCGCAGTCCTTCGGTGAATCGCTTCGTCGCCTCGGAGGTGCCCGGCGAGGGATCCGGGGCTCTTGACTCCGCGTTCACCTCTGTCTCTGCTTCTGCCTCTACCTCTACCTGTGCCTCTGCCTGCGCCTGTGCCTCTGCCTGCGCCCGGGTGACGGGCGCTTGCACCCCGACGACGCGTTCGACAGACGCGGCCCGCTCTTCCAGGGCCCGTTGAGCCGCGTTCATGGCCTCCAGCCAGGCCGATAACTTGACGTCGACCTCCGCCAATGCGGATCCGATCGCCTCGTCTTCCTTTGGCACCAGCGTCTGCAACATGAGAAACCGTCGGCCCCTTCCATGACAGAGTTCGGGCGAGCGCAGCGTCCTCATCCCTGCATCGGCCTGAATGCCCCACGAGATAACCTGGGCAGTTTGAGTTAAGCGTACGATTCGTTTTCTCAGCGTGTCGAGGGCCGCTCCACGAGCGAGCTTGATCCACGTTCAAGAAGTGGAAGAGCCGGCCGAATGGGGAAGGAGCCGCGCAGGGGGCCGATAAAGACACCCGCGCAGGCGAAGAAGGCGCCGCCGCTACTCCTCGCCTTCCGGGGGCGTGATGATGCGGCAGGACGGAATGGCATCCAGGAATGCTTTGCCGTAGCGGCGGGTCTTGAGCCGCCGGTCCAGGACGACGACCCGGCCGCGGTCGGTTTTGGTGCGGATGAGACGGCCGAAGCCCTGCTTGAACTTGAGGATCGCTTCCGGAAGCTGGTAATCCATGAACGGATTGCCGCCGGCGGCCCGGATCTGCTCGATCCGCGCTTCGGTCAGAGGCCGGTCGGGCACCGCGAAGGGCAGCTTGACGATGATCACGTTCGTAAGGGCGTCGCCCGGCACGTCCACGCCCTGCCAGAAGCTGTCGGTGCCGAAGAGCACCCAGCCCGGCTCGCTGCGGAAGCGCTGGAGCATGAGCGAGCGCGGCATCCCCTCGCCCTGGACCATGATCCGCAGGCCCTGCCCCTCAAGCCGCGGACACAGGCGCCCGGCCATGTCGCGCATCATCTCGTAGCTGGTGAACAGCACGAAGGCCCGGCCCTTCGTGGCCCGGACGTGCTGATCGATCGCTTCGACGGCCGCGGGCACGAATGCCGTCGTGTTCTCGGGCTCCGGCAGGTCGGTCGCAATATGCAGCTCGGCCTGCGTGGCGTAGTCGAACGGCGAGCCGAGTTGAATCTCCTCCGGGTCGGTCAGCCCCAGCCGATGACGGATGTAATCGAACCCGCCGTGCCGGCGGGCGGACTGCCGGGGCGCGGGCTGGCGGGGGGCGGGCATCCTGCCCGCCTTCTCACCAGGGGCGGAGGGTGTGTCCGCCGCCAGTCTCTGTTCAGGCGGGCGCGGCGCCCGGCCCCCAGCGTCTGCCCGCCTTCCGGCAGACGCGCGCCCCGCGATCGACAGCGTCGCGCTGGTCAGAACCACGCTCTTGACCTTGCTGAACAGCGTCTCCTGCAGGATCTCGCCGACGACGGTCGGCGCCTGGCACAGCGACACGTTCGTCCGCCGGCCGGATTGCACCTCGATCCATCGCACCGATGCGTGTTGCGGCGTTTCGCCCTCTTCAAGCAGCGTTTCGAGCTGCTCGCGCACGATGCCGACGCGGTCGGTGAGGCTGCCCAGCTCGAAC
>CAZQEN010000279.1:0-10729 GCA_964591605.1 uncultured Planctomycetales bacterium
GGATGCAGATTGCCCGTGGCCCACTCCCACGGGCAGCGAGTATCCCGGCGCGCCGAGACCCATGCCACGCGGGAGGCACGCCCCTGTATTTCGGATGCACCCCAAAGGGGTGGAGATGTGCACGGGTCCGGCCTGACGGAGCGGTCTCATTCAGCCGCGCTGCGACGAAGCGCGCGCTGCCCACTGCCCCGACAGCGCCGTCTCGCGACCGGTAGGGAACCCGACGTCAGAGCCGGGTGAAGTTTTCGAGGAGCTGGAGGCCGGCGGACTGGCTTTTCTCGGGGTGGAACTGGGTGGCGAAGAGATTGTCGCGCCAGACCATGGCGGCGAAGTCGTAACCGTAGCAACACGTAGCGACGTTCAGAGCCGGGCTCTGTGAGCCCGGTACATCCCGCAGAGCCGGGCTCTGTGAGCCCGGAAAATCGCGCGTGGCGCGGCGCTCCGCCGCGCGCGAATCGGGGCGGGCGGAGAACACCGGGTTCACGGAACCCGGCTCCGATATCGCGTTCACGGAACCCGGCTCCGATATCGGGTTCACAGAACCCGGCTCTGATACCGGGTTCACAGAACCCGGCTCTGACGGGACGACGTGGTAGGAGTGCACGAAATAGAAGTGCGTCCCCGGCGCGATGCCGCGGAGGACCGGGCAGTCGGCGGTCCACTGGAGCTGGTTCCAGCCCATCTGAGGGATTTTGAGCTCGGCGGCGCCCGGGAGGCTGCTGAAATCGAAGCGCACCACCTTGCCGGGGAGGATGCCCAGCCCGGGGTATTCGCCGTCTTCGTAGCTGATGTCGAAGAGGAGCTGCAGGCCCAGGCAGATGCCCAGGAAGGGGCGGCCGGATCGGACCGCGTCGCGCACAGGATCGACGAGGTGCTGCGAGCGGAGGTGGGCGATGGCGTCGCGAAAGGCACCGACGCCGGGGAGAACGACTTTTTCGGCGCGGGCGATCTGGTCGGGTTGAGAGACGATTTGCGCGCAGGCCCCAACGCGTTCGAAGGCTTTCTGAACGCTTCGCAGGTTGCCCATGCCGTAGTCAATGATCGCGATCATGTCATTGCCAATTGCCAATTGCCGATTTCCGATTGTCTTCCGCGGCGCAAGCCACTCCGCAAATCGGCAACTGGAAATCGGAAATCGGCAATCCCCGCTATGCTCCTGCCTTGAGCGTTCTCTTATTCAGGGCGCGGTCGAGCTGGCGCATGGCCTGGCGGAGGCGGTGCTCGTTTTCGACCAGCGCGATGCGGACAAAACCCTCTCCGTTCTGGCCGAAGGCGCGGCCGGGGGCGAGGGCGACCTCGGCCTCGTCCATCATGCGCATGACGAAGTCGATGGTGGACTGGCCGGCGAGGTGCTCGTCCCTGATGCGGGCCCAGACGAACATGCTGGCGCGGTTGCGCTCGGCGGTCCAGCCGAGGCGCTCGCAGCCGGCGAGGACCACGTCGCGGCGGGCCTGGTAGACCCGTGCCTGCTCCTCGACGTACTGCTGGCAGTGGCGCATGGCGATGATGGAGGCAATCTGTACCGGCTGGAAGATTCCGTAGTCGTAGTAGCCCTTGATCGTCGAGAGGGCGTCGACCATGGTGCGGTTTCCGGCGCAGAAGCCGATGCGCCAGCCGGCCATGTTGTAGGGCTTGCTCATGGTGGTGAATTCGACGCCGACGTCCTTGGCGCCGGGAGCCGAGAGAAAACTCGGCGCCTTGTAGCCGTCAAAGCACGTCTCGCCGTAGGCAAAGTCGCTGATGACGGCGACCTCGTATTCTCTGGCCAGCTCGACGACCTTGACCCAGAACGGCGGATCGACGGTGATGGCCGTCGGATTGTGCGGATAATTCAGGATCATCAGCTTGGGCCGGGGGAAGAGCCCCTGGAGCACCACGCGGATCCGTTCAAGAAACGCGTCGTCGTTGCCCAGCGGGACGGAAATGACGTTCGCGCCGGCCAGGGCCACGCCGTAGACGTGGATGGGGAAGGCCGGGTCGCCCACGACAGCCGTATCGCCCGGGCCGAGCATGGCCAGCAGCATGTGGCTGATGCCTTCTTTGCTGCCGATGCAGGCGACCACTTCGGTCTCGGGGTCGAGGTCGACGCCGTATTTGTCCCTGTAGTGGCGGGCGACGTCGCGGCGCAGGTTGAAGACGCCGCGGGAGACGCTGTAGCGGTGGTTTCGCGGGTCGCGGACGGCCTCGCAGAGCTTCTCGACAATCGGCTCAGGGGTGGGGTCCGAGGGGTTGCCCATGCCCAGGTCGATGATGTCGATGCCCTGCTGGCGCTTTTTGTGCTTGAGGGCATTGATCCGGGCGAAGAGGTACGGGGGCAACCGCGAAATCCGCTGGGAAGTTGTGATAAAGTCCGACATATCCGGAATTCTCGTCCATCCAGGCTGCGAGGCAGCCCCGGCCGCCGGGCGGTCGGGTGAAGCCGCGCTTCGTGTACCAGGGAACCGTGTCCGCAGGGCGTGGCCCGGTCAGGGTCGAAGAGCCCAGTATACGAGATCGGACGGTGGAGGCCAAAAACGTGACCCCGAGGGGAGCAGTGCGGTTTTTCAGGAGTCCGCCGGCGGGGAAATCGGAATGACGAAACCCGGGTGTTTGGGTGGGAGTGCCCCAGGTTGAAGGCTGGGGGGTTCCTGAGATGGGCGCGCAGAGAGCGTATGGCCGGGGTGCACGTTGGAGGGGTGGGGACGGGGCGGTGGGGACGGGGCGGAGCGGTGTTTTCGACAGATTCGGTGTGGGTATTGTCAACAAATTGGCGGCTTTCGCGGTATCATGTGGGCTGTGCCTGAGCATGATGTGCTCAGGGTGGGCCATTTGACAAGGTGGTGCATCGATTTGCGATCCCGCGGCTGGCGGGGGTCAATTCGGACTGCGCTGGGATGAACGCCACGGGTCTGACACCACGAGGCATGTCCGTACGCGCGCGGGCGGGTTGACGGGAATCCGTGACCGAACGCCTCGATTCGAGACGCTGGTCCAGCCGCAGGGGTGACAGAGCGCTGTTCCATGGCCCGCGAACAGAGGATCGAGCATCCGTCGGCGTGGGATTGGAGCGTCCACGTCGAGGGATTCGGCACGGACGGGAGAGCGTTGGCCACCGTGACCGTCCGGCAGAGATGAGCCTGTCCCACGCGTGCGTGTGGCCCGAGTCGAGACCCGGGCGTTGTGGGGAAAGAAATCCGTTTTCCCGGAACCTGAAACGGTTTGGGCAAGACGGGGCAGGGTGCAAGGGACGTGAACAGGGGACGCCTACGATTGGCCTGGATCCGATGGGTCCTGACGGCCGTGGCGGTCTTGGGCGCCGGCAAGCCCGCGGCGCAGGCGGTGACCGCGACGTTCGGGGTGCGTCTCGCCCCGACGGAGACGGACGCGGTTCTCGATCTGAGCGACCCGGGCGACCAGGTACTGGACCTCGAGCTGTGGGTCACGCTCAGCGACGGGCCGCTGCCCGCCGAGGGGGATGTGCTGGCGTATTCGGTTTATCTGGAGCCCACCTCAGGGGATGTGATCAGCTTCGATCCGGGGTCGTTCGTCAACGTGGTCAGCGCGGACCTGCCGCAGGTCCAGGGGGAGGACAATACCCCTGTTTCCGGGGCGTTCAGCGCGGCGGTGGGTTTCCTGCCGCCGGCGCGGTTCGCGCTGGGGGAAACGCGGCTGGGGACGTTTTCGGTGACGGCGGTGGGCGAGGGGGTCGTGAGTTACTCGTTCCTGGACTCACCGCCGATGCGGCCGTGGAGCTTTGATTTCGCAGATCTGACCACCGCCACGCATCTGGTGGAGCCGCCGCTGGCGATCACGGTTCAGGCGGGCGGCCAGCCGGCGCACGTCGCGGGGTGGCGCAGCGTGCGAGAGCATGGCGCCGCAGGGGATCTTGCGATCGCACTGAGCGGGGCCGGGTCGGGGGTCGGGGTGAAGGGGCCGACGGTCGAGACGCGAAACGGCGGGATCCAGAAGATTCGGGTGGTCTTCGACCAGCCGGTGACGCTGGCGGACCCGGCGGCCGTTTCGGTGACCGGGCGGACGACGGTGGGCGGGCTGCCTCAGGAGGCGACGCCCTACTCGCCCAGCCAGGTCTCCCTGGCCGACCCCGCCACGCTGGACATCGTTTTCGACGCGGGGCTGCTGCCCGACCAGTCGTGCTACACGATCAGCCTGGGGCCGGGAACAACCTCCCCCCCGCTCACGGGTGATCTCGACGTGACCGTGAGGTCGCTGCACGGGGACGTGACGGGTGACGGGGAGGTCAACCTGAGCGACGTGCTGGCGACGCGAGCGAGTCTGTCGATGCCCGTGGGCGACGGCCCACAGTTCGACGTGGATCTGTCGGGCGAGCTCTCGTCCGCTGACGTGGTCGACGTGAAGGGGCAGATCACCTCGCCGACGCGGAAGGTGTTCTGCGACGACCCGGCGACGGTCACGGGCTGGCGGAGCGTGCGGACGCACGGGGCGGCGGGTCCGCTGGCCATCGTGCTGGCAGCAGCGTCGGGAGGCAACGGGCCGAACGGACCGACGGTCGAGGCGCGGGCGGGCGGGATCCAATTGCTGGAGATCGATTTCGATCGGCCGGTGACGCTGAACAATCCCGGGGGGGTCGTGATCGTCGGACGGACCTCGGGGCCGGCCGGGCTGGAAGCTCCCGTGAACTACCCCCCCACCGCCGTCGCGTTGACGGGGCCGGACATCGTGCAGATCTCGGTGGACCCCGGCGTACTTCCGGACCAGACCTGCTACACGATCACGCTGCCGCCGGACCTGGTGACGGCGGGGCTGATCGGAGACCGGGACGTGAGCCTTCGGAGCCTGGCCGGGGACGTGACGGGCGACGGAGCGTTGCGGCTGAGCGATGTGCTGGCGGTGCGGGCGCGGCTCTCGACGCCCGTCGAGGATGACCCGCGCTTCGACGTGGATGTCTCCGGGGCGATCGACTGGCCCGACGCGATGGCGGGCAAATCACGCATCACGTCTCCCTTTGAACAGGCGCTGTGTCCGTGAGGAGCGCGGGATCCGCAGGTCAGCCGCCGGGCTGAGTGGCCGGAGCGGTTGCAGGCGCGGTGGCGGGCGCGGTCTGCTGCAGGACCCGGCGGGCCAACTGATGTCCGGGCTCGACCTGGATGAGCTGGCGGGCGACGTTCTGGGCCTGGGGGACCAGGGAGAGGCCCAGAAGGGTCTCGAGGGTGGTCTCCAGAAGGCGCGGGTTGCGCCGCTCGGAGGCCGGGGCCCGGCGGAGCACATCGAGGCACTGATAGAGGGTCATCGCCTGGGTCACGGTGGACTGCTCCTGCAGGGCGCGGGCCAGGTCGACGCGGATGAGCGTGTTGGCGGGCTCCCTGGCAAGCATCTGCTGGAGCACCTGTCCATAGAGGGTGTAATAGCCTCCGAGCGACTGGAGGAGGGCCTGGTTGTCGGGCCTCTGGCGCAACTGGTCGCGGGAGAGGGCAATGGCCCGGGCGGCGGCCTCGCGGGCGGCCTGAAGTTCGGTTTGTCCCAGGAGGATCTGGGCGTAAACACTCCAGTATTCCGGGTTGTTGGGTGCTTTGCCGATGGCGGTCTCGGCGTTGGTGCGGGCCTTGGGCAGGCTGGTCTGATCGAGATAGGTGCGGGCGATCTCGGCGTAGATCTCGGGGTTTTCGCGATCGCGGTTCAGGGCGGTGTTGAGATGGTCGAGGGCCATGTTGGGGGAGTGGTTCCGGCGCAGGACCTGAGCGCGTTCGAGATTCGCCTGGGCGAGGGTGTCGGCAGGCGCGGCGGCATTCTGGAGATACTCCTTGTACTGCTCGCTGGCCATGACGTCCTGGCGCAGGGCGGCGGAGGCGCGGGCGAGGCCGAGCTGGGCGGCGGGGTTTCGCGGCTGCAGAACCAGGGCGCGCTGACAGCAGCGCTGCGCGCTGGCGTGGTCGTTTGACTCCTTAAAGAGTGTCGCAGCGGCCAGATACCACTTGGCGGCCCCTTCAGCGTAGTCGTTGGCCCGGGCGGTCTGAGCGGGTTCCGATGACTTCCTGGCGACCAGGGCCTGGGATTCGTAGGTGCCGGCCAGTCCCATCATGGCGCCGGGGTTCTGACGGTCTTCCTGCAGGATGGCGGCGAAGATCTGCTCGGCACGGTTGAGCTGCTGATCGCGCACGGCGTTGAAGCCGAGCTGCAGGAGCGCCTCGACGGACATGCCGGGAGTGACGCCCGGGACCTGGGCGGCCTGGAGGATGGCGGAGGCGGCCGGGGCGGCCGGGGCGACGGAAGGCACGGGGGCCGGGGACGTTTCCGGGCTGGGGGCGGTGGCCTGAGCCCAGGCGGGGATGGCGCACCCGATGGTCGTCATGGCCGACAGAACGACGAGCCGGCCCTTCGCGATGATGGAAGCTGATTGCATGCCGCTACACCCGCGGGACTCAGGAACCATTGAAGCCAGACGGAGACCCGGATTCATATACGACCGCGCCGGTCGAAAGGATCGGCCCCCCTGGCCGTCTGCCCAGGACGAGAGCTTACCTCAGGACGGCCCGGGACTCTATGGCGACCGGCTGAACCCATGGGAGCGGGTGCGGATGGGACGGCTAACCCTGGACGCTGAGCGAGCCGTAGATTTCGTCTTCCGCAGCGACGGGGGCCCTGCGGGGGCTCGCCGGGTGGTCGGGTGCGTCACCTGATCGATCCGCCCCCAGCTTGTTCATCAACATGACCCAGGTCTCGCGCTGGTATTCGAGGAGCTGGAGCGCCTCGCGGGCCATGGCGAGATTCCGCTGCACGTTGGCTTCGACGAGCCGGCGGTAGATGTAGTTATAGAGGCCGGCCATCTGGGTGCAGAGGGCCCGGTCGACGTCGTAGTTGAGGGAGCTGAGCAACTCGAGGACGATCTTCTGGGCGCGACTGAAACCGTTGAACACCTCCTCGAAGTCTTCCTTTTCGAGCCCCTCGATGCCCTGGCGCGTGAAGCGGATGGCGCCGTCGTAGAGCATCAACTGGAGTTGCTCCGGCGAGGCGGTCATCACCGCGTTGCGAAGGTACTGGTCGGAAGGCGTTTCCATCGGCGATGAAGTTATCGGTTACACGGCATAGCCAATTCAGTTAGCGACGGCCCCGGTGCTCCTCAGGGGATCACGGTGCCCCGCCCGAATCCTGGGAACGCTGCGGCGAACTTCCGTCATCTCAGATTGAAGCTGCTGCTCGACGCGAGACTGGACGCGAGGCTCGACAGGGAGGCGAGGGCGGACTGCTGGCTCTGGAGGGCGGCGAGGGCCGTCTCCATGGCCTGGAACTGGGCGTAGAGCCGCGCTTCCTTGATGTCGAGGAGCTTCTGCATTTCCTGGGCCCGGCGGTTGAAGAGGTCAATGCGGTCCTGGGTGTCGTCGGCCTTCTGGCTCAGGAGGCCGGTGCCTGTCTGGGTGAGGCCGTCGATGACATCCTCCAGGCGGGCGGCGAAGCCGTGCTTGGTGACCTTGCCGGACTCGTTCTTGCTGGTGAGGGTGAAGAGCTTCTCGACGCCCTCGGGGTCGGCCTCGAAGGCCTCGCGGAACCTGTCCTCATCGAACTGCAGGCGGGCGCCGCTGCCGACGGTGATGCCGACCTGGCTGAGCCGCCGGTAGGTCAGGCCCTGACCGGTTGCGGAACCTGAAACCAGCGAAAAGATTCGATCGCGGGTCTGCTGGACGGCGGAATCGCCGAGCAGGATCCCCCGCTCCTGGGTTTCGGGGATGTACTGGGTGAGGTCGTCGATGCGGTCGAGGGTGTCGTTGATGGTTTCGACGAAGCTCCCGATATCGCTGACGACCTGGTCGACGTCGCGGGCGACGGTCACGTCCACGGGCTGGCTGCCGGCGGCCTTCAGGTCGAGGGTGAGGCCGTCGACGACGTTCTTGACGGTGTTGGAGCCGCTGGTGAGGACGACGGAGCTGGGCGAATCGATGCTGCCGACCACGATTTTGGCGTCGCGGGCGTCGGAAAGCGTGGAGAGGGAGAGCCAGGTCGAGCCGAGGCTGAAATTGACGCGGCCGATCGCCCCGGTGGTGCTCGAGCTGATGATAAGCCGGTACGGCGCGATGGCGCTGCCATCGTTGATGATGCTGGCGCGGAGGCCGGCGCTGGATTCGTTGATTTTTGTCACCAGCGTATCAAGCGTGTCGCCGGCCGTGACCTCGATCCGGCGGGCCAGGGCGCCGTCGATGGTGGTGCCTTCGGCGGTGCCCAGCAGGTTGAGATCGGCGGCGGTGGTTCCGCCGTTTTCGGTGACCTGCAGCTTACCGGCACCGCCCGCAGTGTCGGTCAGGAGGATTCCGTCGCCGGTCGAGTTGATGGAGGCGGTGACGCCGATGGCGGCGGCGTTGATCGCCTTGAGGACGTCGCCGACGGTCTTCTGGGAGGCGCTCAGGGTGATGGTGGCGGTGAGGCCGGTGCTGGAGGCGATGCGGAAGCTCGAGAGGGCGACCCCGCGTCCGGCGTTGAGCGAGGAGAGCAGGGTGTTCTCGCCGATGTAGCGGAGCTGCAGGTCGCCGCCGGCCACGGCGCCGTCGGAGGCGACGGCCAGATGCAGATCGGTGGCAGCGGTGCCGCCGACGGCGGCGATCTGCCCGCCGGCGATGTCCTGGATAATCAGGCTGGTTCCGCCGTTTGCGACCTGGGCCCGGAAGGCCTGCTGATTCGAGCCATCGCGGTAGGCGTTGATTTTCTCGACGACGCCCTGGAGGGTCTCGACGCCGGCCAGGTCGACGTTGACGGTGGCGGTGGCGCCGCCGACGGTGCGATCGATGGAGAGCGAGGTGGTGTCGACGCCCTGGCCGCCGTTGAGCGACGAGAGCAGGACGGTGTTCAGGCCGGCCTTGAGGCGGAGCGAGGTGATCGTCCCGGAGGAGAAGTCGCCGGTGAGGCCGAGGTCTTCGATGGCCCGGGAGTCGTTGAGGGCCTCGATGCTGCTGGTGCCCGCGCCGACGGTGTTGTCGGTCAGCACGAGGTGGAGCTTGTCGGGGGAGATTGCGGCGGAGAGGGCGCCGTCGTTGCCGGTCGCGTATTGAATGGCGCGGAGCACGGCGCCGAGGCTGTCGACGCGGTAGATGGATCCGCCGGTGATTCCGCCGGCCGCCACGTCGGCGACGATGCCCAGGTCGGCGGCGGCGAAGCCGCTCACATCCTCGACCTTGAAATTGGAGGTGGTGCCGCCGGAGGTGTCGCTCAGGATGATCCTGCTGCTGCTGAGGGAGGCGGTGACGGAGACTCCGCTGGAGTTGATGGCGTTGACGACGTCCTGAAGCGTCTGTGCGCCGGAGAGATCGACCTGGGCGGTCTGGCCGGCGCGGTTGGTGAGGCGGATGGTGCCGAGGCGGACGCCCCGGCCGTCGTTGAGCTCGGCCAGGTTGGTGCTGAAGCGAAGGACGCCGGAGAGGTTCACGTCGACCTGACGGCCGTCGCGGAGGGTGAAGCGGAGGTCGTCATTGATGCCGTCGACGCGGACGCCGTTGCCGTCGTTAAGGCGGCTGAGCGGCGACTCGTTGACGAGGCTGACCAGGTTGGTTCCGACGATCTGCCCGGCGCCGGTGCCGGCGATGCCCAGGTCGGCGGCGGTGAATCCGCCGTTGAGGTCGGCGACGGTGAGGCTGCCGGTGGCCAGGCCGGTCTGATCGGTGAGGACCAGGTGGTCGCCTTCGATGGCGGCGGTCACGCGGGCGGTGGACTGCCGGTTGATCGCGTCAAGAACCTCCTGGAGGTTCGTGGCGGTCCGCAGGTCGACGTCGGCGGCGGCGCCCGAGCGGTCGGTGATGCGGATGATTCCGCGGCGCACGCCGGCGATGCCGTTGAGGTCGGCCAGGAGCGTGGTGGGGGCGACGTTTCCGCGGCCGGTCTCGAAGGTGAGGGTGCCGGCCCCGATGGTGGCATCGCGCGAGGTATACCCGGCTGAGACGAGCTGGTGCGTCGAGACGAGGTTCTTGACCAGGAAGCTGTAGGTATCCAGCGGGGTGTTTTTGGTGGCGGTGGCAGTGAGGACGTCCTCGTTGGAGCTGGTCGCCTTTCTGACGGTGAAGGCGTCGGACTTGGCGAGGCGGCCGGCGACGCCCTTGGCCGACAGGAATCGCGCGACCAGCTCGGTGTAGGCGGTCTTGATCTGGGTGGCCTCGGTGATCCGCGTCTTGAGCTGATTGAGCGGTCTGGCCTCGATGGCCATCAGCTTGGCGACGAGTTCCTGGATGTTGATGCCGGAGATGAGTCCGACACTGCTGCTGATGGTACCCATGCTTGTTTCCTTGAGCGCGCGCAGAGCGTCCGCCCGCAAAACCACCTGTATTCATCGGCGATTCGACCGGGTCCACTCGACTGATCGTCGGGTCTGCAATGCTGAGCGGGCCGGCCGGGTTATCGGACGGCTCGGGCGCCCGGGAACGGTCCCCCTGCCGCGAACACCTCGATGGCCTGTGCCGGGATGGGAACTGGTGCGGATGCCGCATCCCGAGGAGAGGGCCTGATCTGTGGTCGACACGTGGGAAGTCGTCAAGGGGGTTGGTCTGCGTCTCGATCCGAGTCGGGGGTTCGAGGTGCGGGGCGAGGCAGACATGAGCGGTGAGCACTGAGCGGTGCCGCGGAATTGGGTTCGTTTTGCAGCCGCAGAGGGACGCGGATGAGTAGCCCGGCGCCGATTGCGGATTGCGGATTGCGGATTGGGGACGTGGGGAAGGTCGAAAGTCGAAAGTCGAAAATCGAAAGTCGAAAGTCGAAAGTCGAAAGTCGAAAGTCGAAAGTCGAAAGTCGAAAGTCGAAA
>CAZQEN010000280.1:0-10673 GCA_964591605.1 uncultured Planctomycetales bacterium
GCCCCGGATCTTTGACAAGTCAGGCACCCCCCGACCCGCCAGCGCCATCGGCAACGTCATCCTGTTCACCGGCCGCTGGCTCGACCCGGAGACCGGGCTCTACGAATACCGCCACCGCTACCTCGACCCGCGTACGGGCCGATTCACCACCCGCGACCCGATCGGCGTTTGGGGAGACCCGTTCAACCTGGGTAATGGCCTCGCGTACGTCGGCAACGATCCTTGGATGCTGATCGATCCTTACGGATTATGGACCTGGGACGGGGTTTTTGACACGGTTCAGACAGGCCTGGACTACGCCGGATTCATTCCGGGCATCGGCGCCGTTCCCGATGTAGTGAACGCTGGAATCAGTGCTGCACGAGGTAATTATGCAGAAGCAGGCATCAATCTCGCGGCCGCGCTCCCAGGGCCAGGAGACCTCGCCAAGGGCGGGAAGATGGCTCTCGACGCTGGTCAGAAGCTGCGTAAAGGCTTCAAGGCAGCCCCACCCCCGCCCAAGCCAAGAAGTGGAAAACCGTGCCCTGATCCCGGCAAGCCTTCTAAGATACTCAACAAGGCCGGGAAACCGTACCCTTCCATTATCGATCCCAGGACTGGCAAGGAAATCCCCTTTCCAAGCGGCAACTTGACGAAAGTGCCGGAAGCCGATCGCGTACCTTGGGGGTTGAAGGAGCGTGGGGACTTCATAAGACAATGGATTGAAAAGGGACATCGGGAGCCACCAGGAGGATGGAGCCAATACGACATTCATCACATTCATCCTCGTGAATATGGCGGAACGAATGTGTTCGAGAACCTTGTGCCAGTGAAGCGCGGCCAAGATGGTCACGAACAATTCAATGCCTTCTGGCGCGATTACTAGGATTTGAGCCGCAATGCAAGAGAAAGATATTCAATGGGTGATCTCCGACATTCGCCTAGAGCAATCGAGGGGCACAACTGTCCCTGATCCGGGACAAGACGTGGCGTTTCCTTTGCTTTCCAGAATTGTCCCGAGATCCGGATCGGCTGGTACACGAGAGCTGGAGGAGATACTCGGATTAACCTTACCGGACGATTTGCGGAAGCTTTGGGCCACCGTTGACGGCCTAAGACTCTTTGAGGATGTCAAGTACGGGCAGTGGGGACTGATCATCTGGTCACCGAGCCAGGTGCTCGTCAATCACCCTGGACTCATTTCGGGGAGAGAGCACCAGTTCCGAGATGGCGATCTGTTAATCGGAGACTTTCTGGGAGATGCCGACCTGTTGATGGCCCGCTGCGACGCGAACAAGAGCGACTTTGGTTCAATCATTGTTGCACGACCGATCGATCCTCCCGAGGAGTGGCCTGTTGTAGCAACCTCCCTCACTGCTTTTCTGGCGGCGTTGCTGCATACCCGTGGAAAAAAGTTCTGGGAACATACACCTGGCCCATCCTGACAGGCTGTTGTGGGCTGTGGCAGCCCAGTGGCTTGTCGGCCAGGTTTTGCGCGGCGGCCGAGGACGTGGAGTCTTGCCCGTAAGCGGACGGTGTCCCACTTCACCCGGGTGAATTCCCCAAAGGACCGGAATGACTGATGCCAGACCGGGAATTCATACATTCGACCATCGATGTTACTTCGACATTGCTCTGCGCGCTCGATTCAGGTATGCGAGTGAGGCTGGATGAGCCGCAACCAGCCCCGCACCCCTTCATGGTTGAACGCACCGACGTCGCAGACCTTGAACGTGGTATTTTCTTCCTGTTTAGGCCTCAATGGCTCTATGGGCCGTTTCAAGCGATGGCTATCTCGGGTGGTCACAACCTTGGAAAGTACACTATCTCGCCTGGCGTGAATCATTCCGCCGTCTCAGTCTATTTCCAGGGCGAACGTATCGATCAAGGGCGACGGCGGTTCGGAAGCTGTGTTGTCTCATGGCATCGTGATTGGCTGGAGATGCCGGCGAAGATTGTCCGACCAACGCCACCAGAAGTCGAGGTGTGGTTCAAACGCATCGTGAAGCACCTGTCGTCGGGAATCGTGATAAAGGCAGGTGTTCACCGGTATCGCGTGTGTAAGGGTGTCGTCGCCGATCCCGACGTCCGGAATTGTCTCCCGCCCTTCGACTTCATCCCATGGGGCGATGACGTGCTTCCCTTCAAGAGATAAAAAGCCAGCGCGGTACTGTCCAAGACGGCCCAACGCCCAGCAGCGGATACTGCATATCCGTCCGGTGAACCCCGTCAGGTTGTCGGGTCCTGATTCTCGGCGTGGGCGGCCTTCCAGCGGTGGGGCAGGAGCTGATCGAGCTGGCCGACGGGGGTTTCGGCAATTCGGGTCAGGACATCCTTCAGGTATGTGACGGGGTCGACACCGTGCCGCTCGCATGTCGCCACGAGGCTGGCCAATACGGCGCCGGTTCGCCCGCCGTGGTCGCCGCCGGCCAGCCGCCAGTTCTTGTCGAAAACTCGCGGCGGAGAGCGGCCCGGGACGATCGGCCGCAGCGCGTTTTCCGCCGGCTCGGCGCGGCTGGATTGTCGATGGCCAGATCGCCGCTTTTTACGCCGCGCGAAGATATACTGAGGTCGGGCGGGGGCACCGAAGGAGGATCCGATGGACCAGGTGTTCATCTATCCCAACTGGCACGTCGCGGTGGTTCACTATCCGCTGGGGCTCCTGGCCGCGGGCCTGATCATCGAGGTCTTCAGCGTTTTCTGGCGGCACAGCACGGTCCGGCAGGCCGGACGGTGGATGATGCTCATCGGTGCGATGGCGAGCGTGCCGGCCGTTACCCTGGGGCTGTACGCCTTTCGCGACGTCATGGCGCCGGGGCCCATCGATGATGAGGCAACCTGGCATCAGGCGGTCAAA
This sequence comes from uncultured Planctomycetales bacterium, assembly GCA_964591605.1. Taxonomy (GTDB): domain Bacteria; phylum Planctomycetota; class Phycisphaerae; order UBA1845; family PWPN01; genus CAYLLT01. Next base: position 2,837 of record CAZQEN010000280.1, read on the forward strand.
GGAAGTGACTGGACGACGACCCAGTGGGAACACGTGGAGAGCCACCTGTGGTTCGAGGCGGGCGGGTCGGCGCTCGCGGTGCTGGCGGTGGTGGTGTGGCTGGCCTGCTCGGACCTCGGGCGGCGGCGATTCTATGCGCCGGGGCTGATCCTGCTGCTCATCGCGATGGGGCTGATGTCCGCGGGCGCGTGGTACGCGGGCGAAGGCGTCTATCGGCATCGCGTGGCCGTCCAGCCCGCGACCACAGAAAAGGCGGAGGCCGCGCCGCCCTCGCTGGAGCCCGCCCCGGCCACCGGCACCGCCGAGGCTGCCAGCCCGTCGGCTCCCGCGGCCGATCCGGTGGCGGTGGACGCCGAGAGCGAGCCGGATCATCACGAGGCGGGGCCAGCCGGCGTGGAAAGGTACATTGCGCCGATGGAGCTTCACCTGCTGCTGGCGGGGATGACCGTGGCCGTCGCCCTGGGGGCGATCGGCCTCACGCTGAGGCGGTGGGCGGTGATTCACTCGATGTCGATCGTAGCGGCCGTCAGCGCGGCGCGGATGGCGGAGGTGCCGGACTACCGGCTGCGGCCCGAATCGGCCGGGCGGCCGGTGCCGGAGCCCCGCCCGACGATCCCGGCGCTGCCGTCCATCTATCCGGCCCGCGTGTGGCTCTGGGCGCTGCTGCTGGGGCTGGGCACGGCCGCGGCCGGCGCCTGGCTCACCGGAGACTGGCAGCTCACATCGGTCACACACGCGCTTCGTCAGGGATTCTCGCTCACCCGGGCCGGCCGACTGCCTGTCCACGCCGTCGCGGGCGCCGTCCTGCTGCTGCTGCTGTTCCTGGGGGCGGTTTTCACCCGTGTGGCCCCACGACACCGTGTATTCACGCTGCTGATCGTGCTGGTGCTGGTGATCGCGGTGGCTGCCCAGATGTGGCTGGGGATTCTGCTGCTGTTCGATTCCGACCAGGGCCCCTTGACCGGATTCAACGCCGCGTGAACTTTCGGGCACCCCGCGTCAGTTCGGGATACTGCGCCGGGATGATCTGCCCGGCGCGCGTTTGAGCGCCGAGAGAATCTGTTCGGCCCTGCTGCGGGCGGCGGCCATCTTCGGCCACCGCACCTCGGCATAGCCAGTGATCGTCTCGGGCGTACGCAGCACCTCGACATACTGGCGATAGCCCGCCTCATCGTTGAACGCAAAGCCGTCGACGAGGCCCTCGTACCAGGCGAGGAGCTGGCGGTCCTCGCGATGCCAGCCGGGCATGAGCCTGCGCATGAACCGCATGCTGCGGATGAAATACAGCGACCAGTGCGGCACCGAGATGTCGAGCTGTTTGCCGAAGAAGCGCGGATGGAACGTGCGCTTGTAGCGGATGCGGTCGCCGTTGGAGGGATTCACGTTGTATCGCTGCCGGTCGCGGCGGAGCTTCTCATAGCTGGTCAGCAGGTGGGCGACGTAGAACTCGTCCTTGATGAGCATCAGCCGGGCGAGATTCCACACGACCGCGCGGGTGGCGGCGAAGCCGTGCTGGTCGAGATCGGCGAGGAAGACGCGGCGGACGCGCTGCACGTAGCGCTGTGCGTACCGCACGCCGCCCCACTGCTGCAGGTCGTAGATGCGGACGGCGATGTCGCGCATGGTCTGCCGGTCGAGCTCGCGGCAGGCCCGCAGCGTGGTGAGAACCAGGTGCTTGTAACTGCGGGCGAGCTTGGTGTCGGGCAGGCGGCGCCGGCCGGTCGCGCCGGGGATCTCGTTGCGCAGGGCGCGGCGCTTGCCCAGCAGGCGCATGTTGAGGTAGGCCGCCTTCTCGCGCACCGTCCGGGCGAGCGAGTCGCCGCGGGGCAGATGCTCGGTGAAGAGCTCTGGATGGCTAACCAGCTTGCGGCCGATGTCGAACGCGCGGAGGTTCTTCTTGAAATCGGCGCGAATCGTGCGGCGGATGCCCTCCTTCATCGCCTCGAGCGAGACCGGGATGTGGCCGCGCTGATAGGCGACGCCCAGCATCGTGATGTTGGCGTAGAGTTTCGTCCCGAAGATCCGCTCGCAGAGCGAGGCGATCCGTGCGGAGAAGTACTGGTCGGCCCGCGTCGCCGACTGAAGGGTGCGTTCGAGGTCGTCGACGGCAAAGGTGTCACGGCCCATGAGGGTGCGGATGGTGGGCGTCCAGTCCGTATTGATGATGGCCACGGTGCGGTCGGGAGCGGCCACGCGCCAGACGGACTTGGAATCGACCGCCCGGACGGCTTCGAGCGGGTCGAGCCCGATGAGCAGGTCGGCTTTGCCGTAGCCCAGGGTCATGCTCGGATGAATCAGCGGGGCCCGGGTTTCTGCACCTTCGTCCGGGATCTCGCCCTGGGCGTCCTGCTTGCTGAAAATGAGCTGAGAGAACACCGCGCCGTTGCGGATGGCCAGACCCTTCTTGTCGCTGAACTGGACGTGGTACCCCTCATGTTGGCCGGCGTGTACGAGGATGCTCGTGGCGGTGCCGATGCCCATGCCGCCCACGCCCGCGATCCACGCCCGCCACACCTGGCCTTCGAAATGGATCCTGGGCTCAGGGATATCCTCGAGCATGATGTTGTGGCCGCGCGGCGTCGGCGGACGCTTGCGCGTGACCGTCACCTCTTCGAACGACGGGCAGGCATCCAGGCGGGCGCACGCCCCGTCGTTCACGCACCAGGACAAATCGGTCTGGATCTTGGGTCCGTAGTCCGTGTGAGAGATGGTGAGGCCGGGGCAGCCGGTCTTGTTCGTACATTCGAGGCAGAACTCGCACACCTCCGGCGTGACGTTCATGTAGGTCTTGCGCCGCACGAAGCCGCGCCGGCGCTGCTCGGCGCGCTCGCCGCTCATGCGCCGCCGCTGATACGTGATGCCGCATTCCTTGTCGGCGATGATGATCTTCACGCCGTCGCGCAGGATGGTGCGCTCGAGCAGGCGCTTGTAAGGCCGGCGTTTGTCGGGGTTGACCCGTACGATCGGGCAGCGGTCGTTGGTGATCGCGGTGACGATGCTCTCGATGCTCTGGGCCATGATCGGGCGGTCGAGCAGGTCAGTGTTGAGCGAGGGCAGCGGCTGATGGCCGGTCATGGCCGTCGTGTCGTTGGCCAGAATGATGTACGTGATGTCCTGACGCGTGGCGATCGAGTTGCTGATCGCCGCCGAGCCGGAGTGGAAGAACGTCGAGTCGCCCATGAAGACGACCTGTTTGTTGCGGATGAACGGGTCGATGCCGCTGCCGGTTCCGCCGCCCAGACCCATGCCCGAATAGTTGTGCATCAGGGAGGCGTTGGGCTCGAACATGAGCATCGTGTAGCAGCCGGTGTCGCCGTGGAAGACCAGGTCAACGGCCCCCCGGCCGTGATGGCGCCGCATGTATGCCTCGTCCGCGAACTGCTGTTTGATCTGCAGGAAGACATTCGCGGAGTCGCGGTGAGGGCAGCCCGGGCAGAACGTGGGGGTGCGGGCGGGGATGTCGGCCTCGATTTTCGCGGTGTTGGCGATGACCCGGAGCTCCGCCTCGATGCCCGCTGCGGCCTGCCGGGCGAGCGGTGAATCGATCGCCCTCAGGAATCGCCCGATCCGGTCGGCAACGATCGAGACATTCAGCCCCAGTACCGACGGGAAGCCCGCATTCCCACCCGGGAACTGCTTGCCCCAGATCTGAGCCAACAGACGTGCGGCACCGGCGTCTCGCCGATGCTGCGCAGCCGAGACGGCTGTGCCACACCCGCTTTGTGCGAACCGGACGGCGATCTCGGCGATCTGCTCTTCGATGAACGAGCGGCGCTCTTCGACCACCAGCACGTGTGTGAACCGCGCGAGCAGCGGCTCGATCCGGCGCCGGTCGAGCGGATACGTGACGCCCAGCTTGAGAACAGGCACCTGGCCCGCCAGCCCGATGTCGCTCAGGGCCTGCGTGACGTACTGGTAGGCCAGACCGCTGGTGACGATAACGACCTCGTCCGCACCGGGCAGATCCTCGAAGCGGTTGACGCCGAGTCGTTCAACCTCTTTATGCAGCTTCTCGAAGCGCTGCGGCAGTTCGACTTCCCGCCGGCCGGTACGCGGCGGGAGCAGCACGGTGGCCTCGAGATTGAGCGCATCGGTGTTGAGATCAAGACGATGACGACTGTTGGTGAGAGGATAATGGTTGGGCCGGCAGACGACGCTGCCACCGCCCTCGGCGAGCGTCGTCGTGATGACATATCCGATGTACAGACTGCTGGCCTGCGACAGTTTGAATGCGATCCCGACGAAGTCCTTGACTTCCTGGACCGTGCTCGGCTCGATCGTGGGCAGGAACACGTGGCGGGCGAGGAAGCGCGAGTCGGCGGGAACCTGCGTGCTCTCGCTCCACGGATCGTCACCGACGACGATGATCGCCCCCCCTTCCGGGTGAGCACCGGCGAGGTTGCCCAGGGCGATGGCATCGCTGGCCACGTGCATGCCGACGCTCTTGAAGACCGCCATCGCCCGCAGCGGCGCCATCTGGGTGCCGTTGACCGCCGCAACGGACAGCGCCTCGTTATTGGCGAGTCGCCCTTCGATGCCGTGTTCCCTGAGCAGGGATCCGCAGTCGGCGAGCACGTCAAAGAAGGTGGCCACCGGCGAGCCGGGATAGCCGGTCAGCAGGTGGACCCCCCCATCGGTTTCGAGAGCGCCCTTGACCAGCAGCTCGTTGCCGTTGAAGACGTCGGTACCGCTGTCGCGAAGGAATTTAGGTGGTGTGGTCTGACTCATCTTCCCTGACCGTTCGTGCGCTGAGTCTCGAGGCAGAGGCGGTGTGGCCCGATTGGCCTCTCCCGCCGGGGCCGTCTGTACCGCCGCGCCGCGGCATGCGGCCCGCCTCCTTCTCGCTCCGGTCCCGGAGGCATGGCTGGAACCCGGGTCCGCCGACCCGGGTCAGCCGACCATCTTAATCTTCATACGCGGGCAGCGCCAATCAGGCCGCAGAGGATGAGGAATCGATTAGAACCGGCCAGGGACCGTAAAAAAAACGAAAGAAAACGGCAAAACGCCTTGACGGGCGGTTTTTGTGGTGTATATTATGGTTCCAGGGCAGGGAGCCGATGTTCCCTGCAACAAGCGAGATTGTCATGATCAGCGTGACCTACAAACTGGCCTCGACGTGGACGGGCAACCAGATTGCCCCCGCCTTCGTCGCGCCGTCGTTTGAGGTCCTCTGCTGCGGCCGCGACATGCACGAAGGGGGGCCGCCAGGGTAAACGCTGATTCGATACCGATGAAAGCAAAGCCCTGCGGCCCCGAAAGGTTCGCAGGGCTTTTTTGTTGGACATCCTCCGGCGGCGAGCAGGCTCCGGGCCGCGGGGTGGGCCGGAAGCGGCCCCGCCGGAGTACAGGCTTCTCAGACAGGCGAGGCTGAATCAGAAGAGAAACCCTGCGCGCAGGGCAAGCGAAGATGGTGCGCGCCTGGATGCGGTGGAGGAAACCGGGAACGCAGGCAAAAGGAAGAGTGGTGTGACGATGATTGAGGCTGCGGAAGAAAGAGCCGCTTACGAACGAATCATGAATCCCCCCGGCAGCGCGGTGGCGAGCCTGAAAGCTGCGCGAACCGACGAGGCGCCGGCCGTTGTCTACTACATGGGCCAGCGCATCTACTTCCGCCCGCTTGAGCTCTCGGATGAGCCCGTGCTGCGCCGGTGGATCAATGATCCCCGCAACTGGAAGACGCTGCTGCATCGCGGGCCCATGAACGAGTGTCGCGAGCGCGAATGGCTCGAGTCGCTCGGGAAGAGCAAGACCGACTACGTCTTCGGCATCGTGGTCAAGGATGGCGATCGCCTGATCGGCACGACCGGCCTGCATGTGGTCGACGGCCGCACACGCAGCGCGACCTTCGGCCTGCTCATCGGCGAAGTCGCCTTTCAGAATCGCGGCTACGGCAGTGAGGCCACCCGGCTGGCGATCCGGTACGGGTTCCGGGAGCTGAATCTCAATCGCATCCAGCTCTCGGTTTACGCCCACAACTGGCGGGCGATCCGGGCTTATCAGAAGGCCGGCTTCGTCCACGAGGGTTGCCTGCGGCAGGCGCAGTACGTGAACGGCGAATACGTCGATGAGTACCGGTTCGCGATCCTGCGGGAGGAATGGGAAAACCTCCCGACTGTCGTGAGCACAGACCGATATCAGGCGGTCGTGGCCGGCCGGCGCGTCGGAGTCGAGTGATGTGGATGTGGTGTTGGTTTGAATGGAGTCGGTATGACCGGCCGCAGCGGCGCGGCGCTGGTATCCCGTCGTGGGATCGATCCGGCCGCCGGGCATCAGCCTGCCGCGCTGGCCGGGATCGGAAGACTCCCGCTGAGTCGGATACGGCGAATTCAAGTGCCCGCAGGGGCGGAGGTGCTGATGGATCATGACGCATCGCAGCGCTGTCCGGGTGACCGTTGAGGACGGACTGCGGACAGCGCATGTCTGAGTGTTCGGATACCGGGCGGTTTGGGCCCGGGAGTCGTTGGACGCTTAACAATGGAGAGTGGTGCCTAGGGTCGAAGAGACCGCCCGGCCTCCGACGTTAATGGTGACTCCCGGGCCTTTTTATGCGCTGATCCGGCCGGACGATCTCCCCCGCTCACTCCGGGGCTGTGGCTGGTTCGGCGGGGTAGGACACGCCGATCATCAGAACCCGAAGCGTGAGCCGCGGGCTTTGCGTCCTTCTGCTCGAGCATCGGGCCCACTCGCTGGCGCTCGGGGTTCTGATCAAGGCCCCGGCCGAAGTGCTACGGATTCCCTCACTCCTGACCTGCAAAAAAACTCTTGACTCGCACCGGGGCGCATGCGATAAACGAAGCGTCGGATTACGTGCGTCAGGACCCATTTCATTTCGGGCGCGCGGACAAGCGGTTTCTGAATCATTCTGCCGCAGCACGCCAGGTCACGGCATGCCCCCGCGGATTCGTTGGTTATATGCGCAGGCCGGGTGTGCCGCAGGGATCGCGCGCTCCTTGAGAGGAGGAAGGTCATGATTCGGATGCTGACCGTCGGCTGGCTGTTGGCGACTGCGGGCACGGCTCTGGCAGCCGGCTCGTCCCGCGACTTCCAGACCGGGACTCAGGGACTCATCGAGGTCGACCCCAACGAGCTCTTCTCGGGCGGGGCATGTAACGAGTTCACCCCCTCGGTGACGGATGGCGTCCTGCGTATGGATTTTGCGGGAGCCTGCTCCGTCACCGGCAACCCCGATGACGATTCAGGCGTGATGCTCGACCCGACGCCGTTCGGCGACACGACGGCCGTCATGCTCATGAAATGGTCCACCAACCCCTTCTACGTCAGCGCCGGCTCAGACATGAATCTGGGGTTCCTCCTGCGGCTCAATGCCGATCCACAGGCGTTCGCCGGGTATGTCGTCGCAGTCGACGACGGCGGAGGAGTGTTCCTGCAGAAGCTGGCCGGCCTGAGCGTGACCGACATTTGTCCGAGCGTCACTATTCCGGGCTTCGACCCGTCCAAAGACTGGTGGCTGCGGGCCGAATGCGAGGCCACCGGCGTGGATTCCCTCATCGTTCGTGCCCGGGTCTGGGAGGACGGGACCCCCGAACCGGCCTTTTGGGATTCCGAGTGTGTGGATGCGAGCGGCGTTTATCCCCCCAACGGCGTAGGCATCCTTGTGAATGAGGACTCAGGCGGCAATGGCCAGTTTGTCGATGTCGACAACGTCTCCGCCGGCCCAATCCCTGAGAGCATCTGCTACAACCAGGCCGATGACGACGGCGACGGGCTGGCGGACTGCGACGATCCCGATTGCGCCGCCGCCCCTGCCTGCCAGTGCCGTAACCCGTTTGCCGACGCCGACGGTGACGGTGACGTCGATCTGGACGACTACGGAATC
>CAZQEN010000281.1:0-10665 GCA_964591605.1 uncultured Planctomycetales bacterium
GAATGACGAAACCCGAATGGGGTCGGGCTCGCGGGCTGGGTGATTCAGATTCCGGGTTTCACGGGTCAATCACCCGTTCGGGGCGGAGCGTCATTTGTCGTTTCACCGGGCTGCCGCTGACGGTTCGCATGTTTCTCGCGATTTCGGCTGGTGCGGCGACGCAGGGACGGGAGGGTGAGGCTGACCATCATGAGGGGCAGAGCGCTGGCGCTGCCCGCGCCGCAGGCGCCGGAGCCGCACTGAGGGGTTGGAGAAGTCTGGGTGTCCTGTCCGTTCAGCGCGCCGCCGGATTGGCCGGACTGGCCGCCATCGGGCGTGACGACGTTCGTGTCACCGCCGGTTTGACCGTTGGCGCCGCCTGCAGCGCCGCCTCCGCCGGAACCGCCCCCCCCACTGCCGTCCCCGCCACCCCCCGCGGATGCGCAGGCATCGCCGACGCCATCCTGATTGGCGTCGGCCTGATCCTCGTTGGGGGTGTCGGGACAGTTGTCGCGGCAGTCCGGAATGCTGTCGGCGTCGCGGTTCGTGTCGGGAACCCCGCAGCCGCAGGCGCCGGGGGCGATCTTGGCGGCGTCGTTGGGGCAGGCGTCATTGCAGTCCGCCACGCCATCTGCATCGCTGTCGGTATCGGGTGTGGCGCAGCCGCACTGGCCGGGAGTCGCCTTGCCAGCGTTGTCCGGACATCCTTCGACACAGTCGAGCGTGCCGTCGGCGTCGGAATCGGTCTCGGGCACGCCGCAGCCGCAGGTGCCCGGGGCCGTCTTGCGCGCGTCGCCGGGGCAGGCGTCGTTGCAGTCGGGGGTGGTGTCGCCGTCGGTATCGGTGTCGGGCACGCCGCAGCCGCAGGCGCCCGGCGCCGTTTTCTGCGGGTTGTTCGGGCAGGCGTCGTTGCAGTCGGGAACGCTATCGGTGTCACTGTCGGCGTCAGGAGCGCCGCAACCGCAGAGATCTGGGAGGGTTTTGGTGGGGTCATTCGGGCAGGCATCCTGGCAGTCGGGGGTGGTGTCCTGATCGGTGTCGGTGTCGGCGACGCCGCAACCGCACAGGCCGGGAACGATCTTGCCCGGATCGGCGGGGCAGGCGTCGTAGCAATCCACCAGGCCGTCCTTGTCGGTGTCGGGCGAGTCGGCAGGCTGGTTGTCGGGTGCAATCCTGAGCCGCCAGAGCCCGTCGGCTGCGGTGGCGACCAGGGAGCCGGACGGAGTCAGCGCGAGAGCGTGGACGAAGACGACCGGGTCATCGAGTCCGCGGTCGAACGAGGTCCAGTGCTGACCGGCGTCGGTGGATACGAAGAAGCCGCTGTCGGTCCCGGCGTAGACGGTCGCCGGGAAGGCGGGATCGATCCGAAGGGCGTTGATGAACGAGCCGGCGGGCAGACCGCTACCCGCGAAGGTCCAGTCGGCGCCGTTGTTTTCGGTCCGGTAGACCGCGTCGAGCGAGCCGCCGTAGATGACGCCGGCGGTCGGGGTGACGGCCAGCGAATAGACGGCGTAACCGGGCGGGAATTGAAGGTCCGTCCAGTTGACGCCGGCGTCAGGGGTGCTCGCCAGGGCCGGCGTGCCGCTTCCACCGGCCAGGAGGGTACCGGTCGCCGTCATTTCCATGGCGTACGCACGGATCTCGTTATTGGGGAACTCAGGGAGATGGGTCCAGGTGCCGGGATCGCCGCTGGCGGTGGAACCTACGATGAAGGCGTCGTCGGGCTCGACCATGGTGGGGAGCTTGAGGTTGGCGGCGTAAATGATGTTCGGGGACTGCGGATCGATGAGCAGCGATTTGCGCTGTTCGCCGAGGTCTTCGCCGTCGAGGACGAGCTGCCAGTCCGCCCCGGCGTTCGTGCTGCGATACACGTCGCCCTGCTGCGTCACGGCGTAGACATTCGGACCGGCCGCACCGAGAGCGCGAATGGTATGGTTCTCGATCCCGCCGGCGAGAGGCGTCCACGTGACGCCGTCGTCGGAGCTCCTGTAGACGGTATCGCTTCCGGCGGCGTAGAGCGTGGCCGGGGCGCCGATGTCCGCCGTCACCGCCCGGAATGGAGGCAGCAGCGCACCCTGCGCCGCCTGCCCTTTGGTCCAGGTCGGGCGGGGCGTGAAGGTGATTTCGCGGGAGAGATGGCCTTCGACCCCATCGATGACGGCGGCCACGGCGGCGTAATGCGGGCGGTTGTTGCGGAGGCAGCCGACATGGACTGAATTCGAGCTGCTGACGATGCGCCGGCCACCCAGGAGGGTCGTATAGTTGGCGGGCGTGACGCCGGGCTGCTCGGCCACGTAGAGGTGATAGGAGCTCGCACCGAGAATCTGATCCCAGGCGAGGTCCGCGCCGCTGCTGCCCGGCTGGGCCTGAAGGACAAACGGGGCCGTGGGATCCTCGAACGGAGACGTGAGCTGCCGCAGAAAGACTTCGGTATCGGCCTGCCCCGCGGGGGTGAGCAACTGGGCAAGGAAGCCGTCGGCCAGCCAGCCGTCGGAGCAGACCTCCTGCACCGCGTAGCCATCGTCATGGTGCGTCTTGCCGTCCTGTGAGGTCCACAGAAGCTGTCCACGGCGAAGCTGGAAAGGGAATTCGACGTTGGGCGGCGTGTTGGCGGGCCGGGTCGAGGCATCGCTCCGCTCGAACCCGCCCAGGAGCATGAGGCGGCGATCCTGGAAGTTGACGCCGGACTCGATCCAGGCGACGTGCCGACCGTCGGTCTGGGCAAAGAGGATGGGCCGGGTGCCATCCGTGCGGGCGGTGATGGGCGTCGGCGTCGCGGCGGGCAGATTCGAGTCGTAGAGCATGATCTGATCGACGTTGGCGGTGTCTTTCTCGATCCAGATGAGCCGGCCGGCGACGAGATCAGACGGTGCACCCTTGCCCAGCTCCTGAACGGTGGCGCCATCGAAGAATTGCAGTCTGACGTCGGGGTTGAGGGCGTCGCCCACGTCGAAGCCCCAGGCGGCCCTGCAGCCACTGGTGCGAATGCGGCCGGACACGCCGGGGACGGGGTCGCTGCCGGTGAGATTGACGGCGGATCCGGTCGCGGGGTCGACCTGAAAGACATGCTTGACGGCCTGCCCACCGGCGAAGGCCTGCAGGACCATGAACACGCAGCCGTCGGCGATGGCCACGCCTTCGGGGTTGAGCGGATCGTTGGCGGTGATGGGGTTCGTGGCGACGACCAGCGTGGGCGGGTTACCGTTGACGGTGACCCAGGCGAAGTCGGTGCCGCGCCGCCAGGCGCCGATGACCTGCCCCGGCGTGGATCCGCTGCCGAGGGCGAAGACCACGTCATCGATCGAGCCGAGCGAGGGCTCGCCGGGATCACCGGCCTGCACCGGCACAACATTGGCGACGTCGCCCAGTGAGACATCCTGGTTGTCGTCAAACCAGAGGACGCGGGCGCCGCTCGATGTGCTGTGCCGCTTGCCCCACTTCTGATTGAGGTTGTCGTCGGTGAGCTGGGGGCCGCAGTTCTGGGCGGCGGCGGGGAGTGCCAGGCAACAGACGGCGAAGATGACAATGGCATGGCTGGCGCAGCAGCGCGCGGTGAATCGACGCATGGGTTTGGACTCCGGCCCTGAGTAGAGGTGCTCGAACCTCCGTTATCATACCGCAAGGGCCTGCCCCAGGTGTAGTTCTTGCACGGATGGGTCAGGGGAGGGGTGGCCATTGTTCCGGGATCCGCCGGGGGAGGTCCCATCTGCCGGACGCGACGTGGGTTGGCGACACACTCACCCCTGCGCAGGTCCTGCCCGGCAGGCAGGACCTGCGGAACCGCACCCGGAAGCATGGCCGGACCCTCAGGGGGAGCCGGGTATGTGGGAGGGGGCGGGGGCGAGCATGGGTTATCGGAAGTTCGGAGCCGGCGGTGCTTCAGCGGGCGGAGAGAGACGAAAACCCCGATTAGCCGGCCATTTGTGCGACCCTCCCTGCCGTCACGGCCGTATAATCCGGTAAATGTTACCGGAGAGGAGTGTCCCATGTTTCCGCTCAACATGGTCGGCGTCTGCGTGAATGACGAGCCGGGAGATCGCGAAGCACTCCGTTTCGCTGCCCTCATCGGGGATGCCATGTCGGCGGCGCGATTGCACTGCATCCACATCCGCGGAATCGAGACAGATCACATTCCGCCATCGCCACGACCAGAGGAGGTGCGACGCTTCGTCGGCGAATTCCTGCCACCCGATCTGTGCGACCGGCTGGACGTGCATGTGTGCGAACAGACCGGCGTTGCCGAGGTGATCCGGATGGCGACGGATCTGAACCTTGAATTGCTGGTGATGGGACGGCGTCTTCCCCACGATCAGCTCAGCGCCGGCTCGGAACTGTACCGGCTCGTGCAGCAGGCCGGGTGCAGCGTCCTGTTCACACCCTCCCAGGCACACGCCCATCTGAGCCGGCTGCTCGTCTGGGCGGATCGGACGGAGAACTCGCGTTTTGCGGTGCGGACGGCGGTCGAGCTCGCCCGCGCCACCGGGGACCGGCATCCTCAGGTGCTGGTGCACGCCGTCTACAGCCTCGGATACGGCCAGCACTATACCGGTAGGACGCGAAGCCAGGCGGCGCGGGATGTCGAGCGCCTGACGCGGGAAGAGCTCACGAGCTTCCTGATGGAAATCGAGTTGAGCGGGGTCCAGCTCGAAATTGTCTGTACCTGTTCAGACGACCCTGCGGCAGCCCTGATTGATCTGGCGGCGGCTCGTAACATGGATGCCGTTGTTGTGGGGACCTCGGATGCGACGCTTCCGGCCTCCGTCCTGATGGGCGGCACGGTCAAGACGATCGTGAGCGCCTCGCCGGTACCGGTCCTGGTGGCGAAGCGCAAGGGGCAGAAGATCTATTTCCTGGATGCGCTGCTGGCGACGGCCTGAGGAGCCGCCATCGAGGCCACAAGGCAGCCAGTGGCTGCAATCAAGGATGCAGGCTATTACAATCTACAGGGAAAGCGGCAGGCAGTGTTATCGTGCCTTCCTGCTCTCCTTATTCCTCTCTTCGACGAGGCCGCTGCTCTGAAGGCGAGACATGGCGCGGAGTCGGCCGTACCCGGTTTGCAGATCTCAGAATCTGAGGCTTGAGATTCGGATCGGCGACCGGCAGCCAGCAACCGACAATCGGCAATCGGAAACGGGATACCGGAAATCATATGCTCTTTGTGCTCGCCATCGGTTTTGGCCTGTCGCTAGTCGCCCCCCTGCTGCACCGCCTCCTGGGGCGGGCGCTGCCGTTCGTGGTCGCCGGAGCGGTGGCCGGGATGGCGATGTGGCTGACGATGCAGCTGTCTGGCCTCGCACGTGGCGGGGCTCAGTCCGTCTCGTACGACTGGTTTCCGGCGATGGGCGTGGGACTCTCGCTGCGCCTGGACGGATTGAGCCTGCTGTTCTCACTGCTGATCACCGCGATCGGAGCGCTCATTGTTTTGTACGCCGGCGGCTACCTGGCCCACGAGCCGGGTCTCGGGCGATTCTACGCTTACATGCTGGCGTTCATGGCCTCAATGCTGGGGACTGTCCTGGCGGACGATTTGATCCTGCTGTTCGTCTTCTGGGAGCTGACCAGCCTCACATCCTACCTGCTGATCGGATTCAATCAGGAGCAGAAGGCGGCGCGGGCGGCCGCGCTCCAGGCACTGCTGGTGACGGGTGGCGGCGGTCTGGCGATGCTCGCGGGCTTCGTCCTGTTGGGCGAAGCAGCGGGCGAATACAGGATCAGCAGCCTGATCACCCGCGCGCCTGAGCTGGCGGCCTCACCGGTGCTGATCCCGGCCCTCTGGCTGATCCTAACCGGTGCATTCACCAAGTCGGCTCAGGCGCCGTTTCACTTCTGGCTCCCGGCGGCGATGGAGGCCCCCACGCCGGTAAGTGCGTACCTCCACTCGTCCACCATGGTCAAGGCCGGCGTGTTTCTCCTGGCTCGGCTGCACCCCTTGTTTTCGGATACGACGACGTGGACGATTGCCGTCCCGGTGGTCGGCGGTGTGACAATGGTGGTCGGCGCGCTGCAGGCGCTGATGCAGACGGACCTCAAGAAGGTGCTGGCATATTCGACGATTTCGACTCTGGGGGCACTCACGCTGCTGCTCGGCCTGGGCAGCCCGGAGGCAGCTACCGCGGCGATGGTGCTCCTCCTCGCCCACGCGCTCTACAAGGCGCCGCTGTTTCTGGCGGCCGGGAGCATCGATCACGCGACCGGCACGCGCGACCTGAGGAACCTGGGCGGCCTGCTGCGGGTGATGCCGCTGACGGCGCTCGTCGTGCTCCTGGCGGCGGCATCGAACGCGGGGCTGCCGCCGCTGCTAAGCTTCATCGCCAAGGAACTCAGCTATGAGGCCGTCCAGCACGCCGCGTGGCCGGCCCTGGTCTCAGGCGCCGCTGTGCTGGCCAACATGTTCCTGGCGGCGACGGCGATCGTGCTGGTCGTCGATCCGTTCCTGCGCCCACGACCTCAGGACTTGAGACGTGAGACGACAGACGTGAGATGTGAGGCATCGGACCGTTCTGGCGAGAAACCGCGGTTCATACACGGTGGACGCGACGCGCCTCCAGACGTCTCGCGTCTCACATCTCACGTCTCACATCCCCACGAAGCCTCCCCCGTCATGTGGCTGCCCGGGCTGGCTTTGGCGCTGGCGGGACTTGGGCTGGGGCTGAGGCCGGCATGGGCGCAGCGCGTGGCTACGCCGGCGGCGGCGGCGACGCTGGGGCGGGTTCATGACTTCCACCTAGATCTCTGGAACGGGTTTAACTTCGTGCTCCTGCTCAGCGCGATGACGGTGGCAGGGGGAGTGATTCTCTACCTTCAACGGGGCCGTATGCGCAGCATCCCACAGCGGCTGGGGCGGCTGGAACCGATCACGCCTTCGGGTCTTTACCGCCTCACACTTGATGGGATTCTCAAGCTGGCCGAGGCCCAGACGCGCCTGCTGCAGAATGGTTACCTGCGCGTGTACCTGATGATCGTCATCGCGACGACGCTCCTTCTTGTCGGCGCGTCGTGGGCCTTGCGTCCGTGCCCGATCGGCGAGAGCCGGCCTGTGCCCCGGATCCACGAGTGGGCCATCGCCGCATTGCTCGCCGGCGCGCTGGTCATGGCTCTGCTGTCGCGCTCGCGCCTGGCGGCCGTGGCCGCGCTCGGAGGCGTCGGCTTCAGCGTCGCGATCTTCTTCGCCCTGCTGGGCGGACCCGACCTGGCAATGACGCAGTTCGCCGTCGAGACGCTGACCGTCGTCCTGCTGATCTTCGTGCTCTATCGCATGCCGCGGTTCGCCACCTTCACCTGGTGGCCGCAGCGTCTCGCGGAGCTGCTCGTTGCCGCAGCCGCCGGGGCCACCATGGCCTGGCTCCTCCTGGTCGCGACTGCCGGGGCCAGCCAGGACACACTGCGGCGGTACTTCATCGACAACAGCCTGCCCGCGGGCAAAGGGCGAAACATCGTGAACGTGATCCTGGTAGATTTCCGCGCTTTCGACACGCTCGGCGAGATCACGGTGCTGGCGGTTGCTGCCATCGGGGTGCTCGCCCTGCTGCGGCTGCGCCCGGAGGATGCCCGATGAGCTCACAGATTCTGAGAACGGCCGCCCTGTACCTGCTTCCGCTGATGCTCCTGTTCTCACTGTTTCTGCTGGAACGCGGCCACAACGCGCCAGGCGGAGGCTTCGCGGGCGGACTGGTCGCGGCGGCGGCGTTCTCGCTTTACATGATCGCATTCGGCCCGCGCGAGGCCCGCAAAACGCTGCCGGTGCCGCCTAGGGCGCTGATCGGGGCCGGATTGCTTACAGCGGTGGGCAGCGGTGTTCCCGCGCTGGTCATGGGCCGACCCTTCATGCAGGCACTCTGGAGCCCCTGGGCGCTGCCGGCACTGGGCAAGCTGGGCACGCCGTTGCTGTTTGACGTGGGGGTGTATCTCGTGGTCCTGGGCGTGACGCTCACCATCGTGTACGGCCTGGCGGAGGAATGAACATGCGGCTGCTCATGGCACTGCTCGTGGGAGCGCTCTACACCGGCGGGCTTTACATGATGATGCGCCGCAGCATCACCAAGCTCGTCATCGGGATCGGGCTGCTGGGTCACGCCTCGAACCTGCTGCTCTTCACCACCAGCCGGCTTTCGCCGCGCACCCCGCCGATCATCGGTGCATCGGGGGGACCGGGCGGAGAGTACGTCGACCCGCTGCCCCAGGCGCTGATCCTCACCGCGATTGTGATCGGTTTCGGTGTGCAGGCGTTTACGGTCGTGCTGCTCAAGCGGGCCCATGAATCGGTGCGGACCGACGATCTGGATGTGATGAAATCGACGGACCGGACGGACGCGGCCGGGGGGGCCGCATGAACGTCCTGCTCGTGCTGCCGATCCTGATTCCCCTGGCGTCAGCCATCGCGTCGCTGCTGGCGCGGCGGCGGCTCCGGGCGCAGCGCGCCCTGGCCGTCGTGGGGACGGCCGCCCTGCTCGCGGCAGGCATCGGGCTGCTGAGCGGCGTGTGGGGCGGAGGTATTCAGGCGGTGCAGATCGGCGGCTGGCCGGCGCCCTACGGCATTACCATCGTGGCTGACCTGTTCAGCGCGATGATGGTTGTGCTGGCCGGCCTCATGGGTTTGGCCGTCGCGGTCTACTCCCTGGGCACGATCGACGCCCCGCGCGAGACATACGGATATTACCCCCTGCTGCACATCCTGCTCATGGGCGTGGACGGCGCGTTTCTGACGGGCGACGTTTTCAACCTCTACGTCTGGTTTGAGGTCATGCTGATCGCCTCGTTCGCCCTGATTGCCCTCGGCGGAGAGCGGGCGCAGCTCGAGGGCTCTATCAAGTACGTGACGCTCAACCTGATCTCTTCCGCGATTTTTCTCTCCGCGGTGGGGCTGATCTATGCCACGATCGGCACGCTCAACATGGCGGATCTCGCGGTAAGGATCGAGCAGAGTGACCGGCCGCCGGTGGTCTCAGCCATCGCTATGCTGTTTCTGGTGGCTTTCGGTGTCAAGGCTGCGGTATTCCCGCTGTTCTTCTGGCTCCCGGCGTCGTATCACACGCCGCCGGCCGCTGTGTCGGCCATCTTCGCCGGGCTGCTCACCAAGGTCGGCGTCTACGCGCTCATCCGCTTCTTCACGCTCATTTTCGTTCACGAGACCGGATGGACGCACACGCTGATCCTGGTCATCGCCGGGCTGACCATGGTAACGGGCGTGCTGGGGGCGGCCGCCCAGGGTGAGTTCCGCCGGATCCTCTCGTTCCACATCGTCAGCCAGATCGGCTACATGATCATGGGTCTGGGCCTGATGACGCCGCTGGGCCTGGCCGGCTCGGTGTTTTACATCGCCCACCACATCATCGTGAAGACGAACCTGTTCCTGGTGAGCGGCGTGGTCCATCAGCTCCGCGGGACCTACCTGCTCAAAGAACTGGGCGGGCTCTCGCGGGCGCACCCCGCCCTGGCGATCCTGTTCATGATTCCTGCCCTGTCGCTGGCCGGGCTGCCTCCGCTGTCGGGCTTCTGGGCCAAGTTCCTGCTCGTGCGGGCCGGGATTGAGACGGGGAGCTTCGTCATTGTGGCCGTGGCACTCGTCGTCGGGCTGCTGACCCTGTTTTCAATGACCAAGATCTGGGCCGAAGCGTTCTGGAAAGCGACGCCGCAGAGCGGGCGTGAGAGGTTGGACGTGAGCAAGACGGTGGGGCTGGCTACCGCGGTGCCGGCGGGATCAAACCCCCAGCCTGCCCTAATACCGAGTCCGCACGGCGCCTCCGCTCCCTCATCGAACAAGCCGCATGTTCGCCGGGCACTGCTGATGCTGCCGATCGCGGTGCTGGCGATCGTGACGGTGGCCATCGGCCTGGGCGGCCAGGCCCTGTTCGCACTGGCCGAGCGGGCCGCCGACCAGCTCCTGAACCGCGAGGGCTACATCCGTGCCGTGCTGGAGGTGAGGTTATGAGCAAGCTCCTGATGAACCTGCTGCTGGCGCTCGTCTGGATCGCGCTGACCGGTCGATTCGGACCCGCGAATTTCATTCTCGGCTTCCTGCTCGCGTCACTGCTGCTGTGGCTCACGCAGGGCACCGGCCGGAGCACACGTTATTTCCGCAAGCTCTGGGGGATCGTGTACTTCGTGCTGTTTCTGCTCTGGGAGCTGGTGCGGGCCAATTTTCGGGTCGCGTTCGATGTGGTCACACCGCGGCACCACATGCATCCGAGCATCGTCGCCATCCCGCTTGATCTCGAGAGCGACGCCGAAATCACGATGCTGGCGAACCTGATCACGCTGACGCCCGGCAGCCTGACTCTCGATCTGTCGAGCGACCGGCGTGTCCTCTACGTGCATGACATGTATGTGCAGGACCCCGAGGCGCTCCGGCTCCGGATCAAGAGCGGCTTCGAACGCCGCGTGAAGGAGCTCTACCGATGAACGTTCAGCACCTGGCCATGGTCTTCTGCCTTCCAGTTCTGTGCGCATGCACGCTGCTCACCTTCTATCGGCTCGCCCGCGGCCCCACGCTGCCCGACCGCGTGATCGCGCTCGATCTGATGGGGATGATCGGGATCGGCATCATGACGGCGACGGCCATTGCCGGTGGGTCGCCCATCCTGCTCGATGTGGCGCTGGTGCTGGCCCTGATCCTGTTTCTGGGAACAGTGGGCTTTGCGGTCTACGTGGCACGGAGGGCGGGCCTGTGAACCTGATTGCAGGTGCGTT
>CAZQEN010000282.1:0-10568 GCA_964591605.1 uncultured Planctomycetales bacterium
CGGATGTAGCGTTCGCCGTTGTAGACTGGTAACACCACCGAAACCAGGCCCGGCTCGACCGGCAGGTGCAGCCTGCTCAGGTCGCCGCTGCATAACTGCAATCGCGCGCGTTGGTACGCCTCGAATGCGGCCGCCGCCGGGCCGGCGCACCCCGGAACACCATGCCGTCGAAGCCAGGCCTTCAGCCGCTGGCGCAGGATGTACTGGCGACGTTTGCCGTCCCGCAGAAGCCGTGCTCCCCAGATCAGTGGCCTGCGGCGGCGCTCACACTTCCGCTCAGCCGTGTTAGAGGGATTCTGCACCACTTCCCCGCGATCCCGCCGGCCGCGTCGGCGGCCTGCGGGCAGGAGGTTACCCGTAACGCGGCCCGCCCAACAAGGTCGCCGGCCCGCCCGGGCGAAGATTCTGTCGGATGTCCGCCAGAATTTTCTGCGGAAGGGAGCACCACCCTCCGTTTGCCCGACCCGTAAGCTTCGATGCAACCACGACTTATGCCTTATTCTGCCGATCAGCTCATCGCCGCAAATCCTTTTAGGAAAAGCTCTTGTAATTGCCCGTCGGGTCGGGTAGCATAAACCACAGTCGCGAGCTTTGTGTACTTCGTCTGGAGCGGGAAAAGCTTAGGACGACGTAGCAGGAGCTAAGTAAAATGGGAGAGAGAGAGAGAGGGAACATCCGTGCGCCGCGCACGGATGTAAGAAGCAGTCATTTCCGACATCGGATCCCTGCCTTCATGGTGGCCGCGTGTTTTGCACTGGGGGCGTCCGCGCCCAGGGTGCAGGCCGTACCGCTGTCGTCGTTGCAGGGCGGGGGGTCCATCCAGCAGGCCGACAAGCTCTTCACCAATTTCTCGGCAACGGTGACGGGCACCGACAACGATGCGGTGAATCTCAACCTCATCGACGTCGTCGGCTACACCTCGCCGAGCGGCGAACACGGAATCGTCTTCAAGGGCTCTCCGACGGGCCCGCCGATGATCTCCGTGGACCCGGGCCTGTTCGTCGATCTGCTCATCCGGTTCGACGTTTTCGTCCTGGATCCGCTGTTTGACATCGACGACCTGACGCTCAGCTTCGTCGCCTCGGCACCCAATGACGGGCACGCCCAGGTCGTCGAGACGGCGCTGGCCGGCGATCCGGTAGTCGTGGCGGGTCAGACCTTCGTTTCGACTCCCATCCCCAATGTCACGACCTCGCACATCGATCTCGCCGGGCAGTATCACCAGATCCATATCGTCAAAGACGTTGCGGTGATCGCGGGGGCGAACGTCGGCGCCTCGATCAGCGAGATCACGCAGACCTTCTCGCAGGTGCCCGAACCCGCCAGCCTCGCTCTGCTGGGAATCGGCTCTCTGCTGATGATCCGCCGGCGGCGCACTGCACTGCTGCCCGCGTTCGCCAGCCTGGCTCTCCTGCTGAACGCCGGTTCGGCCAGCGCCATCCCGCTGCAGACGCTCGTCAACACGCAGGACCCCATTGTCGAGTCCGACAAGACGTTTGATAACTTCGCCGTGGTCATCAGTGATCAGGCGGGCAACTGGATCTTCGACCCGAACTCGATCAACGTGGCCACCCGCACCCAGGGACAGGATGTCTACCTCACCTTCGAGGGCCTCTTTGCCGCTCTGTCCACTGTGCAGACGGGCTCCAAGGTGACCGTCACGATTGATTTCGACGTGCTGGTGACCGACGCCACCCAGCGGATCTCGTCGCTGGGCCTGTTCTTCAACGGTCAGCCGCTCAGCCCGGTGGATGGATCCGCTCAGGTCGTGGAGACCGTGACTGCCGGCGGGCCGCCGATCGCCACGCTGAACGTCGCGAATCCGCCCGGTGTCCTGATCGACAGCGAAAACCTGCCGGCTCCTCCGCCCGCCTACACCGCGCTGCATGTCAGCAAGCGGATCACGGTGGACGGCGGTGAGGCCAGCATCTCGACGATCTCGATCATCGAGCAGCGTTTCACGCAGGTGCCTGAACCGGTCACGCTGGCCGGTCTGCTGCTCGGCCTGCCGCTGGTCCTGCACCGTCGGCGGCACGCCTGACCGGGCCAACGCCCGCATTCACGAATGCCTTTTCCCGCAGCCCGTCCTGGTGACGGGCTGCTTTGTTGATGCGGGTTCCCTGAGCCGGCAGGAACTGCGCGGCGGCCGTGCGCCGCTCCCGGCACGGCCGACGTCCGCTTCAGCCCCGACCGACCTCCTGCCGATAGCGACATCCCGGAGCGATCCTGCTCGAACCAACGGGAGTCTGACATGTCGAAGAAGATGAAGTCCGGGCCGTATCTGCGATGGCCGTTCCTGATTCTGGGGGTGCTGAGCCTGCTGGTGTTCTCCGCGGGGGCGGAATGCGATTCCGAGGCGCGGGCCTCGTTCCGCGCCGCGGCCACCGGACCGATCGGCGACGGGGTCAAGAGCATCCTCAATGGCATCCTCGACGGGGCAATCGCGGCCATCGAGGAGGCCGGAGACGGCTCTTCGGCCGACGACTCTGGAACCTCTAATTAGAGAATAAACCGGTGACGAGGCCCGCCTGGCCTCGGCGGGGCGGACGCGGCGCCCGCCCCGGATCCGGCGCCCAGGGCCGCCGAAAAAAATCGGGCAGAATCTGCGCCGACGCCTGCGGTTCCTGCGCCGGGCGGTCCGCGGCGCCGACTCAGTCGTTTCCCCTGATCCAGCGCGAGCGATCGATGCTCATCTGCAGCATGGTGTAATGCTGGCCGCCGGGATAGAAGTACTTCGTCTGCATCCCCACGTCGCCAAAGCCGCAGGCGCGATAACAGCGGATGGCACTGACGTTCTCCGGGAACACGACCAGGCTGACCCGATCGGCCGGGCGATGCCGGAAGGCGCATTGCAGCAGCAGGCCGACCATGATGCGGCCCAGGCCCTCTCCCCGGCGGCCGGTGGCGATCACGCAGTGTCCCATCCACAGGTGCCGCGGCTCGCCGGGCATCGGGTTCAGTTCGACATAACCGAGCGGCTCCATGTCTTCATCGCGGTAGAGCAGGAGCGGGCACGCGCCCTCGGTCGACCAGGCGATCACCTTGGCGGCGGTGAGGGGCGGAAACGTTTTGGGAGCCAGCCAGAGCAGCTCGCGGGCCGACGGCGCCCAGCCGGCCACCAGCGCCGCCTTGCCCGGCATGAACGGGCTGAGGCAATACACGCCGTCGCGAATCACTTCCGATCGCACCGGGGCCGGGGAAACACTCATGGCTCCATGCCCTCCAACAAGCCGGGTCGCCTGGTGTGCATTCTACACCACCCGCGGAGCTGCACGCTCGACCCTCCCGCGTTCACCGGCTGGCCTATCCTGATTTGTCGGCCGGCGGTGGGGCTGGAGGCGCGAAACCCTGCTTGCGCACCGGCGGCTGCAGCGGCGCGGCAATGATGGCATCGCCGGAGGCCGTGCAGCGCCCGGCCGCCGTCCGCTCGGTGTGGACGTTCAACACGGCGTTCGCCCCGCGCTCGACCGCGGTCGCCTTGAGGGCCACAATCGCCTCCTCGGGTGAGCGGTATCCCTCGACCACCACCGCCTCCACCTGCCGCACCACCCGGAAGCCGGCCAGCCGATTCCCGGTCGACGTGGCGACGATCCCTTTGGCCAGTTCGTGACGCCGGCGATCCAGCTCCTCCAGATCCACGTTGTACTTCTGGAGCCGCGGGTGGATCACCGCCGGCCGGCTGCGCCGGATCGCCCGCAGGATCCCCAGCACCGCCCGCTGCACGGCGTAAATCGCCACCAGCACGACGACGGCGTACAGAATCCACCAGCGGTACGCAACGAGGAGGTTGAGAAGCCCCTCGGCGTTGACCTCGGCGAGCAGATGGTGACTCCAGCCGCGCATCATGCCTCTATGTTAGCCGAAAGGGCGGTCGGTCACCTCGCGGCGGGAGCGGTAAACCCGGCCGACACGAATGAATACGAACCCGAGGCCAGGGTGTAGACCGCCAGGCCCCGGCCGGCGCTCCGGGCGTAGCCCTCCGCGTCGGGAATCGGCGTCGCGCCGCCCGAAGCCCCGGAGGCCGGGACAAAGGCCGTGAACGTGACCCCCTCGGCCGCGCCGTCGAGCGTCTGACCCTTCGCGGCGATCGGCTTCCCGCCCTCCTTCACCGCCTCGGGCCCCGACGCCGGCAGCATCAGCGTGGCCGTCGTGTTCGCCGGGACGCTCAGCTCAACCAGCAGCCGGTCGCCGTCGATCCTCCAGTCCACCGCGATGCGCCCCCGGATCGAGTCGTAGTGGCCCCTGGCATAACTGAGCCCGCCGCCCGGCAGCGGCCGCAGAATCACGTGCCGGTACGACGGCTGCGACTCGTCGGGGTTGATGCCCAGGATCGTCCGCACCATCCACTCGCCCACCGCGCCGATCGCGTAGTGGTTAAAGGAGTTCATCCCAGGGTCCTGGAAACCATCGCGCTCCTTGCGCCCCGCGACCCAGCCGTCCCAGCGCTCCCAGATCGTCGTCGCGCCCTGCTTGATCGTGTAGCCCCACGACGGGATCGAGTCGTAGTTGATGAGCTGATAGGCCACGTCGTTCATGCCCGCCCGCGTGAGCTGGTTCATGAGCCGAACCGTCGTATGAAAGCCGGTGGACATGTGGTCCTTGTACGCGCGGATGGCCTCACGCATCTTGCGGGCTGCGATCGGGCGCTTCTCCGCCGGCAGCAGCTCCATATCGAGGGCCAGGGCATAGCCCGACTGCGTGTTGCCGCGGATCGTGCCATCCTCGGCGACGTACGCCTTGTTGAACGCGGCCTGGATGTCGTCGGCCAGCCTGCCGTATGTGCCCGCGTCCTCGCTGCGGCCCAGGATCTCCGCCATCTTCGCGACATAGCGGGTCGACTGGTAGAAAAACGCCGTCCCGAACAGCTCCTTGGGCACTTCCGTCCCGCCCGTCGGGAACCCGAAGTCGGCCAGCTTGAGCGTATCGCCGTTGAGCCAGTCGCCGTAATCGTTGTTCCGCTTGTTCTTCCACAGCAGGTCCGGGTTCTGGCCGTGGATCCAGTCGACCCAGCGGCGGGCGGCCTCGAAATGCTCGGCCAGCAGCTTCTTGTCGGCGTAATTCACCCAGTGGTACCACGGAACGAACACGCCCGCATCGCCCCACGCCGGTACGCCGGAGAAATACCTGTTCGGATCGAACGGATGCGGCGCGAAATCCGCGAAACGCCCGTCGGCGGCCTGGTCATCGCGCAGGTCCTGCAGCCATTTCGTGAAAAACGCCGCCATGTCCATGTTGAAGATGGCCGTCTGGCCGAAGGCCAGGATGTCGCCCGTCCAGCCCATGCGCTCATCGCGCTGCGGACAGTCGGTGGGGATGCTGGGCATGTTGTCGCGCTGCGTCCAGATGATGTTGCTCCAGAGCTGGTTGAGCAGGGGGGTCGAGCACGCAAAAGCGTCGGTCTCCGGAGCCGACGAGCAGAGGACGCGGGCGGTCAGCGACTCGAGCGTCGGCCGCCAGGACGACCCGGCCGGCACGCCGGTGAGCTCGACGTAGCGGAAGCCGTGGTACGTGAAGCGCGGCTCCCACGTCTCCTGGCCGCCCTTCGTGATGTATTCGTCCTCCTGGCGCGCCCCGATGCCCGTCTTGTCATCGATGCGCAGGTTGTCGCGGTAGATATTCCCGTCGCTGCTGAGCATCTCGGCGTGCCGCAGCCGCAATCGGGCCCCCGGCCCCGCGCCGACCACCTTCAACCGGCAGACGGCCGCCATGTTCTGCCCGAAATCAAACACGTAGACGCCGGGGCTCGGTTCCTTGACCGCCACCGGCTGGACCTCGCTGGTCACCCGCATCGGTTCGTTGTGCTGCCACACGAGCTGCGCCGGCACCTGCTCCAGCACGTGCACCGGCTGCCACTTCGCGTCGTCAAAGCCGGGGGCGTCCCAGCCGGGCATCTCCTTGCGGGCGTCGTACCTCTCGCCGTCGAGGATGCAGGCCACCCGGATGGGCCCCTCCGTCGTCGACTTCCACGACCCGTCCGAGACGATCACCGCCTGACTCCCGTCGGCGTACGTGACGTGGAGCTGCACGAGCAGGTGCGGCCAGTTGCCGTACCACGCCCGGAGCTGCCAGGGCGGCTTGCCCGTGACCTGCACGATCCCCACGCGCCCGGCGTACCAGCCGTCGGCCAGCATCGCCCCGACCGCGTTGTCGCCCGTCTTGAGCAGCGGCGTCACGTCGTATGCCTGGTACTGCACGCGCTTGTGATAGTTGGTCCACTCGGGGGCGAGGCGGTGATCGCCCACCGTCCGGCCGTTGAGGTGCAGTTCGTAAAGCCCCAGCGCCGTCACGAACGCGGTCGCGTGCTTGATCGGCTTATCGAGCTGGAACGACTTGCGCAGCAGGGCGGGCGGCAGGGACGGCAGGGGCCCGTCGGGCGGCGACTCGCTCTTGCCGATCCAGCGGGCCTTCCAGTCGGAGGGCTCGAGCAGCCCCATCTGGAACGTGGCCGGCTCGCTGGTCGTCGCCTGGCCCTGCCCGTCCCAGACGCAAACGTTCCACCACACCCGCTGCCCGCTGGCCAGCGGCTTGCCGGCCCAGGCGATGTGCAGCGTCTCGTCCGATTCGATCTTTCCGCTGTCCCACAGGTCGCCCGTGTCCGCGGCGAGCGCTTGGGGGCTGCTCGCGACGCGGATCTGATACGCTCGCTGCATCGCCCCGCGGTCCTTCGACTCGACGATCCAGCTCAGCCGCGGCTGCCGCACGCCCACGCCCAGCGGATTCACCAGGTACTCACACCGGAGCTGCGCGGGAACCAGGTTGCCCATGACGGCCGTCCCCGAAAGAACCATAAACGCCATACCCAGGCACATCACGCGAATCATGGATGTTCCTTTCCGTCAAAGCTGTCTCGCATGAACAGGCCGCTGCCGGCCCCCTGACATCATCGGCGGGGCCGAAAAACTGTGGTGTCCCGATGCATCGGGATCCCGCCTGCACGTTTCCGCCATGTCCGCCATGGGTGAGATTCGCCACATGGCGAGGTTCGCCGTGACGAAGGCGAGATTCGCCGCATGGCGCGATTCCACCGCGGCCAGCAGCCGGGATCCCGTGCTTCATCGCGACCGCCACAACGCCGGCCGTACCTCCCCAAATAACTCGCAGACCCGGCCACCGCCGCAGCCCGCCGGCCCGCATTCTACGGCCACCCTTCCCCCCCGGCCAAACCGCAGGCAGTGTCTGCACCCCCGTAGCGCCGGCCGTCTCTCTGCGAGCCGATGTAGCGCCGGGCGCCTCCGCCCGGCGACGTCTCTGCCGCCCCGAACCTGCCCGCCCATGTAGCGCCGGGCGTCTCTGCCCGGCGACGTTTCTGCCACCCCGAACCTGCCCGCCCATGTAGCGCCGGGCGCCTCCGCCCGGCGACGTATCTGCCGCCCCGAGCTTGCCCCCTCCGCTCAGGCGAATTCGCCTCAAGGCGAGATTCGCCGCGGCGAACGTGATGGGGGGCGGCCGGCGGCGGCGAACCCGCCGCCCGTTTTGCAGGAAACGCCTGATCCGCCTTCGGCGGAGCACATGCTGAGCATCCACGCACCGGCAACAGAGCCCGAAGCGCGAGCGAGGGGTTCATGCGGTTGCTCGCCCGTCCTGCCGACGCCTCGCCGAGCGCTTCGGCCTCCATCAACACACCGCGAAGCACGTTCTTCGGTGGATCACGGCTGGCACCCGCCGCGGCGGGCAGGCGAGGGGCCGGCCGCTGCAAAAGTCTGGTGCCAAAAACGGCACTGGCAATGGCCACACACGCCGCGTCGGCGGCCTGGGCGGTTCTGTTATCGCATGTCATCAGCGTTGGCGGTCGAGAGCTCGGCTTGCCCGAGGACAAGCTGCGTGGCGGATCAACAGAGCCCGACGCGCAAGCGAGGGGTTGCGAGTGGCCGGCGGACGCTTTGGCCTTGACTTGCGGCGGACCCATCGGGTCAGGCACCATGTGCCGGCGGCGTCGCCCCAGCCGCATGTCAAGGGTGCAAGCAGGTCGGCACAGACGGATTCGCCCTGCGTCCGGTCGAGATTGGGCGTGCTTCCGACGTGAGTTGCTGAGCGGAGCGGAGTTCCTGCGCGCAGGGGTGAGATCCGCCATGGGCGAGATTCGCCCCATGACACGATTTCGCCGTGGCAAAAGTGGGATCCTCGCGCGCCTCAGCGGGCACTGCGCAGGGGTTGACTGCGGCGTTTCGCAGCCTTGCGCTGCGCCTGGCGATGGACACGGTCGAGCTTGCGGACGTAGCGCAGATATCCTTCGATTCCGCCGTGCTTGTCGAGCAACTTCTCGCGGAAGCGCCGGATTTCTTCGAGTATCGGGTCCGCCATGGTCATGAACTCCGGCGGATGGACTGTCCGAAGCGAACCTGGGGGATCGATTCGGGCGAGACCATCGGGGCGCTACCCATTTCATTTCAGCACACAGCTTCTCGAGTTGCGCCTGGACCAGCGGGTTGGCCATATGGGCGTAGTTCCAGGTCAGCAGAGAATCACGCTGATGCAGAGTGGCGATGGCAAGGTGGGCCGCGCCGGCGGCCCGGGTGTCGGTTCTGTCTCGCACTTCGCCGCGGTCCGCCGTGGACAGCTCAGCCTGCCTGAGGACAAGCTGCGTGGCGTCCTCGGACAAGTCGGGCGGGTAGCCGCTTTCCGATGATTTCATTGCCAGCGGAATTCGCGCCTTGAGATAGTTCTCGGGTTGGCGGGCGACCTACGAGTTCGCACGACCTTCGATCCGGGCACAGGTCGACGCGACATGAGCCAATAGCGGTGTGACGAATTTGGAAAACGTCAGTTCTGGGTGGGGTTCCGAGTAAGCGCCGCTCATGGCGCTATCGGCACTCGATACGAGCAGACACGCACCGTCATAAAGCCGCTCCCGCAGCAGCTTCTCGACGAGAATAGCATATCGATCACGGTATGAGGCACCGCGGAATTCAGGGAAGACAGGAAAGTGGGGGGCGACCACCTTCACGGGTGCACGAGAGCGTGTGCAATCCTCGAGCAACATGAGGTAGCCAAGAAATGGCCGAGCCGAGGGTTTGAACGCACCCTCTCGATACGCGGCCCAGATGTCTGTCGCGCTGCCCAGCGCTTCCTCTGTTCGGTTGTTGAAGTTGTTGCCGAATGACGGGCCGATTTGAGATTTGAACTCGAGCGCTGCGAGCAGTTCGCGTTCGTAGACGACCACTAAGTCCCACTTCTTTTCGGCACGGAACCATCCCGGCAGCTCGACGCGTTTATCTGCGGCGATACAGATCTCTGGAACTTTGACTGAGATCAGGAGATCGCGAACGAGCTGAACAAATCCGTCCATTTGTTTACCGCCGGTGACGGCGCTTCGTCCGCCCCGATCGGGATCAGCGGTGTCCGTCTGCCGCGTTGATTGCTGCTGTCGCGTAAGCCAGAAGTGGCGCACCGCCTCCCGCAGGCGCGCATCAAGGTCTTGCATGTGTGTGCACCCGGGTTGTTACTGATGAGGAAATGTACAAGTCAGATCCGTACGTCGCCACGCGCTTTCGTGCGATCTCAAAATACTTCGGGTCCGACTCTATCCCAACGCTGTTTCGACCCCAGCGTGCGCAGGCGATGTTTGTAGTGCCTGTTCCCATGAACGGATCAAGCACCGTGTCGCCGACAAAGGAGAACATCCGGACCAGTCGTTCGGCGAATTCGACTGGATATGGCGCCGGGTGGTGCGGGTTCGAGGTGCCCCGAACATCTGACCAGATCTGCCGAAACCATGTTTGGTAGTTCTCGGCGCTGATGATGCTCAGGAGTCGTTCCTCTTTTGTGGGACTACGATAACCCCCTGGCTTCCGTTGCATGAGGACGAATTCAATATCGTTCTTGATCACCGCATTCGGCTCGTAGGGCTTTCCCAAGAATCCGCCTCCGCCGGACACCTCGTATGTGGCATTCGCGATCTTGTGCCAGATGATCGACGCCAGATTGTCGAAGCCGATTGCTTTGCAGTGATCCTGAATGGTGGCATGCAGCGGTACCACCGTATGCCGCCCGTTGTTCTTCCGGCGCGACAGACACACGTCACCCACATTGATTATGAGCCTCCCTCCGGGTACCAGTGCACGATAGCAGTTACTCCAAACGTCATCAAGACTGGCAATGAATTCGTCATAGTCGTCGATGTGACCCAACTGATCTTCGTGTTCGTGATAGCGCTTAAGCGTCCAGTATGGAGGCGAAGTCACCACCAGATGAATCGAGTTTTCTTCTAAGGCCGAAGCGGATCTGGCATCGCCATGGATCAGCTCATGGCTTGTTCGTCGGCCTCTAACAATCGCCTCGATCTGCCGCATTGTGTCCCTATCCCGGGCGAGTTTCGGAATGACGTCATCGAGGCTTCCCCGTGCGCCAAGCTCCGCAAGAAGCGCTCTCTCGTGGTCTGTCACCTCAGGCAGGTTCGTTTGTGAGATCATGCGATGAGTTTACCCGATTGCTCTGAGCATGTCGAAGTCGGCGTGGGAGTTAAACCTCGATGCAGTGAATCGCCACGTTCATGTGGGCCAAACGCCAGGTCACTTGTTCACCCACGGCCGGACTCCTTTCGCCGGGTTCTACGGCGCGGCGTCGGGCGC
>CAZQEN010000283.1:0-3794 GCA_964591605.1 uncultured Planctomycetales bacterium
ACGGTCTCGATCGCCTCGACCGGCTCGAACAACACGCTGGTCCAGCCCGCCGGCACCGCAAAAGGCGTGAACGAGGTGCCCGTGGCCCAGTACTTGAACGTATTGACGGCGTCGGGAGCACCGGGGCCATCTTCGAAACTGCCGTTCGTGATCAGATTGAACGGAGCGTTGCGGTTGTAGGTCTGTCCGCTGGTCAATGTCAGCGAAGGCACGGCGTTGGCGACCGAAACGCCGAACGTCACGAGGGCAATCGAGAGAAGAGGAGTTTTCAACATTGTGTCCCATCCTGAACTCGCCGCTTCTCGCGGCGGCAGTCATCGTTGAGATCCGGACGCACCAGGGAAGAGGTCAACCGTGGAAGGCCTTGCGGCGGCGGCGCAGCAGCAGACCGCCAGCACCGAGAAGCAGCGCCGAAGCCGGCTCGGGCGTCGGATACTGATCGACACTGATGCTCGGAAACACCGCGGGCACCGGGCCGGTGTAGACCAGGTCCTTACGGATATCCACGATCGAGCCGGGGGCGATGGGGTTGAAGTAGAAGGAGACGCTCGCGCCGGTATTGACGACGCTGTAGCCGGCCGGGATGTTGCCATTCACGAGCAGAATGGGGTTAGACCAGGTCCAGCCCGGGGTGAGAATGTCTTCGTGCCAGTCCGACCAGGTCAGGTTCCCGGCGACGACGAGCTGCTCCTGCAGCGTGTACGTCACACCGCCCAGCACGCCGGCGGCATCGCCGAAGAGATCCTTGTGCCAGACCGGCCCCAGCGGATCGCGCACGACGGGCAGAGGCAGGCCATTGGGATCGGTGATGACCCAGCCGTTGCCGCTGGGCTGAATCGCCACGGGCAACTGGCCCAGGTTGCCGACGCCCTGGGCCAGGGCGCTGCCACCGCCCGCGACAAGCACCACGTTCAGCGCGGCGAGAAAACCGAATCGCGAGGAGAGTTTCGTTGACATCGTTTCGTCCTTTCCTGTGTCGAGGGCGGCCAGCGGCCGCCGGGTGATCACTTCCACCAATGGACGTTCTGACGATCAGGCTCCATGAGCTGATCGGTGCCGGCGCCCAAGCGCGAGCACGCTGCCGGCGGCCAGCAGGAGGCACGACGCCGGTTCCGGAGTTGGATACTGGTTAACCCGCACTGTCCCATTGAACACGGCCGGTGGGCCGGTATAGAGCAACGTCTGGGCGATGATGACGGTCGATCCGGGCGCCACGGGATCGAAATTGAAGGAGAGACTTCCCCCCTCCAGGGCGTTGCCGGGGATGTTGGTGATGGTCAGCCCGCTGGGAACGGCGCCATTCACCAGGATGGACGGCGCGGTCCAGCTCCAGTTCGGATTGACGATCTCGGCGTGCCAGTCCTTCCAGGGCAGCGTCCCCGCCACCAGGAGCGCCTCCTGAACCGGGAAGGCCTGGAAAGCGGCGGCCTGGAACGGCTGGCCGTTGGGCCCGGTGAGATGCTTCGGCCAGACCGGCCCGAGCGGGTCGCGCTCGACCGGGATCGGGCCGCCCGCCGGGTTGATAATGGTGAACCCGGTGGGCGGCGCCGTCGTCTGGAACTGCGTGGGAAGCGAAGCCAGGTTGCCCACGCCCTGCGCCCAGGCGGGGCCAGCGGCCGCCAGCAGGATACTCACCATGCACAGTGTTGTCGGCAATGCTCTTGTCGCGTTCATGACCATTCACCTGTGAAAAGGCGGGATCGATTCCACTCGCGCACCCGCGGTTCACGCCATCAGCCGGGCCAGACGGGCGCGGCGATTGTGCCGCATCAGAAGCCCCCCGATGGCCAGCAGACCCAGCGACGCCGGCTCGGGCGTGGGATACTGAGCGACATCGATGTAACCGTTGAACTGGACAATGCCCGGAATGCCCTGCCACACCAGTTGCTTGCGGATGTCGATGATGGTTCCCGGCGGGAGCGAATTGAACAGGAACTCGAGACTGTCGCCCTGTGTGAGGTTGCCGGGCGTGTTTGTGATCGTCAGCCCCGGCGGCGGCACGAGATTGGGGGGCACGGAAATCAGGAACGAGATGTTCGGCGACCATCCCCAGCCGGGCGTGAGGATGTCCTCATGCCAGTCAGACCATGGAAGGGTCGGAGCAATGACGAGGGTTTCGTGCAGGTTGAATGTCGTGTTGGGCTGAGTGACCACGAGCGGGGCGCCGGTGGGATCGCCCAGGTGCTTCAACCACACAGGTCCGTTGGGGTCGCGCTGCACGGGGACGGGGTTAATCGGATCGCCTAGACTCCACCCGGTTCCGTTCGGGTCCATCGGAATGGTTGGCCCCGGCAGCGAGACAAGATTGCCCACACCCTGCCCCAGCGCCGCCTGCGCAGCGGCCAGGCCGATCGAGGCGACGACCGATACTTGGATCATGCTTGGAACTCTCATCGGACTTCTCCTTTCAAGAAGCTTGTGATTCGATTCGATTCGTGAGACAGAGACTGACGCTTTATCAGCAGGCCGCCCAGCACAAGAAGCAGGAGGCTCGCCGGTTCGGGGATGGCGTTGATCATCACGTCATCGAGCACCAGCTCGGTGGTAAAGGGATGACTGCCGTAGGCCGTCAGATCGAAATGCCCCCAGTTGATGAACTCGATCGAAATCGGCACGAGCGGGTTGAGCGGCACGAGGTCGAAATGGTACTGGTGCGACATGCCCAGCGGGCCGAAACCGCCCGGAACCGTGAAAAACTGGACCGGATCCCCGGGCAGAACGTTGGTGACGCGGAGCCCGAAAATGCCGTCAGGAGTCCCCCCCTGCATCGACGCGAACTCGCCGGACGCCCAGAAGCTGAAACAGTAATTGGGGGCCAGGTTCAGGTGGGTCGGAACGCCCTGCGAGAGACGCGCGGCCTGCGTGAAGCCCGGACCGGGCGTCATCACCGGCGTGCCGGGGAAGGTCACTGTCCCATTCGGGTTGAAGGTAGGCGGCAGACTGGTGGTCGCGCTGGCCCCATTCCCGAAATACATGCCGATCTGGCCGTCGGGCAGGACGTCCGATTGTTTGATGCGATACGGCGTGCCGCTGTCGGCGCCCCAGCTCGCGTAGGTGTTCGGGGCGCCCGAAGAACTCCACCCCGGCGGCACCCCGAACGGCGTGAGCGTCGTCCCGGTCGCCCAGTAGACTTCGTTGCCGAAGCCCGGCGGCGGAGCACCGATCTCAAAACTGCCGTTCGTCACCAGGTTTCCCGTGTGAGAACACGACGAGGTCGGCAGCAGGGTCATCGAGCCGTGCGTGCGCGAAGCGGCCGCACACAGCGCGATGACCCCGAAGATGGCTGAGGTGCAGGCGAGCCCCGGCGTTCTCGGCATCCACCCAGCGGAGCCGCTGCATAAGGGCAGACGATAACCAGGCATTTTCGCCCTCCGGTTCTGGTGAGATGTCCGCGTGGCGCGTCGTCTGGTTTGACGAAAAACGGGGGACCGGTCCGAAACCGACCAGTGATCTCGGCCGGCCCCCGCTTACCGAAAGAAACTCGCTTCCGGCCGCGCTTCTATCGTCAGAGCCCGATCCGTTTGTCGGGCCCGTGAGTGTCGAACCGGGCTACCGGTCGGCTGATCACTGGCCGGTCCATGCAACCCAGCTCTGGGAGGGAGGAAAGAGTCCTCTGCTCATCCGCACCCTTCCGGGTGCGGGGCGGTGTGGCTCGGCTTTCAACCGTGGCATGGGCTTCCAGCCCATGATCCGTCCCGCGAGCTTCCAGCCCGTGGCCAACTCCGCCATCTGCATATCTTCAGAGCCCGATCCGTTTGTCGGGCCCGTGAGTGTCGAACCGGGCTACCGGTCGG
>CAZQEN010000283.1:3894-10556 GCA_964591605.1 uncultured Planctomycetales bacterium
ACCCAGCTCTGGGAGGGAGGAAAGAGTCCTCTGCTCATCCGCACCCTTCCGGGTGTGGGGCGGTGTGGCTCGGCTTTCAACCGTGGCATGGGCTTCCAGCCCATGATCTGTCCCGCGGGCTTCCAGCCCGTGGCCAACTCCGCCATCTGCATATCTTCAGAGCCCGATCCATGTGTCGGGCCCGTTACGGTCGAACCGGGCTACCTGGCCTGCAAATCACTGGCCGGCCCACGCAACCCAGCTCCGGGAGAGGAAAACCTGTCTCACGCACCCTGCCGGGCGACCGCGTTGCCGGAGGCGTCGCGATGCCGGGATCGGCTGTGCGCGTCGTTCAATTGTCTTAAACCTGGCCCACCCGCCGCCTGCTGAAGGATCTGGACGATCGCCCGCTCCAGCGAGACCTCGTCGGTCTGGGGCAGGTAACAATGCGCCCCGGCGTGCCGGACCAACTGCTCCACTTCGTCGCTGTGGGCCGAGGCCACCGCAACCACCAGAACGTCCTGGCGGGTCATCCGCAGCCAGCGGATCAGTCTGGCCGTCTGCTGCAGCTCCACCGCGATGTGAACCATCGCGATATCGACCCTCTGTCGTCCCAGGGTCTTCATGACCCTCGTGGCGGTGGGCAGGTGGATCACCGTCCATCGGTGCCGCTGGGCCAGCTTCGCCAGCCCGGACACCATCGTGTTCTCCATCACCACCACCACACCGATCTGTTCCTGGTTGTGGACCATCATTCACTTCTCATGCATCGCCACTCCATCGATGCGTGAGGCGTATAAGCAGCCGGCGTGCCAGGCGTTTGCCGCCGGGGGGAGAATCCTGCAAGTTCTTTGGCGCCAACAAGTTGTATGACATGCGCATCGGGGGCGCCGGCCGAAGTTCGGCCCGCCCGATGGGTACGTTTTATTCCCCCCGGCCGGCCCGCTGCGCGCGGGCCGCGGTGCCCGCACGACTTACGACGGCAAGGTACGTTTTGCACCCGAGGAACGTTTCGTACCACCCCACCCCCGCCAGGCCGCCCCTCGCGGGAAAGGATTCGCCGCGGGTGCGAGAATGCAGTCTCGCAGCGTGCCGGTGAGAGCGCACGACTTCCACGGGCGGCCACTACGGGGGATCGACGTGACGACCGGCCAGCCTTGCGGAGAGCCGATATGGCGGGGTGCGCGTAGCGGAGCAGCGCAGGTTACATGGCGATCGAATCGGGCCGGTGTTCGAGCTGGTAACGGCGGATCTTGCGGTAGAGGCGGTGGCGCTCGATCTGGAGAAGCTGGGCGGCCCTGGCGCGGTTGCCCTTCGCGGCGCGCAGGGCCCGCGTGATGGCCAGGCGTTCGGCCGCCTCGAGGGTCAGGACCTGATCGCCGCCGAAGGAATCGGCCGGGCAGGCGGCGATTTGAACCGCTTCGGGCAGATCCATGCGGCGGATGAGCGAGCCGTCGCAGAACGCGCAGGCGTGCTCGATGGCGTTGGCCAGCTCCCGCACGTTGCCCGGCCAGTCGTAGGCCTCGAACATCGCGGCCGCCTCATCGGACAGCACGCGCACCGGCTCCTGGTAGAGCGCGGCCTGCTGCTCGAGGAACCAGCGGGCCAGCGGAAGGATGTCGTCGCGCCGGGCACGCAGCGGCGGCACCGCCAGGCGCACGACGTTCAAGCGGTAATAGAGATCCTCGCGAAACGTGCCCGCCCGCACCATTTTCTGAAGGTCGCGGTGCGTGGCGGCGACGATGCGCACGTCGACGGGAATCGGCTCGACGCTGCCCAGCGGCACGACCGCGCCTTCCTGAATGCAGCGCAGCAGCTTGGCCTGGATGTGCAGCGGCAGTTCGCCGATCTCGTCGAGGAAGAGCGTTCCACCGTCGGCCGCCCGGAAGAAACCGAGCGTCGGCTGCTCGGCGCCGGTGAACGCGCCGCGCATGTGGCCAAAGAGCTGCGACTCGAAGAGGGTGTCGCGCAGGGTCGTGCAGTCGACGGCCACAAACGGCCCGGCCGCCCGCGGGCTGGCCGCATGCACCGCCCGCGCCACCATCTCCTTGCCGCTGCCGGATTCGCCGTGAATGAGAACCGTGTGGTCGCGCCGGCTCACCGCCTGAATGCGGACCTTCAGCTCCGCCATTCCGGGCGACGCCCCCACCAGTACACTCTCATCCCCACCCGTGTGACTGCGCGGCGCGCACGCCGCAAGCTGTGCTTTTCCCATATATTCCGGTCCGCCAACCCACTCTTGAAGTGACAATAATATAATCAGCGCAGATCCGGCCGCAGTCAAGAAAAAACCGCCCATTTGAGCGTTTTATCGCGCCCAAATGCCCGGGCGGAGCACCATACGATGATCGCGGGCCTCGGCCCGACCGCATGTCTGAAAAGGGTGCCCCATCCCATCGGGGGTACGTGTTCCGCGTCCAGGCCCCAGCCCTGGTGCCGTTTTCGGTATGAGAGTTTCGCCCTGGGTCGCGCTAGGCCCGGCATTCATGCCGGGTCACCGGGCGGCATCGAATTGCCGATGCTGGTTCGCCGGCATTCTCGTCCCGGCCTACGCCACAGGCCGGCGCTGAAGCAGGAAGAGAAGCCCGCTGGAAGCGGGCTCGAGGCCGACGGGACGCCCCGAACCCGGCCTGAAGGCCGGGCCTAGCGCAGACAACCGAAACCGTGTCACCGAAAGAGGCCCTGGAGCCCGAAGCGCGAGCGAGGGGTTCGCGCGGTGGCACGCCCTTCCGGCCAGACCCCTCATTCAAGCCCTGCGCCCGCCGGGGAGTGGACGCGGCGATGCCTGCGGACTGCAATTCCTGCCCCCGCTCAGGGCCCCGCGGGTGGTGGTGTGCTCCGGTTCAAAGATGGCCAGCGAAAAACGAGGCTCCGGCGTCTTAAGGGCGGCGGTTCACGGTCGGAGTGGCGCAAAGGGGGAACAGTCGACTCACCGGTCAGCCATGCGTTGAAATCCCCATGAGGTCGCAGCCCCGGGCAACCATGCACGGCTCGTCGGATCCTGAGAAATGCTTCACGTGCCCGGCAAAATGGGCTTCCGACATTTCTGGCTGGTCAATGGGGTGATTCCCTGGGAGATTTCGTATTCGACAAGCTCCTCAATCAGTTGGTTGCAGATGCATCCAACGGTCGCAGCGACGCGGCGCGGACCGCCGGGGAACTGGATGGCCGGCTCTTCACTTTGGCGATCATCTCCTGAACGCCGGTGAGTTTTGACTGCGTCAAGCGATATTCACGCTGGCTGCCGATACTCATAACTGGATCTCCACGACACCCCGGCGTCGTCCGAAACGATCGACGGCAAATTGTAGCTGCAGGAACGCTTCAAGATCTTCCTCCAGTTCAAAAAGCAGGAGTTCGACGTAGGGGAACCCCTCTTCGATCTCTTCCGCTGCGGCAGAATCGACTGGGTAATCTCTGCCACACAGCAGCATGCAGTCTGCGTCGCTGGGTTCCGCCTTGTCGTCGACGAAACTACCATCGACCATAAATCGGGTGATTCCTGCTCGCCTCGCCGCAGCCACCGCCCAACCAGGCGATTCTGTGATCGCCCATCGCTACGCGGAGGGTCCACCCAGCCGGTGCAGGAGTTCCTCGTCACTTGCCAGATGAATCCCGGGTGGGAGTAATCCTTCGTCTGTGAAGGGCGGAATCGGCATGACAACTCCACATTATCCTCTTGGGCCAACCCGAACGCCAGCCGCTCAGGGCCGCGAGGGAGAGTGACACCCTGGGCGGACGGCGGGGGCCGCCGCCCACGGATTGTGTTGTGGACTTCCTCCCGCCGCGAGGGTGCATCCAGAATTCAGTGGCAGACAGGTGGCAGTCTGCATCCGCAATCGCCGATACAGATTGCCGGTGACTCACTCGCACGGGCAGCGAGTATCCCGATCAACATCGGGACCCATGCCACCCGGGAGACACGCCCCTGTGTTTCGGATGCACCCCCTCCGCGACGCCTGAGCGTCGAACTCGACCCATTCGATCGCTTTTCGGGTATAATCGGGGGCGAACTGATCTTCGTGACGTTCCTCGGCGCCGTCGCTTGTCTGTCACCACCCTCCTCGGCGTCGGGTGACCCGCTGATGAAGCAGGGATTCTGCCAGGGTGTGCCCCTGACAAGAGAAGCACGCGCCATTTGTGCTCCGCAGGAGGTGATGCCATGCCGAGACGGGCCTGCATTGCACTCGTCATCGCTCTGACGGCATCCCACGCCGGGCGGGCGGCCATCGTCGACTTCTCCCAGTCGCTCTACCCGGTGTCGCCGGGCGGCTCGATCGAGGTCCCCATCGTTGTCGCCGGAAGCGAGCTCATCTCCGGTGCGATCGTCTTCGCCCAACTCGGGGACGGGGGTGCGGACCTGGGCGGCTCAGACACCGCTCCGCCTTTCCCGCGCTTCACGGATCTCATCATCGGCTCAGACAACCACGTGTTCCCGGCGATCGCCCCGGTGGTGCCGCCGATCATTTCGCCTCTGTATGTGCTCGGGGACGTGAACAGCACGCCGATCGTTCGAGTCGCGAGCGGCATCCTGGCCGTCCTGGTGATCAGTGCGGTCGAAGCGGAACCCGGTCTGTACCCGCTGGTTCTGTCGAACCCGGGTGCGGGCCTCCAAACCGAGCTGATTCTCGCCGGCGGAGGAGGGCCCAGCCCCTCAGAGCTCGGCTCGACGAGTATCTGGGTGACGCCCGAGCCCCTCAGCGCCTTCCTCCTGGTGGCGGGCGCGGTTCTGATCGCTCGTCGGCGCAATTCGCGCCGTGTTCCAGATCGCTTCTGACGTTTCCCTTCAACGCCCAAGGAGATTTGAAGATGAAGAGCCCTCGGCAACGCACGGACACCAGCCGACGACAGTTCGTCCAGATGGCCGGAGCGGCTGCGGCCCTGAGCGGGCTGGCCCGGCCGGCCGCGACCGCATCCGCACGCACGCTCGGCGCCAACGACCGGATCGGGGTCGGCCTGATCGGCTGCGGCGGGCGGGGGAACAATCACCTGGACCACATCGAGAAGATCAAGAGTACGGGCGGCAAGGTGGAGGTGACGGCCGTCTGCGACGTGTACCGGCCGCGGCTCGACAAGGCGGCGAAGGCCCGCAACGCCAGGGCCTACATGGACCATCGGGAGCTGCTCGCCGATCCGAACGTCGATGTGGTGGCCATCGCCACGCCGGATCACATTCACGGCTACCAGGTGATCGACGCCGTGCGGGCGGGAAAAGATGTGTACTGTGAGAAGCCGGTCACCCACTGGCGGCAATTCGAGCTCACGCGGCGGATGGCGGCGGAGGTCGAGCGCTCCGGCCGCATTTTCCAGGTCGGCACCCAGGGCATGTCCGACCAATCCTGGCACCAGGCCCGCAAGCTGATCGCCGACGGCCTCATCGGCCAGCCCATCCACGCCGAGTGCGGCTACTTCCGCGTCGGCGACTGGGGCGAGCGCGGCATGCCCATCGACGATGTCAAAGCCAAACCCGGCCCCGATCTCAACTGGGAAGCGTTCCTCGGCGATGCCCCCCGGCGCGATTTCGACGTGAGCCGCTTCTTCCGCTGGCGGATGTACGAGGACTACTCAGGCGGGCCGGCCACCGACCTGTATCCGCACTCGCTGACGCCCGTGCTTTACATGCTCGGCCTCAAGTTCCCCGCCAGCGTCGTGGGCACGGGGGGCAAGCACCGCTACCAGGAGCGCGAGGTGCCCGACACGATGAACGTCCTGATCGAGTACCCCGAGAAGACCACCGTCGCCGTCCTGGGCACGCAGGGCAATGACTTCTTCGGCACGAGCGAGCACGGCTCCCCCGGCCGCAGTCCGATCATTCGCGGCTGGGACGGCACCCTCACGTTCCGCCCCAAAGAGATCGTGTTCACACCCACCCGCGGCTCGAAAAAAACCGAGCAGACCTTCCCGGTCGAGCAGGGGGAAGACACCGTGCGCTACTGGGAGGATTTCCTGTCCGCCTGCCGCACGCGCCAGCCGGTCGCGGCAAATGCCGCGCTGGCCCTGTGGGTGCAGACACCGATGCAGATGGCGTTCCAGGGGTGGCGCGCCGGCAAAGTGGCCCGCTTCGACCGGGAAAACCAGACGATCACGCTGTGAGCAGCGAAAAAGGCCCTGGCAGCGGCGTCCCGCCGGTGCATCTTGAACGTCCGCCCCCAATAGAGCCCGAAGCGCCAGCGAGGGTTTCTCCGCGCCAACCCCTCGAACCTCCACCGCTCTCCCCGCGCCCCCGCGGGCCTCATTGGCGCTGCGGCTCGCCCGTCATGGGCACGAACCGCACCAGCGTGATGGTTTTCACCTCGCGCCGGCCGTCGGGCGTCTTGTGCACCACCGCGAGCTCCTGAATGGCTGCGGCCGGACCCAGCGGGATGACGATCCGTCCGCCCGGCCGGAGCTGCTCCCACAGCGGGGTGGGCACCTGGTCCACCGCGCACGTCACGATGATCGCATCGAACGGCGCGGCCTCCGGCAAGCCGCGGTAGCCGTCGCCCGTCCGCGTGTGCACTTCCTCATATCCCTGTTCGCGCAGAACCCCCTGCGCCCGCCGGGCGAGCGGCTCCACGATTTCGATCGTATATACGTGCGGCGTGAAGTGCGCCAGCACCGCCGCCTGATAGCCCGAGCCGGTGCCGATCTCGAGAACCTTCGCCTCGCTCGTCAACTGGAGCGCTTCGGTCATCAGGGCCACG
>CAZQEN010000284.1:0-10520 GCA_964591605.1 uncultured Planctomycetales bacterium
GCAGTTGCTTCTGGTAGGTGGGTATGTCACCCTGAGCAAAGAAAGCCTCGCCTTCGCCGATGTCGGCTACCTTTTTCATCAGGTCAACATCCGCATCCGCTCCCACCGACACGGTGTAAATGCGACAACCATCCTTGTGAGCGTCCGTGGCCGCGGCCAGCGTGTCGGCGCTCGCCTTGGCCTCGTCGTACACGGTCGGATTGCCGCGCGTCTGGTTCGCGTTTCCGTCGGTGAGGAGAACGATGATCTTGACCGCGTTCCCGCGGGAATTGGTCGCGTTCTTGGCCAGTACCTCCCGTGCTCTGTCGAGGCCCTGTGCGATGTTCGTGTTGCTCGTCCACATTCCCGCCTGCAGCTCGCCCATCTTGCCCCGCACAAGGTCGAAGTCGCTGGTCAGCCACGAGAGGTGGGCAGGCTGATCATCCGGCCCGTATCCCACGGTGCTGTACGCAACCAACCCCACGAGATCGTTGCCGCCCAGCCCCTTGATCACGTCGATGGAAGCCTGCACGGCGTCGGCGACGGCCCGCATCGGCTGCTGGGGAGAATACTTGAGGCCCGGTGACTCGGCCTGGCTCGGGTGGCGATCCTGGATGAAGTCGATGAACGTCTTGAGCCCGAACCGCGAGCGCAGGTTCGGATCACCGTAGCACGAGTCCTGTGGGTCGTACTGCAGAAAGCGATAGCTCAGGTCTGTGTTGCCCGTGAGGCTGTCGCTCCTGCTCGTGTTGGCGACATAATCCACGAACTCGTCCCAGGTGCCGCCGACCTGCTTGCTGTGAGTGGCCGGATTGCTGTCGGCGGAGGGATAAGGGACGATCTCGACCACCTCGTTGGCGTCGATGCGGTTGTCGCCATTGCCGCCCGGCTGGCCGCCGGCCTTCCCGCTTTTCCAGCGATAGATGCCGAGAGCCACGAGCACGCGCCGTCGGTAGTTCGCCCGTTCCGAGGAACTGCTCGCGCTGGTCTCAGACCCGGCCCCGCCCGCGGCGTTGATCACCGCCATCTCAGCGGAAGTGTACGCGGTCGGGGTTGAGCCCTGCACGGTGCTGCTCTGCGTCGCCCACCATGCTGCGAGGCTCTGGCTGGCCAATGACGAAGGCAGATTCCAGGTGGCTCCGCGCGGCAGGCGGGTAAGGCCCGGATCGTTGACGTAATCCCATCCAGCATCGACCACATCGGTGCCCCAGGTCATCATGTTGCCGAGGGTGGGGCCCGCGTCGCTGCCGTTAGAGACCGGTGCCGGGCCATGGTTGCTGTCCCACAGGGTCTGCCACACGCCCTTCATCGCACCGCCCACGTTCGTGAGCTTGTAGTGCATCAGCTTGCTGTCGAACGTGTGCGAAGCCGAGAGGTCAAGCACAAAGGCAATATCGCGCGGATTCAGAATGGCAGTCGCCTGCGCCGAGATATCGGTCTCGGTGAAGCCGAGCACGCGGGCGAAAAACAGCGGCATCGGACCACTTGGGGAATTCCGGGTGCGGCGGGCGCGAACCCGAATCGCGTTCGGTCTCGTGGTGGTTGGCTGGAAGACGAATCGGTTGGTGTCGTTATCGAGGAACGCGTTGCCAAAAACGAAGTCCTCGTCGGCCAGGCCGACGCCCTCCCCAAGAGCCACATTAAGACCTGCGTATTCTCTGCCGACGGCGCGGGCCCGAGCCAGGGGATCGCCCGTCCGGTCACCCAGCTCCGCGACCGCGGCGAGGGCGGCGGCATCCGCCGTCCGCTGCAGCTCGGCCTTCACGTTGTACATGACGCCAACATCGATCGCCAGCGCCATGAAGCCCATGAGCACCGTCATGCCGACGGCCACCTGCACGGCGACCGCTCCCCGTCTGCGAGGTACACAGCGATGATCCGTTGTCTTGTGTTGGACCCTCATCTTTCCCCCGTTCCTGTCCCCGGCGAACCATCCTCCAGGCCCTTGCGGGTGTCTGGATACGAGTCATTCTTCCACGGCGGACGGGGGGATTCTCGTTGAAGTACAGAGTTTTCCTGCGGTCCCGCAATGAGGGCGATGATCACCGCCAGACGTGAGGTCGCATCGCCGCAGAAGCGAGACGGCAGTGCGCGCGGTCTGAGATCGTCCGAAAAGAAAAAGCCCCGGCCGGATAAACCGTGACCGGGGCTTTCGCTGTGTGGATCGTGGAGAGGTCGGCTACTCGACCTTGACCTCGCTGGCTTCCGCCGGACCCCACGGACCGTGGAGGGTCATCTGGTGCGGCGATGCCGAGAACTTGCGGTACTGGGGCGCCGGCGAGGTGTCGAGGGCGTCATCCGGCTCGCTGCAGTCGACCGCCGGCTCGCCTTCCAGCATGCCCAGTCCGAAAAGCTGCCAATCGTTCGGCGTGGTCATGAGCTGGCCGGGGACGGCCGCCACCTGGTCGGGATTCATGCCGGTGGCCAGTTCCGGAGTCACCAGAATGACCAGCTCGGTGATGTTCTTGCGGTATTCGTTCGAGCTGAAGAGCGCGCCCAGAACAGGCACATCACCCAGGGCGGGAATCTTGCTCGAAGCCGCCCGCACCTGTTCGCTCAGCAGGCCGGCCATGGCCACCGTGGTACCGCTGGCCAGCTCGAGCGTCGTCTCAGCGCTTCGCTTGGTGAGCGCGGGGACCCGGAAGCCCTGCAATTCCACCGCGTTCGTGTAGTCGAGCTCGCTGACCTCGGGCGTCACCTTGAGCCGGATCATCTGCTGACCAATCACGGTGGGCTGGAACTTGAGGCGGATACCGAATTCCTTGAACTCGACGGTGACCGCGCCGCCGATACCCTGGGGAATCGGGACGGGGAATTCACCGCCCGCGACGAAGGTGGCCACCTGCCCGTTGAGGGCCACGAGATTGGGCTCGGCCAGAATCTTGAGCAGCGAATTGCGCCGCAGGGCCTGGAAGAAGAGCTGCATCTGCAGGCGCGGGAAGCCCAGACTGAATGTGGCTCGCTCCGTGAGGACAATTCCGTTCTGATCTGTGGCGAACGGAATATTGGGCGCGTTGACGCCGCCGACCGGTCCGAAGGCTGCCGCTCCAATATTGGAGGGATTGATCGCCCCAATCTGATTCACGGCAAAGACATCGTGGAAGTTCCCGCCGCCGAGCCAGCCGTTGACGCCGAGCTGGCGCAGACCTTCCTTGCTGACCTCGGCCACCGTACAGCGGAGCAGCACCTGCTGCTCGCCCGCGACCATCAGTTGGTTCTGGACATTCGGCGTGATCATCCGGGCGAGCTGCTCCACCTTCTTCGCCGTGTCGACGTCGGTGACCTTTCCGCTCAAGATCAGCGAGTCGCGGATGACCCGAATGTCGATCGTCGCACCGGGTGCGGCGTTGGCCAGGAGCGCCTTGAGCTGTGTGACGTTGATTTGTACGACGACGTCGTACACCGTTGGGCGATCCTGGTCATCCATGAAGATGAACTGTGTAGCCCCCACATGGATACCGGTGATGACCACCTGTCGCGGCGAGAGCAATTGTGCCCGTGCAACCACGCTCGTGGGCGCCGAATCCGGCTTGAGCGCTTTCATGGGCGCCGTCGCATCCGGCGCGGCCATCTGAGGCAGGATGATCTGCCCGGCCGGATCATTCGCGATGGCCTTTGCCACCGGTGCCGGTGTCTCAATGATCCGGCTTTCGCCCTCAGACAGCGTGATCAACTGGCTGCCTGATCCGCTGGGTGCCGCGGGCTGAGCGGTGCCGAGCCGCGCGAAGCACAGCAGGGCCACGGCAGCCGTTGCCGCCGTGAACCCCGCGAGCTTGTGGTGATGGAGGGGTGAAAAAACGCCCGAGCTTTTCGCGATCGTCCGTGTCGCCATCGTATCGCTCCGTCTTTATCGACTCTGGGGACTGGGGTCTGATCCCTTTCACGCGGCAGTACGTCGCCGCGGTCCGATCTTGAGCACTAATTCGTGGAGACT
Source organism: uncultured Planctomycetales bacterium (assembly GCA_964591605.1). GTDB lineage: Bacteria > Planctomycetota > Phycisphaerae > UBA1845 > PWPN01 > CAYLLT01. The sequence continues at coordinate 3,914 of CAZQEN010000284.1, forward strand.
GATTCCGCCTGGATTTCCTGGCGTTTGGGCTCCGCTGGAGGAGCAGTCTCCACGGCTTTGCCGGCCGGCTTTTCCTGCGTCTGAGGCTCGGTGGGGTCCAGGCCGGCCGTGCAACCCAGGCCCATCGATTTGGCGCTCTTATCCGAGCCGGTGAAGCACCAATCGATCAACTGGCCGCCGCTCACGATCTCGACCACCCATCCCGGTTTGCGCCGTGCGACGGGAGCCTGCTTGACTTCGGCCGCGGGCTTGGTTGCCACGACCCGTTTATCGGTCGCTTTGGCCTGCATCTTGGGAAGTTTGCCGAAGATATTCTCAAGAAATGATGGTTTGGCGACGTTGCGCCCCGTAGAAGTACTGAGACCGACGATATCTTTATCGGACGCAGAGGCGGCACGAAGCGGATTGTCATCGGCCTGATTTCGCATGGCCAGGCGGATGGTGCCTTTGGTGGCCGCCAGGTGCAGTTTGGGAACATCGTCAGGGGCGACTTCGAGGGTGACAGACTTGGTCACCGCCGCCCCGGTCTCGCCATTATTGCCGATTTCCTGTCCGACGGCGAGAACGCCAACGTCCTGCAGAATCACGCTGCTGACGATCTCGTTGCCAGCTCCGCCTTTTCCGGTCATGACGGCCACGACGTCCACCCGGCTGCCTGGCTTGAGCCAGCCGGCGACACCCACGCTCTCATCGACCTTGACGGCGACGGCCCGATAGCCGTCCCTGATGCGGGCGGCCATACCGGGGAGGGTGCCTTTGGGCGCCAGGAGCGATGCAACGATCGGGCAGCCCTGCGGAATGGAGTTGGCGGTCACCCGGCCGACGACCTCCTTGATATCACGGGCCGCCAGCTTGGGGCAGAGGGATTCCGGCACGCCGGCCATTTCGACCATCTGCTCGGTGATCTCGAGAGTCGGCATGATGTCGATCTTGGCCCGCACGACCTGCACGGTCTCGCCGGTCGAGCCCTTCGCTTTGTTCAAGACGTTGAAAAACATCTTGATGGCGAAGATGCCGATGCCCAGGCCCAGAACCAGCGGGATGATCGCCTTTCCCTTCATGGGATGCTCCTTGTCTCAGAATGGCGGATGGCGTTCTGCGAAGCACGGAGGGGGAACGCCAGGTATCCCCCGAGTCAGATCACTCCGCCGTGCCTCCTCGCGAATCCGCATTCAGGTATGGGCCCGGCCCGTCCGTCGGACCCCCCTTCAACCATTGCTTTCCGGACTCTCTTCCCCCCCGGAAGCACCAGAATTCCGTCCTACCTACATCGGATGCAAAACGACCCCTCGTTACCGTCTTTCGTCCGCAGCGCGGGAACTTGCCTGGCGGCGGGTCGTGCGCCCGCTGCGCCCCGCGGGACGGAGCTCCACCTGATCCGGGCATCGCCCCGCCGGGCGCCGCCGGCCACAAGACCGGGGCGGCGGACGCTCGGACCGGGGGCGAACCCCGCGGCCGGCACGCACGCCGCCCACTCCTCCAGACCCACCGGTGTCCAGAAGGCTAACCCTCCTGACGCATGGAACAGCTCGTCACGATGTTCGTGTTGGCCATGCCGGCGCTCGGGTTGAAGAACTGCATGAGCCTCTGCAGCGTGTTCGAGAGGCCAAAGAGCGATAACTGCGATCGGGGCACGGTGGCCGTCACCGTCCAGATCACGTCGCCGTTCGTCTGCGTGGCCGACGTGATGGTCAACTGGTCGGAGGTCACGTTCAGGTTGGTGCCCGAAACCGCCGTGGTGAAGCGGGCGCGGGCGTCGGCGTCGGTGCTCCCGCGCAGGACGCGGACCCGGGCCGATTCGCGGACCGCGTTGGTGAGCGATTCGCGCAGCATCAGCAGCCACCCGAACTCCATGATCCCGAAGATCATCAGCAGGAGCAGCGGGGTGACCACGGCCATCTCGACGACCGCGGCGCCTCGGCGGCGGCGATGCCCGCCTGCCGGCCGCAACCTGAATCTATCTCTCACGTCCATGGGGCCCTCTCCTTTTGCCTAGAACAGTCCGCCCCACGCGCTGGGACCGAAGAAGATCATCAGGGTCCCGATGGTGAGCGGCACCCCGTAGGGCAGCAGTTGCGACGTATTGCCGAAGCTCTTGGCCGAGCCGAACTCGCTGAAGATCGTGCTGGTGCTGGAGATCTTCGCGCGGATGGTGCACAGATTGGCGTAGGCGTTCCAGAACCGGCCGGTGCTCAGGATCATGATGCCGGCGATGATCCCGCCCACGACCACGCCGACGCAGAACGACAGAAGGGTGTACCACGGCCCCAGCCACACGCCGATGGCCATCATCAGCTTGACGTCCCCGGCGCCCATGCCGTGCATGAGCCACGGGACGATGAGCACGGCGAAACCGACGGCCAGGCCGAGCAGGCCGACGGCGATGCCGTTCCATCCGAAGTGCCAGGCCTGGGCGGCCAGGCCGCAGGCGGCGATGGCGCCATTGAGCCAGTTGGGAACTTTACGCTGCTTGTAATCGATCCACGATGCCCAGACGATCCCCGGCACCATGACCAGGCAGGTAGTCAGCCAGAAACTTGACGGCATAGCCCTCTCCACCTCATGCCGGCGCCGCGGAGCAAGCCGCCGGGCTCTTCCCGACGCTACCTCTCACGGGGACGTCCCCCCTGTGACTCGCGGGGACCGGCAGAAACTGCTCGATTCCCTTTCAACTTTTTCCGAGCACGGGCGTCCTGCCCGCGAGAAACGCCGGCCCGAAGCCGACGGCGTCCTGCTGAGAGTGTGCGTTTCGGGCATTCTTCGCGGTAAGGGCAGAGGCGCCCGTCCGGTGTCGGACGGGCGCCCTTCCCGTGTTTGTCCGCGAATTCCTGCGTCTACGCGACGTGAATCAGCCGGTGATGGCCGTGTTCACATCCGTGAACGTGCCCGTGACGCTCGTGCCGAGCGTCTGGATCGCGGTCAGAGCGACCACGATGATCAGGGCGAGCATGACCGCGTATTCCGTCGCGGTCGGGCCATCCTCGCTCTTCAGGAAGGACTTGGCTCGATTGATCAGTGCCTGCATGCGTTTCTCCTTTTCCTGCGCTCCCGCATGGCGGAAGCAAACCTGCCTGCCCCGGCATTCCGCTCCGGCGGACCAGGCTCAAACCTGCGTCAGTTCACTCGTCCGACGCTTCTCCCCCGGCCGTCCGTCGGCCGAGCAACTTTTCAATGCCGTGAAGTGGCGAGATCCTCTGGTAAGAGGATTCCCGACGAACATCGGGATCCCGCCTCAGGTCCGTCTGCTGGTTATAGCCCTCTTGGACCTGCGCCTCTTTCCGGCAGGCTTGTCGAGCGCTGCCCGTCAAGACGCTCACTGTCGCCCCGGACGAGCCAGCATTAACCGGATCGTTCAAAGGCACCCCAAACATAAAAAACAAAAGGGCCGGCAGGCAAATGAAAGGCGGGAATTTTTACGCGGCAGTGCTGATCGGCGCGGCAGATCGCGCCGATGGCGGAAACAGGCGGTTTTATGGGCGAACCGCCCGGTGCGGATCTCGGACGTTGCCCGGGCTGACCGCCGGCGGGGCCGGGGCGATCGGCCTCATCGACGGCACGCACTCTTCATACTCCTTAAGCTGGCCGGAAGTTCGCGCGGGGACGGCCGGGACGGTTTCGCAGCGCGGCCGACCGCGGTCCGCATAAACAGGCGGAAGAGGTCCGTCCGGCGCTGCGCCCGGCCGTCCAGCGAGCGAGCCGCGTTGGCCGTCGTGTGTCCGTGACGATGCGGGTCATCCCGGTGGGCACGGTAAAGGTGCTACTCGCCGCACAGCGTGAGAAGCTCACGCAGCGACGCAGAGATTTGAAATTCGTCATCTGAGCATGGAAACGCGGCCTCTCCCTCTGCGGTCTTGGCGCCTCTGCGGGAGATTCTGCTGCGCCTTCGATTCGACGGCAATTCCTGCCCGAAAAGCGCGATCCTGCGCGTCCGGGATACAGACGCCCTCGCAGCGCATCTTCGACCGCTCTCACCCGCTCCGTCTGCCCGCGCCGGCGAGCGCTTCGAGATGATCCAGACAAAGGCTCGACCACGATTCAAGCGTGTTTTTCACCGCCTTCAATTCCGCGACGCTCATGAAGCCCTGCTGCGTGATCACCTGCTCGCGCTTGCGGACCTGCGGGGAATCCAGCTCCCAGACATGAACGATGCCCAGGTGCACCTGCCCGACCTCGCTCGAATCATCGTTCAGAAGTCCGATGATCCGGTCAGTGTGCGCGGCCTCGACGATCACCTCTTCGGCCACCTCGCGCTCGACCGCCGCCAGGTACGCATCCCGGTAACCGCTGCTGAAAAGAGGCATGTCGTCGACCGGGTTGATGTGCCCGCCGATCCCGATCGACCGGTTGCCGACGAGCCGCTTCTCGCCGGCCCGCTTGCCCCGGACATAGGAAAAGTATCTCCCCTCATGGGCCATGATCACGTAGGGAATGATCTGCTTGAAGGAAGGGTCCGTTTCCGCCGGGGTCCGGGGCATGAAACGGAGCGTGCCCGGTGAAAAGAACGCGTCCAGATAACGCCCCGTTTCGCCGGCGATTCCCTGGAAGCTGCCAAGGCGGTCAAACACCTCTCGTGGGACGACCAGCACCTGCTCTTCGCTCGCCATGGTTCCCGCTCTCTTCCGGCTGCCGCGACAATCCCTTCGCCGCGGAATCAATGCACTGGAACACTCCTCGCCGCCGCAGGAGGAGGCTCTCCGCCCGCCGCAGCTTCGCTCCGCATCCGTCGCGACAGCCTTCCGGACCATAGCGGCCGCTTCGGAACAACGTCAAGCACGCCAGGGTCTGCTGGCCGGTCTGCGCGGGGCCTCGTATCATGCCCCCGCGGGAGGAGTTCGAGGGCATGTTGCGACCCCTGCGCAAACGACTGGCCCAGCAGATGAGCTACGCGGCCGCCACCATGGCGCCCCGGCTCCCGGATGGCGCCCTGCGCGCCGCGGAGCGCGTGATCGGCAGTTCCGGCCGGCATCTGCCCATCCTCGGCCGCATGGTCGAGGAGAACCTGCGCAGCGCCGGCCTCTACCATCCGCGCGTGCTCTCCGCCTATTTCGCTCAGGTCGGCCGTCACCTCTCCAACGCCCTGCGTATCATCGCGAACGTCTCCAACCCCGCCGCCTCCCGGCGACTCGCCGAACAGGAGATCCACGCCGAATCATCGGCCCTCGATCTCGCGTCTTTGCTCCGCAGCTCCGGCGGCCTCGTCATCGCCGCCCCGCACGTCTGCAACTACCCGCTCACCATGGTGCGATTGAACCAGATCGTCCCCGTCTGCGACTATCAGCGCTGGTCCAAAGATGCGCGCAACCAGGCGATTAAGGACCAGTGGGCCCGCGGGGCCGGCCTCGAGGTGATCCGGGAGCCTCCGATGATGACCGACCCCACGCGGCGGGCCATGGCCTGCGTCGAAACCGTGCGCGGCGGCCGGGCACTCGTGCTCACCCCCGATCTGGCCCAGAAATCTGACCGCGGCGTCCCCGTCCGCCTCCTGGGGCGGCGCGTCTATCTGCCCAGCGGCCCCGCCTCCATCGCCATGCTCGCCGGCGTGCCGTTCGTCCCGATGTTCGGCCGGCTGGTAGGCCATACGCACCACATCTACGCCACCGAGCCCCTGCAGATCCGCACGCTCAAACGGTCCGAGGGCGGGCGCGCCGCCGCGCTCCGGGAAGTCATGCAGGCCTGGGCCGACCAGTTCGAAGCGTTCGTCCGTGCCCAGCCCGAGCTCTGGTTCTTCTGGGGTGACCGGAGCTGGACGCGCGCCTTCCACGGCGACCCCCGCTACACGCAGCCGCTGGTCGACGATCAGGCCCAGATGCCGCTCGCCCCCGGAGAGGTCCGGCCATGATCGCGCTCCTTTTGCTGGCCCTCGTGCCGGTCGTGATGTGGATCGGCCAGAGCGCTCTGCTGGCCCTCCACGGCCTGCCGATCCGCCGGCGCCTCGACGCGAAGGGAGCCCCGCATGCCGTCCGCACCGGCGGACGCGTCATCACGCAGGCCTGCCTGGTCGCCCTCATCGTCGGATACCCGCTGCTCCGCGGCCACAGCCCGGTTGCCTATTACGCCCAGCTCCTGCCGGCCCACCGCGCCGTCCTGCATGCCTCGCACGGCTTCGCGGCGGCCGTCGCCTTCCTGGCGGTCCTCTTCGCCGCCTGCATCGCATCCGACGCGATGGTCGTCGAGCTCCACGAAAGTCGCCGACGCCTCCGCAGACATCTGCTGCTCCTGCTGCCGATCGCCATTCCCGGCGCCGTCGTCGAAGAGATGCTCTTCCGCGGCGTCGTCATGGCCGACCTCCTGCACACCTGGCCCGGGCGGCCGATGCTCGCGATCGCGGGCTCGACCCTCATCTTCGCGGCCGCCCACTACGTGCGCAGGGTCAAACGCCGCTGGACCATCGCCGGCCACCTCATGCTCGGCCTCATGTTCTCCGTAGCGTTCTATCAGACCGGCAATCTGTGGCTCGCCATCGGCTTGCACGCCGGCGGCAATTTCATGATCCTGGGTACGCGCCCGCTGATCACCAACCGCGGCCCCGCCTGGCTCACGGGGGCGAGCATCTTTCCCTATGCCGGCGCGGCGGGGGTCGTCGGGCTCGGAGTCTTGACCGTTTTCG
>CAZQEN010000285.1:0-10481 GCA_964591605.1 uncultured Planctomycetales bacterium
GACAAAGGTGGTTGTCAAGGGTCTGCCGGACGTGTTGAGCGTCCAGGCACCGGCAGTAGAGCCCGAAGCGCAAGCGAGGGGTTCATGCAGTTGCTCACCCTTCCCGCCAACCCCTCGCTTGCGCTTCGGGCTCCATCAAAACGCCGCTAAACACTTCCCGTCTGCCGGACAAGAGCTTGTCCGGGCAGGTATGCACTCGTCGCGGGTCCGGCCCGGCAGGCCGGACCTACACCGGCCCGGCAGGCCGGACCTACTCAGTGGCTCCCGAAGTCATTACCACACCCCGTGGTGTTCCGTCCGCCTACCTGGGCAGTGAATACGTGAACCGGTCCTCGGGATCCAGGAAGCGCACGGCCCAGCCCACGTCGCCCATGCCCTGCTGGACCTTGACCAGCAGGAGGTTCGGCCCCGCTTCGAGCGAGACCTCGACCTTGTCGGAGTCCGGCTGCAATGAGCGCTGCTGGGGGTTGCGCCAGACTTCCTTCCCGTTGATCCACACCTTGACCCCATCGTCGCTGCCGAGCAGCAGGGTGTAGCGGCCGGCGCGGGGCGGCTCGACCACGCACGCCCCGTACACCACGCAGTTGTCCCTGGGGTCCAGCAGGTCGTTCATCAGAATGCGTCCGCTCGGGTGGCTGAGTTTCTGCCAGCCGATCTGCTCCTGATCTCGTCCGGCGTACCTGGCCTTCGGATCGACCTGCTTCTCGGGGGGATACGCGATGTCCAGCCCCTTCCCGCCCGGGCTGGCGAACGGCCCGATCACCACCCAGTCGGTGATGAGATTCTTGAAGACGGTCAACTGGAAGCAGTCCAGCGTGACCGCGCACGGCTCGCCCGCCTTCCCCAGCAGGCGGATCACGACGGGGTTGTCCCCCTTGCGCAGATGTGCCCACTTGTCGACCTTCCGGCCGTCGGCCAGCATTTCGAACGCATGGCCCTCCTCGCCGCGCAGCGGGTGGACCGTGATGCGGTACCGGTCATCGCTGTCGGCGGGGAGATTGAACGTGAACGTGTCGCCGGCCCGCCCGGACAGCTTCACGCCGCGCCCGCGCGACAGTTCCTGCGGGAGCTTCTCGTCATCCACGATGGCCAGGTTCTTCTGCTCTCCCGCGACGTGGTCTTCGGCCTCCAGGGCGTCGGGCACGACGTAGCCGCGGGGGACGCGGTCGGCCGCGGCCGTCCCGGTAAAGAAATCGCTCCCGCCGGGAAGCTGGTACCAGTACGCGACGGAATAGTAGTCGTTTTTGGTCTTTTCCCGCGGCAGGCCGGCGTAGTTCTCGATGGTCATGCGGATCGAGCGGTAGAAGGGAATGTTGTCGCCCAGGTGCCAGCGGTAGCACCCCTGCATCCGTTCGACGCGCTTCTGCGGGTGGCCGTGCGAGGGGTTCACGAAGTGCTGGATGCCCCAGGCGTCGCCGAAGTAATCCTCCGAGCCGGTGCCATACCACGACGGGAACTTCTCGCCGTCCACCCACACTTTTTCATCCCCCTCGCCCCACCAGCCGCCGTGAATGTTGTCGGGGAACAGGGCGATGCCCACCAGCTTGCCCGTCCCCGCGGCTTCGAGCAGCGGATAGTCGAAGCTCGTTGACTCTTTTTCCTGGCGGTAGCGGGCGTGGAAGCGGGCCCAGTCCTCGGGAATCTCCCGTTTCTCGTCCGCCAGCGAGGCCATGACCTGGACCGGCTCTTTGCCCTCGTTCACAATGACGATCCGGGCCGATTGGCGGAACGGCATGGGAAAGCGGCAGTAGTTGAAGGTTTCGGTGATCCCCATCGGGTACGACCGGTAAGGTACGTCCTTGGGCTCGCCGAAGAAGTCGCCGATCGGGCAGTCGATCGCCGGTCGCTCCTGGCCGTCCCAGTACGCCCGCAGCAGGACCTTGCGGGTGGCCCACTTCTCCACCGAGCGGATCTTGGCGTAGAACGCGCGGATCACCCCTGCCCCCGACCGCTCCAGGAGGACGTGGCTCTGTCCGGGCTGCAGCTCTTTGGTGCCCAGCAGCACGTCCCCGGGCAGCGGCGGCGAGGCCCAGAGCCGGCCGGCCTCGTCGAGCGCCCGGCGGTCTGCGTCGCTCAGGGGGAGCTTGAAGCTCTCGACCTCCCAGTCCCTGGGGAAGGTGCGGTAGTCGATGATGTAGTAATGCCCCGGCGTATAGGGGTTGCCCTTCTTATCGATCCCCACGGTGGTGATGCGGCAGCTCCTGGCGAAGGGAATCGGCAGATAGCAGTCCGACGCCGACTCGTGGCTCTTCGGATCGCGGGCCCACACGAAGGGCGGGATGAAGGGCGGCGTGTGGCTGCGGAACAGCCCGGAAAAGTCCGTCTCGAACGTGGGTTTCGTGTCGCCGTCGAGGTAGAAGCGGATGGTCCCCTGCGGATTGGCCGACCAGATGCGGAAGATGCACCCGGGCCCCTCCATCTCCGCCATCACGCCTTCCTTCGTTTCGGGATCGATGCGCAGGTACTTGCCCGCGTCGCCGTTGGCCTCCCAGTCGATGAGTGCTCCCGTTGCTTCGTCGACGCGGCTCTGGCGGTCGTAGCTGCTGAACTGCCGGCAGGCCACGCCGGGCTCGATGACCGGCAGCCTGTCGAGGTCGGTCAGGTGGGCGAGCAGGTCGGCGTAGGTGAGCCTGCGGCCGGCGTCGGCGGCGCTTGTCAGGGCCCCAAGGGAGATGATCGCGAGCAGGTTCGTCGTCGTGGTGAGTCGCATGGTGCCTCCAGCGTTTCAGGATGCCCGCCGGGCGCGGCCGGCTGCATGATTGTGGACTCCGCTTCCGTGCGGAGCAGTATAGAACGGGCGAAGGAAGCCGCCAAGGCGGGGGGATGTTACTTGCGTTTTCCGCTGTTCGATTTCCGGGCGGCCGCGGTCGCCGGCTGCGCGGCGGCCCACGGCGACACATACGGCACGGCCCGCGGGGAGCGCAGCGGCCCCCGCCGGATGAGGATCATCATCGCCACTCCGAGGGCCAGCAGCAGCAGGCTCACGAACTGCGAGATCGTCAGGCCGGCCGTATCGTGCGGATTGTCGATCCGGATGGTCTCCTCGACGATCCGGGTGAGCGGATAGAGCATCAGCAGCAGCGCGAACACCATGCCGTGACGCTTCCGCCGGTAAAAGTATGCATTCAGCAGGATGGCCAGCAGGATGCCGTCGAGCGACGAGTAGAGCTGCGCCGGATGGAGCAGCCGCGAGTGGTGCTCGGGCATCGCGATCATCTGCTGAAGCCGGGCCGGGTCGGTCCGCATCGAGCGGGCCACCGTCAGCACCTCCGGCACGCCAGCCGCGCTCAGCCTGGGCTCCTCGACCGCCTTGTCGATCCATTCTCTGGGCAGGGGATACGCGTCGCCGTTGAACCGGACGTAGAGCAGTTCCGCGGGAACGGTGATCTGACGGTCCTCCCACTCGCGCACGAAGGCCGAGCTCCCGTAGGGGAAGCGCACGCCGAGGGGGAACTCCGCCGGGCACGGCCCGCCCCAGCAGCAGCCGTTCAGAAAGCACCCGATCCGGGCCATCGCCATCCCGAACATGATCGAGGGCGCGGCGATGTCCGCGTACAGCCGGAACGAGATCCGCCTGGCCAGCAGGTACACCGTCCCAGCCAGAAAAGCCCCGATGAACCCACCATAAAACTCCAAACCGCCCGCGGTGATGTTGACCGCCGCCCACAGCCCCCGCCCCGCGAAGTGGTCGTCCCAGTAGTGCAGGACGTAAAAGAGCCGCGCCCCCACGACGCTGGCCAGCAGGCAGACGAAGGCGAGGTTGATGATCGCGTCGGGGTCGGCCTTGACCCGGGCCGCCCGCCGCGCCGCCCACCACGTACCCCCCAGGAACCCGATCATGAGCATCAGGCCGTAGCCCCGGATCGGAATCGTCCACCAGATCAGCGGCAGGTCAAACAGCGTCGGTCGCATGAAAACCTTCGTCGGTGTGGCACCGGCGCCCTGCCGGTGGAATCCCTCGCCCGCAACGGGGACAGACTACTTCGGACGCTCCGCCGCGTCCACGAGCACATTGTCGATCAGTCTGGTCGAACCGATCCGCACGGCCAGCGCCAGCACGCATCGCCCCTCGATGCGGACCCTGGGCGTCAGATGGTCGGCATCGACCGCCTCGATATAATCAATCCGGCACGGCCCGGCGGCCTCGATCCGCCGGCGGATCTCGCGGATCAGGGCATCGGCATCCGATTCGCCGGCCGACACCCGGTCGCGCGCCCAGAACAGGGCGGCCGACAACGACCGGGCCTGCTCGCGCTCCGCCGGCGACAGATAGGCGTTCCGGCTCGAGAGGGCCACGCCGTCCGGCTCGCGGACCGTCGGACATACGACGATGCGGACGGGCCAGTTCAGGTCCCGCACCATCCGCTGGATGATCACCGCCTGCTGGTAGTCCTTCTGCCCGAAGTACGCGGCGTCGGGCTGGACGATGTTCAGCAGCTTGGCCACCACCGTGGTCACGCCGTCAAAGTGCCCGGGGCGGTGGGGCCCGCAGAGCCCCGCCGTCAGCCGCGAAACCAGGACTTTGGTGAACGACCCGGGCGGGTACATGGCGTCCACGTCCGGGCAGAACACCACGTCCACGCGTTCCCGCTCGCAACCGGCCAGATCGGCCTCGATCGGGCGGGGGTATCGCTGGAAATCCTCATTGGGCCCGAACTGGGTCGGATTCACGAAAATCGAGACCACGACCACGTCAGATTCGGCCCGGGCGGTCCGAATCAGGGCATAATGGCCCTCGTGGAGGGCCCCCATGGTGGGCACAAAGCCGATTTGCTGCCCGGCCCGCCGGAGCGGCGCCAGGAATGCCCGAAGACCGTCAATCGTATCTAACTTTTTCACTGACAAGGGTCTAAGTATGCCATACCCCGGCTATCCGTGCCATCATAGCATCGGTCCCGTTTGGTTGACAGCCACCCGGTGCGACCCATAATCTGGCCGGCACCGCGACGCTCCACCAGTCTCTAACCGAACCCAACGCGGCAGTGTCTATACCAATGACGCAGTCCAAGGAGCCGCTGTTCACGGAGGAATCGGGCGCTCGCGACGCCGGCCTGGTGGCCCAGGTGCTTGCGGGCCAGACCGCTGCGTTCGAGCGGCTCGTGAGCATTTACGAGAGGCCGGCCATCGCGACGGCCTACCGTCTGCTCGGGAACAGCGACGATGCCCGTGATGTCGTTCAGGACGCATTTCTACGGGCATTCAAATCGCTGAGCCGCCTGAAGGAGCCGACCCGTTTCGGCCCGTGGCTCCTGAGGATCGTGAGCAACCTCTCGCTGAACGCCCGCCGGGGCCGCCGGACGCAGGTCGTCCGCCTCGACGAGCAGCGGGGGACGGAGGGTACGACCACGGGAGAGGGTGAGCCGGTCGTTTCGGCCTTCACCCCCGACCGGCACGCGGAAAGCCGGGAGCTTCAGGAGGCCCTGGACGCCGCCCTGGCCCGGCTGCCCGAAAAGCAGCGAATGGCCCTGGTTCTGTTTACCATAGAGGGATGGGCCCAGAAGGACATCGCGGAGTTGCTCAAATGCAGCCTGGAGACGGTGAAATGGAGCGTTTTTCAGGCGAGAAAACGGTTGAAGGAGATGCTGGGCGAACAGTTGATGGAGTAAAGGAGTTCGTGGCGGGTTGAATGATGAGCCGCCGTCCGATCACCACGGACCAGTGATGTTATGAACCGGATGACCGAACAAGATGAGTTCCTCCTGAGCCAGTTGCTCGACGGTGATCTGCCGGGCGCGGAAGCGGACGCCCTTCGTGCCCGCATCGCCCGGGAGCCGCAGCTTCGGGCAGAGTTTGAGAGCCTGCAGCGTCTCAACGGCCTGCTGCTGGCGCAGCGGCCGCTCCAGCCCCGCCTCGATTACGGCGGGCTTCGAGCGGACATCATGGACGCGGTCCACGCGAGCCGTCGGCCCAGCATCATCCGCTTCCCGCTCTGGACGTGGGCGGCCGGGGCGGTGGCCGCGGCGGCGGCGGTGGCCCTGGTGTTCTGGGTGTCTGCCCCCGCGTCCCGAACCACCCCGACCACGCCCGGTCCGGCGTTCGTCGAGAAACCGGCCGCTCCGACCGAGGTCGTGCCCGGGCGCCAGGAGCCGTCCGCACCGCCGCGCGGTACCATGCTGGTGCAGTTCAATCGTCCGCGGGCCGGTTCCGCTCAGGCGTCGCCGCTGAAGGTCGATTACGTCCGGTCGGATCAGTTGGCCAGTGAAATGAGTGCCCGCGACCAGGAGCGTCGCAGCCGGCCGACCTGGCACACCTATGTCGCCCAGCGGGCCCGAAAGCCGGCTGCGCCCGCGAGCCCGTTCGATCTGCCGCTGTAAGAGGTGCCCATGCCGCGTAACACTGCTGCCGACCGCCGCATCCGATCGGCGATCATCGTGCTGGTGGGACTGGCCGCCGCCGTCATGGCGGCCGACCGGCCCGGGGCGGCGAACCCGCCTTCTCCCGCCGCCAGCGAAGCCCATACGGAAGATCTGATCGCCCAGGCGCTCGACCAGAGCACCGACATCGAGTTCAAGGAGGTCCCCATCCGCGAGGCGGTCCGCCAGCTCGCTGAGAAGACGGGCATCCCGATCGAGGTGGAGACCAACACCGTCCGTTTCCTGCCCTACGGTTCCGACACGCGGGTGACCGCCGCCGTCCATGGTCAGCCGCTCAAGGAAGTGCTCACCGCCATCGTCCAACCGATCGGACTGGCCTGCGCCGTCGAGCGGGGCAAGGTCATCATCCGGCCCAGCAAACCCCTCCAGCGGCTTGCCCGGCGGGCGAGCTGGGAGGATCTGGCCCTGCTCGAGACCCTGCAGTCCCGGCCGTGGAGCGGCGAACTGTTCGACAAGCTCCAGGTGCAGTTCCAGGATTCGCCGAGCGACGATCTGGCCGCCAACCGCCAGCAGCTCCGCAAACTGGCCGACAGCATCGGGGCCGGCAGCGCCGCCGAGGTGCTGGACCTGGCCACCGACCGCTTCGGCTGGACGTGGTATCCGGAGAACGATCACATCGTGGTCATCTCGAAGCCCAGGCAGATCGAGCGCCAGATCGAGCGGCGCGTGAGCCTGCGCTACCAGGAGATGAACCTCAAGGACGTGCTGATGGACCTCGCCCGGCAGGCGGACACGTCGCTCAAGCTCGATCCGGGCGTGCTCACGTCGATCCCCGGCGGCACCGCCGACCGGTTCTCGCTTTCGGTGGATAATGCCACTGTCCGCCAGGCGCTGGAGATCATCGCTGGCCAGACCGGCCTGGGCTACGTCGTCGATCCCGACGGCATCCGCATCACCACCAACGTGCTGTCGATCCCTGCGAGCACCTCTCAGTCGGCCGACCAGGCCGAGAATATCTCCCAGCGGACGGTGGCCGCCCTCCGCAGCAATTCGTTCGTCGGCACCATCACCATCCGCGGCAAAGACGGCACCGAATACGCCTTCTTCGTCCGCGAAGGCGACCTGCCGGCCGACGTGAACGAGCTGCGCAAGCAGAAGATCAGGGAAGCGGGTGAACGCCTTCGCGAAGCCCTCGCCCCCGCCACCCGCCCGAACTGAGTATCGAATCCATCAACAGCGACGGCCCCGCGCGGAACCGGGCCCCCGGCCTCCTGGTCTGTTCCGACCGGCCCGCCGCATGCCGGGACGCGATGGGCACGTCGACGCGAATCCGCCTTCGGTCGCCGGGTTTGACGCCGGAGCGGGGCCGCCGCCCTGATCCCCTGGGTCCTCGAACCATCTTGCAGGATTCCCGCCCCCCCGATATATCCATACTCCCGGTGTTCGTATCGCTCACCACGGAGACACGCAGGCACGGACCAGAAGCCATCCGCTCTGAGGCACGGCCTCCTGGAAATGGTGCTTCCCGACCGGTCGACGCATCCCGCGTGCCCCCGTGTCTCCGTGGTGAAACGGAACTTCATCATCCGCCACACAGAGGAGTCGATTCACCATGGCCAACGAGTGCAACGTCGCGTTGATCGGGCAGGGCTTCATGGGCCGCACCCACAGCAATGCCTACCTCAAAGTCAGCAAGTTCTTCACCGATCTGCCGCTCAAACCCGTGATGCACACCGTCTTCGGGATGGAGCAGGAGAACCCGCAGGTCTTCGCCGACCGCTGGGGCTGGAAGCATGCCGACACCGACTGGAAGCGCGTCATCCGCAACGAGGAGATCGACTTCGTCGACATCGTGACGCCCAACCACATGCACATGCCGCCGGCCATGGAGGCCCTCGCGGCGAAAAAGCCCGTCGCCACCGAAAAGCCCATCGCCGGCACGCTGGCCGACGCCCGCGAAATGGTCGAGGCGGCCAAAAAGGCGAAGGTGCCCACGTTCGTCTGGTACAACTACCGGCGCGTGCCCGCCGTCGCCCTGGCCCATCAGCTCGTCAAGGAGGGCAAGCTCGGGCGGCTGTTCCACCTGCGTTTTGTGTACCTGCAGGACTGGGGCGGGCCGGATACGCCGCTGCTGTGGCGCTTCCAGAAGAAGCTCTCGGGCACCGGCGCCCACGGCGACCTCAACGCCCACATCGTGGACATGGCGCGCTTTGTCAGCGGCGATGAGATCGTCGAGGTCGCGGGTTCGATCTGCGAGACGTTCATCAAGGAGCGCACGATCCCGTCGGCCGGCTCCGCGGGCGGCATCGCGGCCGGATCCAAGGGCAGCGAGAAGAAGGGCAAAGTGGACGTCGATGACACGGTGCTCTTCCTGGCCCGCACGAAGAAGGGCGCCGTGGCCAGCTTCGAGTGCTCGCGCCTCGCCACTGGCTACAAGAACCAGAACGGCTTCGAGATCCACGGCGAGAAGGGCGCCCTGCGCTTCCGCTTCGAGGACATGAACTTCCTCGACTACTACGATGCGACGGCCGAGAAGCGTGTCCAGGGCTGGAACCGCATCATCTGCACCTCCGGCGCCGCCCATCCCTATGTCTCCGCCTGGTGGCCCGACGCCCACCTGCTCGGCTACGAGCACGGCTTTGTCAACCAGGCGTCCGACATCATGAACGTCCTGGCCAAAAAGCAGCCCGTCGTCCCGCTGCCCGACTTCGCCGACGCGTACGAAACACAGCGCATCCTCGAAGCCGCCATGCTCAGCGCCGAACACCGCGCACCGGTGAAAATGAGCGAGGTGAAGTGATTTTGAAACTCTTTGTTGACAAGGTGTTGGCGAGGATGTACGGTTTGGATCAAGGCAGGAGGGAAGTGCGGTCGATGTCTAAGAGGCGGACGGGGTGAAAGCGTGCGGCAAATCGGCGTAAGTCCTAACGTGGCGCTAGAAGGCACGGATGCCGATAGATCCCTTCATTTCTGACGTTTGCCGTCGTCAGAGCCTTATGCTTTAGTGCTTGTTGCATGCGCGATACTCTACTCTGGGAGAAACGTCATGACCACCACAGCGCCAAGCGTTCCGGAAGAGGTTGCATTGCAGCCTGATGATCCGGAGCTGCCCTTGCTGGCGTCGCAAGCTGCGATCGAGCTGGATAATCTGCTGTTGGGCAGAGAGTCAAAACTTGAGGGTGTCACTCGCCTAGGTCAGCTCTTGGAAAAGTCTTTCAGCAGAAAGGGTCTCGGAGACGAGGGGCATGCGACCCCAGATTCCCTCGCCGTTGCAGTCGTCCGTGACGCTCTTCACGGGATCCAGGGATGGGGGAAACTCGTCACCTTGTCCGACCTCGTTACCCGCGCGTCTGACATTGCTGACGGTCTCCAGAAGGCGGGAACATCAACGACGGGAGGAGAAGTTGCAGACCGCCTCCGGATTGAGAGAATGCGCGACTTCTGCGCCTCCTTGTCCACGTGCGCTGCCGCATATATCCAATCAATCTATGATCTCAGCCGGGTGCCGCACCCCTACAGGAGGTAGAGGTGTCTCAGACGCTGGTTTATGCGCGTCACCGCCTGGAATCGCTTCTGAGCGAGATAGAGCGGCTTCGATACAGCGAGTTTCCCTATCCTCATTCCAAACGCGCGCTTGATCAGATTAAGACGCACTTCGAACGGCACATCTCGAACCTCTCGAGTCTGTCTCCTCAGAGCAACCAAGTTACCCTGAGGGCTGCGTGTACTGCTGCGCTTACCGACATGTTCGTATACCTCCCGCTACTAGGGTTTATGCTCCGATCCACTAACGTTCGGAACGCATTCGAGATTTATGGGCCCCTGCTGAGGCTCTCGCGACAACTGCTCAAGAATGCGGAGGTAAGGCTCGTGTTGTCGTCAGAGTGGGACTACTCACCATTTACGTATTTCAACCTACCGATTCTGCGCGATTTCGTGCTCATCGGTTTTCCGGCTCCAGAGTCTTCAAATCCACTTTTAGTTCCTCTCGCTGGACACGAGTTGGGGCACTCACTCTGGGCGAGGGAGGCTCTCGAGATGATCTACAAGCAACGCCTCAGGCAGGCGGTCCTCGCCGATGTCGACAAACGCTGGGCAGAGTTCAGTCAGGTGTTCCAGGGAGCGAAGCGTTCAGATCTTGAGACCGACTTGTTCTCACAACAGACA
>CAZQEN010000286.1:0-10426 GCA_964591605.1 uncultured Planctomycetales bacterium
GGGCTACGGCGATCGCCGCAAGGCGATGCTGCAGGACATCGCCATCCTGACCGGCGGGAAGCCGATCATGAAGGACCTGGGCATCGAGCTCGAGAACATCGCGATCAGCGACCTCGGGCGGGCGAAGAAGATCCACGTCGACAACGACAACACCACAATCATTGAGGGCGCCGGCGAGACCAGGGAGATCAAGGCGCGGATCGAGCAGATCCGCCGGGAGATCGAAATCACGACGAGTGATTACGACCGCGAGAAGCTTCAGGAGCGGATGGCCAAGCTTTCGGGCGGCGTGGCGCAGATCAACGTGGGTGCGGCGACGGAAACGGAGCTGAAAGAGAAGAAGGCCCGCATCGAGGACGCGCTGCACGCGGTTCGGGCGGCGCTGGAAGAGGGCATTGTTCCGGGCGGCGGGGTCGCCCTGGTGCGCTGTGCGAGCGCTCTGGACAGCGTTGAGGCCGGTGGCGACGAGAAGACCGGGGTCGAGATCGTCCGCCATACCCTGGCCGCGCCGCTGAGGCAGATTGCGATGAACGCGGGCCGCGAACCGGGCGTGGTGCTGGCGAAAGTGGTCGCCAACAAGAATGCGTCCTTCGGCTACAACGCCGAGACCGACACGTACGAGGACCTGATCAAGGCCGGCGTGATCGACCCGGCGAAGGTGGTGCGGACGGCCCTGCAGAACGGCAGCAGCGTGGCCCGCCTGCTGCTCACGACGGACTGCATCATCACCGAGAAACCCAAGAAGAAGGAAGATGAAGTTCCGGGCGGAGACGAGCACATGGACGACATGTGAGAAAGTCGAAAGTCGAAAGTCGAAAATCGAAAGTTGAAAGTCGGAAGTCGAAAGACACCAACGAAATGGAGATAGACGTCATGTCGAAGGTGAATCTCAAACCTCTGGATGATCGGATCGTGGTGGAGCAGTCGGCGGCGGAAGAGAAGACGGCGGGCGGTATCGTGCTGCCGGACACCGCCAAGGAGAAGCCGCAGCGCGGCAAGGTCCTGGCCGCGGGGCCGGGTCGGCTGCTCGATTCGGGTGAACGCGGCCGGCTGAGCGTCAAAGTCGGCGACGAGGTGTTCTACGGCAAGTACAGCGGGTCCGACATTGAAGTGAACGGCAGCAAGTACGTGATTCTCAAGGAGAGTGACGTTCTTGCGATCATCGAACGTGACTAGGAAAGTCGAAAGTCGAAAGTCGAAAACTGAGAGTCGGGACTCGAAGGTGAGGCCGGAATGTCTTCACTGAGAGCGGAAAGCTGACTGCGGAGCGCCGACAGGATGGGCTCCGAAGGAGCGAAGCATGCCAAAGCAGATGATGTTTGAAAACGTTGCCCGCCAGCAGATCCTGGAAGGGGTTTCGAAGCTGGCGGCGGCGGTGAAGGTCACGATGGGCCCGACGGGTCGCAACGTGATCCTGCAGAAATCGTTCGGGTCGCCGCGTGTGACGAAGGACGGCGTGACGGTCAGCAAGGAGATCGAGCTGCCCGAGCCGTTCGAGAACATGGGCGCCAAGATGGTGAACGTGGTGGCGAGCAAGACGAGCGACGTGGCCGGCGACGGGACGACCACGGCGACGGTCTTCGCCGAGGCGATCTACCGCGAAGGCCTCAAGAACGTGACGGCCGGCGCGAACCCGATGGCGCTCAAGCGCGGGATCGACGCGGCAGTGCGGATCGCCGTCGAGAGCATTCAGCAGCAGGCGGTGAAGGTCAAAGGCGACGACATCGCCAAGGTGGGCACCATCAGCGCCAACGGCGATGAAGAGATCGGCCAGCTTCTGGCGGAGGCGCTGGAGGAGGTGGGGTCGGAGGGCATCGTCGAGATCGAAGAGGGCAAGAGCCTCAAGACCGAGAAGGAAGTGGTGGAAGGGATGCAGTTCGACAAGGGCTACATCTCGCCGTACTTCATGACCGACCCCAACACGCTCGAGTGCGTGCTGGAAGACGCGTACATCCTGCTGTACGAGAAGAAGGTCTCGAGCATCCGGGACCTGATTCCGCTGCTGGAGAAGTCGGCGGGCAGCGGCAAGCCGCTGCTGATTGTGGCGGAAGACGTCGAGGGCGAAGCGCTGGCGGCGCTGGTGGTCAACAAGCTGCGCGGCGTGCTGAACGTGGCGGCGGTCAAGGCCCCGGGCTTCGGCGATCGGCGCAAGGCGCTGCTGGGCGACATGGCGGTGCTGACCGGCGGCAAGCTGATCAGCGAAGACCTGGGCATCAAGCTCGAGAACGTCAAGCTCGAGGACCTGGGCCGGGCCCGCAAGATCGTGATCGACAAGGATTCGACGACGATCATCGAAGGGGCTGGCAAGAAGAAGGAAATCGAAGCCCGGTGCGAGCAGCTCCGCAGCATGATCGAGAAGACGACGAGCGATTACGACCGCGAGAAGTACCAGGAGCGTCTGGCCAAGCTCACCGGCGGGGTGGCGATCATCCGGGTGGGCGGGGCGACCGAGACCGAGGTGAAGGAGCGCAAGGACCTGGTGGATGACGCGTTCCACGCCACGCGGGCGGCGGCCGAAGAGGGCGTCGTGCCGGGGGGCGGGGTGGCGTTCCTGCGGGCGATCGATCCGGTGCGGGCGGCCAGGAAGAAGGCCGAGGGCGACGAGGCGATCGGCTACGAGATCGTGGCCAAGGCGCTCGAGTGGCCGGCCCGCCAGATCGCGGATAACGCCGGTCAGGACGGGGCCGTGGTGGTGGCCGAGATCCTGGAGCGCGGCGGCAAGATCGGCTACGACGCCCGGAAGGGCGAGTACGTTGACATGCTCAAGGCCGGGATCATCGATCCGGCGAAGGTCTGCCGTACCGCCCTGGAGAACGCGGCCAGCGTGGCCGGTCTGATGCTGACCACGCAGGTTCTCGTCACCGACCTGAAGGATGAGAAGAAGGAAGTGGTCGGTTCGGTTCGATAAGAAAAGAGCGGCGCAGATGGTAGCGAGCCGCGGGCCTTGGCCCGCGCGGCCATTCGAAGATGGAGAACCCACATGAGCTTCGGCGTTCTCCCGGTTCGGAGCGCCGCGCGGGCTGAGGCCCGCGGCTCGTTGACCGACGTGGCCGGAAGCCCGGGAAGGGCAGTGCGGTCGTGAATCTCACGGTCGGGAAGGCCATGGGATGGTTTACGGCCCGGAAGGCCGTGCCACAGGTATGAGCCTGCGGGTAGCGAGATGCCAGTGGCGGAGAAGCGGGACTACTATGAGGTGCTGGGGGTTGCCCGGGAGGCGGGCGCCGACGAGATCAAGAAGGCGTACCGCCAGGCAGCCCTGAAGTACCATCCGGACCGCAACAAGGACAATCCGGAGGCCGAGGAGAAGTTCAAGGAAGCGGCCGAGGCCTACGAGGTCCTGAGTGATCCGGAGACGCGGCAGCGCTATGATCGTTACGGTCATCAGGGCGTCCGCGGCTCCGCGCACGATTTCTCCGGAATGGGTGTCGAGGACATCTTCTCGATGTTCAACGACATCTTCGGAGCGGGCTTCGGCAGCGGTCGCCGCCGCGGGCATGCGGGCGTCGATCTGGAGATGCAGGTTGAGCTGTCGCTCGAGGAAGTGGCCAGCGGGACGCAGCGGACGCTCGAATTCGACCGTAAAGACCTGTGCGACCGCTGCGGAGGCAGCGCGAGCGAGCCGGGCGCCAAGAAGCAGACCTGCCGCACGTGCGGCGGGTACGGGCAGGTGGAGCAGGTCACGGGCTTCGGGGCGCTGTTCGGGCGGGTGGTGACGACGTGCCCGAGCTGTCACGGCAAGGGGATGATCACAACGTCGCCCTGCCAGAAGTGCCGGGGATCGGGGCGCCAGATGAGGCGGCGGTCGGTCACGGTGGACCTTCCGGCGGGCATCGAAGACGGGCAGGGCGTCCGGGTCCCGCATGAAGGCGAGCCGAGCGAGAACGGGGGGCATCGCGGCGACCTGCACGTGTACGTGCGGGTGAAGCCGCACATGTTCTTCGAGCGGCGCGGGCGGGATCTGGTCTGCCGCGTGCCGATCACGTATCCGCAGGCGGCATTGGGGGCGAAGATCGAGGTGCCCTCGCTGACGGGGCGGGTGGAGCTGACGATTCCGCCCGGTACGCAGCACGGACAGGTGTTCCGGATGGGGGGGATGGGTCTGCCGTCGCTGCGGAGCCGGCAGCGCGGGGACGAACTGGTGCAGGTGTGGATCGAAGTGCCGCGCAGGCTCACCAAGCGCCAGGAGGAGCTGCTGCGGGAGTATGCCGCCACCGAAGACCAGTCGGTGCTGCCGGAATCGCGCGGCTTTTTTGAGAAACTTGCGGATTTCTTCTCGAAATCGGGGCCGGACGGGGCCCCGCGAGGATGAGAGCCGATCATGAGCGAGCAGAGCAAAATCGTGACACCGAGCGCAGAGGAAGTGGCCGCCTACGGAGGCCAGGGAGCGGAATCCGGGAGCGAGCCGGGCAGCGAGCAGCCGACGGCCGCAGCGGCGGAGTCGCCGGCGGTGAGCCCGGAGGAGGCCGCGGCCCGCTCCGAGGCGCAGGAGTGGCGCGACAGGTGCCTGCGGGCGCGGGCCGAGCTGGCGAACTACCAGAAGCGGATTGAGAAGGACCGCAGCGAAGCGATGCGCTATGCCCACGCGGAGCTGGCCCGCGCGCTGCTGCCGGTGATCGACGATCTCGAACGGCTGATCAAGGGGGCAGAGGAGCCGAACGCAACGCTGGAAACGCTGGTGAAGGGCGTCCAGTTGACGCGCGACAACTTCCTGAAGGTGCTCCAGCAGTTTCACGTGCTGCCCATCGAGGCTCACGGCCGGCCGTTCGACCCGAACGTGCACGAAGCGCTGCTGGAACAGGCATCTGATCATCCGGAACGAACGGTTCTGCAGGAGCTCGCGAAGGGGTACAAGCTGCATGACCGGGTGCTGAGGCCGTCGAAGGTCATCGTGTCCAGGAGTCTGGCTACCCCTGGCGGAGGCGGCGAGGGCGAAACCGATCCGTCTGCGCCGGAGCAGACGCCGCAGGCCTGAGGCTGCGCGGCGCGGCGGAATGTGTGAGCGTTGCGCGTGGCCGGCGTGGCCGGACAGGTCGGCGTGTGCGGGTCGATCGAAGTGAAGGGAGGATGATGCCGTTATGCCCACGTATGAGTATGAGTGCGGGGCGTGTGATCACAAGTGGGAACTGTTCCAGTCGATTACGGCCGCGCCGGTCAAAAAGTGCCCCGCCTGTGGGAAGAGCAAGGCTCGACGGCTGATCGGCGCGGGGGCGAGCATCATTTTCAAGGGTTCGGGCTTCTACGCCACGGACTATCGCAGCGAGAGCTACAAAAAAGCCGCCAAGGCCGAGTCTGACGCGGCCTCGGGCAAGAAGAGCGAGACGACATCCGGCGAGTCGAGCGGCGCCAAATCATCTGAGACGGCCAAATCGTCGGGCAGCGGCGATTCCTCGGCGAAGGGCTCCAAGAAGAAAACCGCATGAATCCCCGGCCGGCGTACCTGCGGTGCGGCATCGGCGATAAAATGAGGGAGCCGGGCGGGGGCTCCGGGGCCCGGTCGGTCCGCCGGGCGGACATCGCCGGTTTGCCCTGGTGCCTGGAGAGCGGGCGGGATCCCGATGCCGGTCATTGAATGTCCCATCTGTCATAAGACCATTTCCTACGTCCATCGAGACGAAGTACCTCATCGTCCTTTCTGCAGCCGGCGGTGCAAGCTGGTGGATCTGGGGCGGTGGCTGAGCGAGGAATACCGGATCAGTGAGGAGATTCCCGAGCACCTGCGGCCGGGGGTGGAGCGGGCGGTCGATGCGGATCGGGAGGAGTAAGGGGTGGGGGCGGGCTTTGCCCCGAGGTGAGAGCAGATCCAGGTCGTGAGCCAGGCCCCTCACTGACGTTTGGGGTTCTGATAGGGGGGAAGGCCCGTCACCGACGTTCGGGGTTCTGATGAGAGGAAGTCGGGTTTCACGATTTCTCCGGGGCGGGTTTTGGATGCTGGCGCTGCTGGCGGGAGCTCGCCTGGCCGGTGCGGCGGAGGAGCTGCCGGTTGACCGCGGGCGGGAGGCTGCGCTGCTTGAGGCGGCGGGCGGGGGCTTTGAGCTCATGCGGACGCCGCATTTCGTGGTCGCCCACCATTCCGACGCGGCGATCGTGACGCCGTTCGTCAGCCGCGTCGAGCAGACGTACAACCTGATCTACCGCTTCTGCGAGCTGAACCGGATCAAGACGCGGCGGCCGCCACACCGGCTCGAAGTGATCTTCTTCGACAAGCGGGCCGAGTTTGATGCGTACAGCAAGCGGATCGGTTTCTCTCCGGAGGGCGCGTACGGGGTATACTCCGAGGAGAGCAACCGATCGGCATTCTTCAACGTCCACAGCGACCCGGAACTGCTGCAGATTCACGCGGACATTGCCGCCGCCCGGGCGAGCCTGGAGAAGCTCACCGCGTCGCTTCGCGAGGTCCGCGGGGAGGCGGCCCGGATCGAGATCACGTACTCGGACGGGCGGACGGTACGACTGTCGCGTGCCCAGGCCCAGAAGGAAGTCAGCAAGTCACGCGAGAAGCTGGCCGCACTCGACGGCCAGCGTGTCGCCTACGCGGAGCGCATCAACCGCACCGTCGTGCAGCACGAGGTGGCGCACCAGGTGTTCTTCAACGCGGGCGTTCATGTGCGGGGAGCGGTGAATCCCAAGTGGCTGGTGGAGGGTCTTGCCTGTCTGTTCGAAACACCGCCCGACAAGAGCAGCAGCGGAAGCGGGGTGTTCGCGATCAACCAGCTCCGCTTACAGGACTTCCGCAGCGCGGTGGCGGGGGAGCGGCCGGGTGGATCGCGGCTGACCGGCCAGGAATTCATCGACGCGATTGCCAGCGGGCCGTTCACGCGGCCCGAGCGGCTGGTGAGCCGCTCCGACGTGTTCAATGCCCGGGGCGACCGCGGCGCGGCAAACTACGCGATGACCTGGGCACTGGCGCACTACCTGCAGCGGCAACGGCCGACGGCCCTGGCGGCTTACATCCAGGAGGTCGCGGGTCGTCCGGCCGGCAGCGCACCTGAGCCGGACGAAGAGCTGAAGCTCTTCGTCAAGCATTTCGGACCGCTGGACACGGCATTTCTGAAACGATGGGGGGATTACATCCTCGGCCTGCAGGCGCGATCGCAAAGCGCCTCGCGAAATCCCTGACGGGACGCAGCCTATTTCAGTGGTAGGGTTACATTTCGCGTTGCCCTTCACTGGTACGCGGCATGCGTATGGCACTCGTCATCCTCCACCGCATTTTCTCAGGAAAAACCTGGTTTTCCGCTTGACAACGCCCCCTCTTGGTAGTACGGATTGAGAAGAGCAGACGTGCAGTGCTTCTCACAAGCTTTGTCTAGTGCCGTTTTCGGTAAGAGACTTTTGTTTGTTCATGCGGCGGTCCGCAACGCGTGCTGTTGACGTTTGTAGGACTTCCAGTTTTTCAGGCTGATGTTCCGTGCTCCGTTGCGCCAGGCAAGGTACTGTTCGATCGCAGTCTGCTGCTCCTCATGGGTGCGGAAATCGGAGTTGTCCAGCGCGAATCTGCGCAGGGCCGTGAAATGGCATTCAATCCGGTTCAACCACGAAGTGTTGCTGGGCGTGAAATAGAATCGAATCCGATTCGCAGCCGCCCACGCCTGAACTTCGGTCTTGAGGTGGAAGCTGGCGTTGTCCAGAACGATATGCAGCATTCCGCTGTGACGATACCGCCGGCGAACCCATCGCAGAAAAGCCAGAAACTCGACCCAGTTCTTCCTGGCCGTGAAGATGCCGAAGAGCCGGTTGGTTTTCATATCGTACACCCCGAACATATGTCGGACGCCGCCACGACGGTTGTAGGTGGCGCGGTGCCGCTCCACGCGTTTGCCCGGCCCGGCCAGACAGGCGCCCCCGCGCGGCTGGAGATTCAGAGGACCGAATTCGTCCACGCAGAGGACCCGCCCCCCCTTCGGCGGGTGCTTGTAGAGGCGTCGAATCGCCCGGTATTTGGGCCAGAACAGCGGGTCCGTCGAATCCTTCCACGTCTTGGTATGACGCCACCGCACCTTGCGCTGGAGCAGAATCTCCCGCAGCCAACTGACGCTGATGTTGCGGACGATCTTCTGCTCGATGAGGTATTCGCGCAGCTTGGGAAGCGACCAGCAGTTCATGCCGATCAGCACTTTGGGCGAGCCGAGCGCGATCTCGACGATCTGCTCGGCGGTGTCGGCCAGGAACTTGGTCGGCCCCTTGCGAGCACAATAAAAGGGATACCAGGTGATGGCCGGAACACCGCCCTCGTTGAACCGGCGGATGATCTCGCGGACCCACACGTCGCTGTAGTCCACGCGCCGCGCGATCTCGGCATTCGACACACCGCCGCGGCTGAGCAGGATCACACGAGCGTGCCGGCTGTTGACAACATTCGTACATTGACGTTTCATACAGTGCAGTTTCTCACGTTCGTATGGATTGGGCGTCCGTGCCCTCACACCGACCATTTGCGGGTCTCCTCGTGCAAGAATGTGGTAGTTCAAAACACGCGGAGACCCTATATATTGTGGATAACCTGTGGGCGCAACCCCCTATTTTGACAGTACTTACGTGAACAAAACTCGCATGCCGAAAACGGCACTAGCAGCTTCAAGGTATGAGAGGTACTCCCGATGTCTTCCTGTAATGCTCACGACTCTCGCCTCCCATGGGTTGGTCAATTGTTCAATCGGGTTGATCGGGCAGCAATTTGTGGGTGGCTGTGTTACCGCGCAAGGCTGCCACCTGCTCACGCTGAGTAACGGTGTCCGAATCATCCTCGGCCGGAAGTAACTAGTAGCCGACCACTCTCACTTTGCTCTCCCCAAGCCGTGTTCAGAGCAGCTCTCCTCATCAGAGGTGCTGGTGGCTGGCAGGGGGCTCTGGCGGCATTTGCGTCCTGCACTTCAGTTTGTCTCTCTCGATCCTGTAAAGGAGGATACGATGCGGTCTTTATGCGCGCTGATGACGTTGAGCTATCGTTGGGCGCACGTCATGGCATTATGTCTCTTGCCGATAACCGCGAGAGGATCAGATATCATTCTTAGCGGTGCATTGGGCGGTGAGTACATATACTCCAACCAGAGCGTAACTATTCTGAATTCGATACTCACTGCCGATACTACAATCACGGTATCAGGTGGATCAATTACGGTCTCCGGGACGATCAACTGCGGCAACCTCGACGGGGATGATGGCGAAGACGAGAGTGCACAACAGAATGCGACTTCGGGAGAACTTGGGGGGCCGGCCCATGGCCTAGCGCTCAGTACTCGCCAGATGCAGGAACCCCCGTATACAGGGGCAGGTGATATCTGGGTGTGCGAGCAGTCCGTGATCAACCTCGCTGGCGGCAAGGGAGGTGCGGGAGGCAATGGATGTTTTAGTCCTGCAGGTCATGGCGGCGCCGGTGGCGATGGTGGCTGGCTGATCATTAGCTCTGGTGGTTTCGTCTTTGTTGATCCCTTCTGCCAGATGGCCGTCGATGGTGGTGCGGGCGGTGAGGCTGGTGGTTCCAGCTGCGACAATGGCGGTGCAGATGGAGGGGTGGGGGGCGATGCTGGAGCCGTCAGCATCTACTCCTTCCAGTCGATAGACTTCGATAGTAGTCTAGTTTATGCCAGGGGTGGGAATGGAGGGAATGGGACGTCCTTGGATGGCGCTGGCGCAGATGCGGGCCGAGGCGGCAGCGTAACGTTCTATGGCCAAACTGTTTGGATCACCCAATCAACCACATGGGCGCCATCCGTTTGGGCAAGCGGAGGGTCCGGTGGACATTCGCAGTTCGTCAGTAGCGGGCCTGGGCTCCCGGGGGGACAAGGGGGTGATGGAGGGATGATCGAACTATTTGCCGAAACCACACAAAGAATTGGAGATACCATCCATAGAGTTCTTATCGAGACACATGGTGGCAATGGAGGCTCCGGTGGCCACGGAGGCGATGACCCGGGGATTGGCTATGCGTGAGGAGACGGTGGTATTCCAGGTGATGCAGGATTCCTTCATTTGGTAGCTAGCGGGCCTGCAAATGAAGTCTATTCAGACTTCCGTGCAAATGGAGGCCGAGGCGGGAATGGTGGCACTGGTGGCACTCCGCCCTGTCCTCAACCGCCATGTTGGGGTCTTGGTGGCGATGGCGGCAATGGGGCGTCGGGCGGATACGCGGGTCAAGTCAAATTCGAGATTGAGAATGACGATGAATTCATTCTGGCTGGACGCATAGAACTGCTCGGGGGGGATGCTGGTTATGGAGGCTCGGGTGGTAGCCTACTGGATCTCTACGGAGCATGTGGGATTGCTGGCGACGGCGGAAACGGCGGAGGAGGAAATGGTGGTGGCGTCCTTCTTCTGGGTGAAATCAACTCGACTGTTAGCTTTGTTGACGAACTAACAGTGGAACTCATCGGAGGCGATTCTGGTTTTGGCGGAGGCGGAGGAGTGGCCTTAAGCAATGCCCCTCCAT
>CAZQEN010000287.1:0-10338 GCA_964591605.1 uncultured Planctomycetales bacterium
AGCAGGTGCTCGACGCCCAGCTCGCCGCCCGCGACCACACTGGTGGATGCCTCTACACGGCCGTTACCGACTGCGGCGCCGGCGGCCTGAGCAGTGCCGTGGGCGAAATGGGGTCGAAACTCGGCGCCACCGTCGATCTCGAAAAGGTGCCGCTCAAGTACAGCGGCCTGCGCTACGACGAAATCTGGATCAGCGAAGCCCAGGAACGCATGGTTTTCAGCGTCCCCCCCAACAACTGGCCCGCCTTCAAGGCGATCTGCGACGCCGAAAACGTCGAAGCCACCGCAATCGGCGAATTCCGCAGCGACGGCCGCCTCATCCTCCGCTACGCCGGAACGACCGTCGGCGAAATCGACTGCCACTTCCTCCACGAAGGCATCCCACGCATGCGTCGTGACGCGGCGTGGCAAATCGAGCCCGAAGCGCAAGCGAGGGGTTCGCGCGGTGATGCCGCGGATAATCAGGACGCACAGGAGCCGGGCGGCTCACGCAACTCAAAAACGAAGCCCGAAGCGCAAGCGAAAGATTCAAGTGACAGCGCTGCGAAGGATCGAGAGAACCAAGGGCCAAGAGAGTGTGAAGGCGGGCATCAGTACCAGAAATCGGCAATCGGCAAGCGGCAATCGGAAACTAATCGACAATCCGCAATCCGCAATCCGCAATTAACCTGCGATTCCCTCCTCGCCTTGCTTCGCCGCCTCAACACCGCCAGCAAAGAGTGGGTCATCCGCCAGTACGACCACGAGGTCCAGGGCGGCAGCGTGATCAAACCGCTGGTGGGCCCCGGCCAGGGCCCGTCCGATGCGGCCGTCATCCGCCCCGTACTCGGCTCGAACAAGGGCATCGCGATCGGATGCGGCATCTGCCCGACATTTGTGGAACCGGCTTCCAGCCGGTCATACGCCGATCCCGATCCCTACTGGATGGCGATTGCCGCCATCGACGAGGCCATCCGCAACGTCGTCTGCGTCGGCGGCGACCCGCGCCGTACGGCCATCCTCGACAACTTCTGCTGGGGCAACTGCGACGACCCGCAGAACATGGGCGCCCTCGTCCGCGCTTGCCAGGCCTGCTACGACGCGGCCATCGCCTACGGCGCGCCCTTCATCTCCGGCAAGGACTCACTCAACAACGAATTCGCCATCGACCCCGCCGACGCGCAGCGCCTCACCGCCCGCATTCCGCTCGTCAACAATCGCATCCGGATCCCCGGTACGCTTTTGGTCAGCGCGATCAGCATCATCGAGGACGTCAGCAGATGCGTGACGGCGGATCTCAAGCCAGACGAAGGCAGCCGACTGTACTTCCTGGGAGCACCTGAGCGAACCTGGGGTGAACCTGGCGGCCACACGCTTTCGCGCAGCGCACTGCTGCACGAGACAGTCGCGAAGTGGATCGCCGCCGGCCAGGTGGTCGCCGCCCACGACGTCAGCGACGGCGGGATCCTCTGCGCCATCGCAGAAATGGCGCTGGCGGGCCGCTGCGGTGTTCGCGTGCAGGCTGATACCGGGAAAGGGAACCTGCTCTCTGCAATTCCGTCCGGTTATGTCGTTCAGACATCCCAGGCAGTCGGCAAGCCGCCGCCCGAACTGATGTGGCTTGAACTGGGTCGCCCACAGAGGGAGGAGCGGATGGACGTGGACACGGGAACAGGCAAGGCCTGGAACGTCACCCTCGCGGACCTTACCGCCGCGTGGCGGCAGCCGCTCGGCTGGTAGTGGCTTTATGACATAAAATGTCATAGAATATGCTCAAGCTCGTTTACGAGAGCGATGTGCTGGCAGACGTGGAGCGTCTGCCCAGGGTGATTCGGACCCGCGTCCTGCAGCTCCTGACCCGCCTGGAGCGCTGGCCGAAAGTCAGCGGAGCGAAGCCCCTGCGGGGTAAGCTCGCCGGCCGTTTTCGGATGCGAACGGGGGATTACCGAGTGCAATTCCGCGTCGAGCCCGACCGGATCGTGGTAGAGAAGGTTGGACACCGCGATGGATTCTACGACGAGTAAAAGAGCATGATCCAGACACTGGAAATCGAGGGCAAGCGTTACGTTCTGTTGAAGGAGACGGAGTATCGACGACTCGCGGCTTCGCACGCCGGCCGCGCACTGGACGCCGACTTGCCACCCTTGCCAGAACCCGATGAGCGTGGGCACGTCCCGGCGATCGAGTACACCCGCGCCTCCATCGCTCGTCAGATCATCCGCGAGCGGATCGCTGCCGGTCTCTCACAACAACGACTCGCGAAGCTCGCGGGCGTTCGGCAGGAAACCCTTTCACGTATCGAGTCCGGCAAGCACACGCCCACGCTGCGGACAATCAAGAAAATCGACAGAGTTCTGGCAGCTCGACGAAAACGGAAATGAGCAGCGAACCGGATGCTTATTGCCTGGGGTGTGGCTGCGTGTTGCGCGGCCTGAGGACACCTCGCTGCCCCGAGTGTGGTCAACCCTACGATCCCGCAGATCCGGGAACATTTGTCGCAGCAGACCGCGCCCCCAGCCTCGCGGTCCGACTGCGAAATCCCCCAGGCCCGCTCGATTTCGGAATCTGCGGTGTTGCTTTGCTCGTCTCCCTCGCGGCCAGGCAGGGAGGACATCTGGCAGGTCTCCTCTGGCTGATGTCCTTGCCCATTGTCGTTGCTGCGGCTACCCTCTTGGTCTGTCGGATCTTGTTGCTGGGCCTGACGCTGCTGTTCTATCCAGAGCTCAAGGTGAGCGCGGGTGAGTACGAGTTGGCGCGATGGATGGCAATGGCGGGTCTGCTCGCAGCAGCACTCACGACAGTGTGGCTGTGAACCCGGCCGGAGCGAGCGACATGGCATCAACCCCCCTCATCCTCGCCTCCCAGAGCCCTCGCCGTGCGGACCTGCTGCGCGAGGCGGGGATCGCCTTTGAGATCGTCCCGCCCCGCTATGGCGAGCCCGAGCCCGAGACGTGGCGCCATTCACCCGCCGAGCTCGCGGAAGCCACCAGCTACTTCAAGGCCGCCAGCGTCGCTGCCGATCATCGCGACCGCCTCATTCTTGGGGCCGATACCACCGTGTCCTCTGAGGACGGCCGTCTCTTTGGCAAAGCCGCCGACGCGGAGCAGGCCCGGCGGATTCTCTCCTCGCTCATGGGCACCACGCACCAGGTTATCACCGGCATCACCCTGCTCCACGCGGCCGGGGGCCGCCGCCAGATCCGCCACGACGTCACCCACGTCACCATGCGCCGCCTCACCGACGATCAGCTCGACGAGTACATCCGCGGCGGTCAGTGGCAGGGCAAAGCCGGCGCTTACGGCATCCAGGACGAGAATGACCCCTTCGTCGAACGCATCGATGGCAGCTTCAGCAACGTGGTGGGGCTGCCCGTCGAGCTCCTGCAGAAAATGCTCAAGTCATTTGGCTCCATGCGCTAAGGTGTTCGGGTCCTTCCCCGCCAACAGCGTCCGGGCCGCACGCTTTTCCTGCACCGCCCGTCCCCCATTGCCCGATGAATCCCCGACGACTAATATGCCGGCCTTCATGAACCGCACCGGTGAGGGCCGGTCCAGCCATCAGAAGGGTCAGGTCTTGTTCAGTCACGATTGCCACGGTTCCGCCTCTCAAGCACCCGGCCGCCGTCTGATTCCCGAAGCCAGGTTCATCCACGCGCTGCAGCCCGCGGCACACTCCCGCAGGCCGCAGCGCACCAGGTGGTGTCTGATCGCCGCGACGGCCTGCGTGGGGCTCGGCGCAGGATGCGGCATCCCCGTCAAACACATCACGCCGCAGCGGGCCGGCCAGGGCTACGTGATCGTCCTGCCCGGAATCGAAGGCGCCGGCTACTGGAACGCCAGCATCGCCAACGGACTCGTAGACGGCGGCGTCCCGTCGCAGATCGAGGTATACGACTGGACCCTCACCGGCGCGATGTTCGTCGCGAATCTCCGCTTCAAGTGGCGCAATGAACAGGAAGCCGTCAAAATCGCCCGTAAAATCACCGCCTATCAGGATCAGCATCCCGGCCGGCCGGTGCACCTCATCGGCCACTCCGGCGGCGGCGGCATCGCCGTCATGGCCCTCGAGCATCTTCCCGCCGACCGCCAGATCGCCAGCGCCCTTCTGCTCGCTCCGGCCATCGCCCCGAACTACGACCTTCGGCAGGCCCTGCGTCACACCCGCTATGGTATTTGGAGCTATTACTCCCCCTATGACGTCGGTTTCCTGGGCGCCGGGACCACGATCCTGGGCACCATCGACGGCCAACACACGCGGGCGGCCGGCAATGTCCCGTTCGTCGTGCCCGCGGGCCTGAGCCCCGAAGAGCGACGCACCTACATGGCCAAGCTCCACCAGCAGCCCTACACCAAACAGATGGCCCGGGACGGTCACTACGGCGGACATGGGGGTTGGGCCAGCCGGGCCTTCGTGCAACACTGGCTGGCGCCCGTCCTTTTATCGCAGTTTGATGAGCGCAGCGGCTACGCCGCCCAGGGGGGAACCGCCGCTTATCAGCACCGCTGAACGAGGCCACCGCCGGCCGGGGAGCACTCCATCGAACGCAACTCAATCTATGGCAAAGGTTTGCCGACATTGAAAGGGTCGGATAGCGCTTATATAATGGTTTGCTTTGGGCAACCCCGATCCTGAGGTTCAATCCGAAGATGATGGATGCTATGGCCTCCCTGGGAAAGATCCTCCTGCTCCGGTCGCAGAGCGCGGAGGACTCGCAAACCTTCGAAACCCTTCAACAACTCGGCACTGTTCACGTGGAGACCAGTGCGCCGGCCGCAATCGCCGCGCTGGGACGTGAGCCGTACGACTGGGTGGTGGCCTCCCCTGCCCTGTTCGGCGCCCTGGACAGCCAGACAGGGTCGCTCCAGCTCAGCACGATCCTCGAAGCCATCGGCCATGCCGTGGCCATCTACGAGACCGACGGGAACCTCGTGTGGGCCAACACCAAGGCTCACCATCTGCCCGAGCAGGTGCAGGATCGCATCCGACGGCACTGCATCGAGAACTTCCACCGCACCGACAAGCCCGCCACTCCGCCCCGCTCACGTTCGCTCAGCCTGGTCACCGAAGGCGAGCAGTATTTCGACGGCACCGTCACCCCGATTCTCGATCACCTCCAGAGACCGCTGCGGCTGGTGGTCGTGATGCAGAACGTCACGCGGGCCCGGCGGCTCCAGCAGAAGATGGACGCCATCGACAACGCCGGCCGCGAGCTCGTCCGCGTTGACAGCGAACAGCTCGCGAAGATGGACGTGCGTCAGCGCCTCGAGCTGCTCGAACGCAAGATCATCCGATACACCCGCGAGCTGCTCGCCTTCGACAACTTCGTCATCCGCCTGCTCGACAAGAACACCAACAAGCTCGAGCTGGTCCTGTGCGCCGGTCTGCCGCCCGAGGCACAGCAGATCGACATCTATGCGTCCACGGAGAACAGCGGCATCAGCGGCTACGTCGCCGCCACCGGGCGCAGCTACGTCTGTGCCGATGTGATGCAGGACCCGCGCTATCTGCCGGGCATCGACAACGCCCGCTCATCCCTCACCGTGCCGCTGCGGCTGCACGATCAGGTGATCGGCATCTTCAACATCGAGAGCGACCGCCCCGCCGCCTTCAGCGAAGAGGAGCGCCAGTTCGCCGAGATCTTTGCCCGTTACGTGGCGATCGCCCTGCACATCCTCGACCTGCTCGTGGTCGAGCGGCGCACGACCACCGGCCGCCTGGCCGACAACGTCACCGCCGAGATCGCCGCCCCGCTGGGCGACATTCTGGCCGACGCCACGACGCTGATGGAAGATTACATCGGACACGACGACCTGCGGCACCGCCTGCAGTCGATCAGCGACAATGTCGCCCGGATCCGCCAGGCGATCCGGCAGGTCACCCAGCCCGTCGGCGGCATCCTGGGCTCCAAAACCGTTACCCCCGCCACCGACCCCCTGCTCGAGGGCAAATCGGTGCTGGTCGCCGACGATGAGGACATCATCCGCATGACCGTCCAGGATGTGCTGACCAAGAAGGGCTGCGCGGTCGAGACCGCCCGCGACGGCACCGAGGCGATGGCGATGATCCGCCGGCGCAGCTACGATCTGGTCCTCAGCGACATCCGCATGCCCGGCCATAATGGCTACGAGATTTTCGAGGCCGTCAAAGCGGGCAGACCCGACTGTCCGGTGATTTTCATCACCGGCTTCGGCTACGACCCCCACCACTGCATCATCCGCGCCAACGCCACCGGCCTGGCTGCCGTTCTCTACAAACCCTTCAAGGTGGACCAACTCCTCGAAGAAGTCCGCGGCGCGGTCGCCGGGAACAAGAAGTGACCGCATAGGCGATTGTGAATGGGCGACTTCCAGTCGAGGAACCCTGTCCGGCCCGCTCTTCAAATCGGCAATCGGAAATCGACAATCGGCAATGCACTCATTCGTATCGCAGCGCCTCGACCGGATCGAGCCGTGAGGCCTTGTAGGCCGGGTAGATGCCGCTCAGCACGCCGGTGAGAATGGCCATGCCCAGCGCGTAAACCACGACGCTGGCCGTCGTGTACGTCTCGATCACCCGCGTGACCTGTTCGAGCAGATGGTTCATGGCGTAGCCGAGCCCCACGCCGAATGCGCCCCCCAGGAAGCTGATCACGCTCGCCTCGATGAGGAACTGGCGGAGCAGATCCCACCGCTGCGCGCCGACGGCCATACGGACGCCGATTTCCCGTGTCCGCTCCGTGACCGACACCAGCATGATGTTCGCGATTCCGATCCCGCCGACCACCAGGCTGATCCCCGCAATGCTGTAGAGCACCACGGCAAAGATCTTCGTCACGTCGCGCACCTGCTGGCGCTGCTCCTCCTGGCTGAAGATGAGAAAGTCATCCTTCTGTCCGTTGCGGATGTTGATCTTGTGGGATCGGCGCAGTTCCCGCTTGATCTCCGCCTGCGCAGGATCGATGTTCTGCGGGCCCTTCGCCTTCACCGTGATCGCGTGAACGAAATCGATGCCGATCAGCCGCTTCATGGCCGTCGTCACCGGCACTATGATCTGCGAATCCACGTTGCGAAACCCGATGTTGCCCTTCTTCTCCATGACGCCGATCACGCGGAACGGCACCCCCTTGATCTTGATGCCGCGCCCCAGGGCCGGCGCCTTGCCGAACAGGTCCTCTGCCACCTTGAAGCCCAGCACCGCGACTTTCTGCTCGGCGGAGATGTCCTCCTTCGTGAAGAACGTGCCTTCCAGGACTTTATAGTTGAACATGTCCGCGTAGGCCTCGTTCGTGCCCAGCAGACTCACTTCCTTGTTCCGCCCGAAGTACTTGGCCTGCGCGACGGTGGTGACCTCCGGCGCCGCCGACGACACGCTCGGGCACACGCGCGGATCGCTCAATCGGGCGGCATCATCGACGCTCAGGGTCTGCACGGTGCCGATCGATCGTCCGCCGGAGCGCGCCGCCGTCGGGTAGATGGTGATCGTATCGCTGCCGAGCGTCTCGAACCGCTGAACGATGTCGCGCTGGGCTCCTTCCAGGATGGACATGGCCGAAATGACGGCCGCCACGCCGATGATCACGCCCAGCACCGCGAGCATCGAGCGGAGCAGGTTCGCCCGCAACCCGCGGAGGGCCATCAGAACGATCTGGAGGAAAAACAGCATCTACCCCGTCGCCCCCAGCGTCGGCCGCATCGAGCGCGACAGCAGCTCGTGTCGGAATGCCTCGTCCACCCTGCGGTCCTCGATGACTTTTCCATCCTTCATGCGGACCACCCGCTGTGCCTGCGCCGCCACCGCCATTTCATGCGTCACCAGGATGATGGTCACGCCCGAGCGGTGCAACTCGTGAAACAGTTCGAGAATCTGCTCGCCGGTCCGGGAATCGAGATTACCCGTCGGCTCATCCGCCAGCAGCAACGGCGGATTGTTCACCAGCGCCCGCGCGATGGCCACGCGCTGCCGTTCGCCGCCGGACAACTCACTGGGCTTGTGCGTGGCCCGATGGGCCATGTTCACCCGCTGCAGGGCGGTCAGGGCCAGCTTGCGCGCCCCCCACTTGCGGGCGTACACGAGGGGGACCGCCACGTTGTCCAGCGCCGTCGTGCGGTTCACCAGGTTGAACGTCTGGAAGACAAAGCCGATCACCTGGTTGCGGATCACCGCGAGCTTCCGGTCGCTGAGCTGGTCGATGCGCTGCCCGTTGAGCACGTATGAACCCGACGTGGGCCGATCCAGGCATCCGATCAGATGCATCATCGTGCTCTTGCCGCTGCCCGACGCGCCGGTCAGGCTCACGAACTCCCCCCGCTCGATGCGCAGATCCACCCCGTCCAGGGCGCGCACCACCGTGTCGCCCATCTGGTACAGCTTTGTCATCTGGCGGATCTCGATCATGAATCGTGTTTGCCGTCCGCTGTTCCGGGCTGACCGTCCGACGCGAGAAGCCGGCCTGCCAACGGTGGTGTCATCTGCGAATCACCGCCGATGGACGCTATTCGGCCTTTTCGTCGGCTTCCTTTTCCTTCTGCGTCTTCTGCGGGAGCTTGGTGTAGACCACGTCGCCCTCCTTGAGCCCTTCGCGCACCTCGACGTCGATGCCGTTGTCGACGCCGAACTTGCAGCGGACGAACTTGGCGTCCTTGCGCTGCTGGCCGGGGACGTCGACGGGAATGTAGACCCCGTAGTCCTCGCTGTTCTTGTCCTTCTGGATGGCGTCGTAGCTCACGAGCAGCGCGTCGCGGACGGAGCGCGCGGTGAAGTGCGCCTCGGCCTGCGTGTTCAGCAGGCTGCGGAGCTTGTCGCGGTTGTCGCTGGTGATGCGGATCCAGACCTTGAACGTGGCGATGGCCGCCACGATCTCCGACTGCGGCGAGATCCGCTCGATCACCCCCTCGAACTTCTCATCCTTGAACGTCTCGACCGTCACTTCGACCGGCTCGCCCGCCTCGATCGTGCCCTCGGGCAGGGTGGCCGGCTGGCTTGACGCGCCGGGCCGGGCCGACGGTGGCGCGAGGAGCCGGACCTGGCCGATGTCCGCCTCGTCAACGTTCACGACCGCGTAGATTTCGCTGACATCGGCGATCTCCATGAGTACCGTGCCGCCGGTGAACATGGTCTTGCCGCTTTGCACCACTTCGCCCTTCTGGATGTTCCGGGTCAGAATCATTCCGTCGATCGGCGAGTAGATCTTCGTCTCCTTCAACCGCTCCAGGGCATCCTGGAGCGTCTTATCGGCGACGTTTTTCGCCTCCTCGGCGGTCTTGATGTCCTGCTCGGCCATGCGGATGGCGATTCCCGCGCGGTTCACATCCGCCTCGGCAATAGCGACCATCGCGCTGGCCTCATCCACCGCCGCCTGGACTTCTGTCTCCGTGGTCTTGGAAACGAGTTGTCCCTTGAACTCTTCCTTGTCCTTGAGGCCGATCTGATAACTCTGGGCCAGGAGCGCCCGGGACTGCTGCGCCTTGGCCTTGAGAACGTTGGCCTTTGCGGTGGGCAGATCGACCCTCTCTCGCTGATCCCTGGCAATCTTGGCAAGATCGAGCTGGATCTTTGCCCGCTCGAAGTCCGACCGGGCCCGGCTGACGCTGATCTGCTCGTCCACATCGAGCAGCCGCACCACCAGGCTGCCCTTGGACACCAGGGCCCCCACTTCGTACGGAATCTCGATGACTTCCCCGCTCGCCTTGCTCTTGATCTGCGTCACGCTGGCAGGCTTGATGTTGCCGCTGGCGGTGATGGGCACGACCAGATCACCGCGATGCACTCGTGATGTTTCACCGGCGAGCGAGCCAATGTTGATCTGGGCGTTCTTGCTCACCCACATGTAGCCGCCCACGATGGCGGCCAGTATGACGATGGTGATGATGGTCTTCTTCATGGCTGTCCAGTGTGGCCGACAACCGCCATTCGGCGGCGCTCTGGCGTCCTCCGCAGGGCCTGGGCCTGTTCGGCAGGGAGAGGCTCCGCCTGTGGCTGTCCGATCGGCAGAGGTTCCGCCGGCGTGATTGCGTCGAGCTGCGGCCTCCCGCCGCCAAGTGTCCTACGATCAATCCAGGGCGAGGGGTCGCAACTCCATCCCGAAGGTCTCCGCCACCGCGGCGTTGGTCACGTTTCCGTCCTGGACGTTGACGCCTCGGGCCAGGCCCGGATCGAGGGCGGCCGCCCGCTTGTAGCCGCTCTTCGCCAGCCGCAGCACGTAGGGCAGCGTCGCATTGGTCAGCGCGAACGTGCTCGTCCGCCCCACCGCTCCCGGCATGTTCGCCACGGCGTAATGGATCACTCCGTCCACTTCGTACGTCGGGTTCGCGTGGGTGGTCGGGCGGGTCGTCTCGCAGCAGCCGCCCTGATCGACACCCACATCCACAATGACGGCCCCCG
>CAZQEN010000288.1:0-10326 GCA_964591605.1 uncultured Planctomycetales bacterium
GCGGTCAGCGGCACCCCGCGTTCGGGCGCTTCAAACAGGATTTGCCCGCCGACGATGCGTCCCGGCGGCGAGGCCACCAGCCGCATGATCGACAGCGCGGTGACGCTCTTGCCGCAGCCGCTCTCGCCGACGATCGCCAGCACCCTGCCCTTCTCGAGCGACCACGACACGCCGTCCACCGCGCGGGCCACGCCCTCCTCCGTGTAGAAGTACGTGCGGAGGTCCCTGACCTCGATCAGCGGCTGGCCGTTCGCATCGTTCACTGGTTCACCTTCAGATTGACCGCAGAGACGCCGAGAATGCAGAGAAGACACATCTTGAATCTCCAGTCTCCAATCTCAGATTCAGTTTTCGAATCCTCCAGTCCAATCTCTCTGCGGCCTCTACGTCTCTGCGGTTCCACTCTCTGGTTCGTTCTCAGCTCCTCAGCCGAGGGTCGATCGCATCCCGCAGTGCATCGCCCACCAGGTTGTACGCCAGCACGGCCAGAAAGATGGCCACGCACGGCGGGAATACCAGGTGCGGCGCGATCCGCAGTGAATCATACGCGGTCCGCAGGATGTTACCCCACGACGGCGCCGGCGGCTGCACTCCGAATCCCAGCCAGCTCAGGCCCGCCTCGACCAGAATCGCGCTGGCGATGCCGAACGTGATCGTCACCAGCACTGGGGCCAGCGAGTTGGGCAGGATGTGCCGGAACATGATCCGCAGGTTCCCGGCGCCCAGTGCCCGGGCCGCGGTCGCGTAATCGAGCCCCTTGATCCGGATGAATTCGCCTCGCGTATACCGGGCGATCGATGTCCAGCGGGTCAGGCCGATGACGATCATCACGTTCGTGATATTCGGCTGCAGCCACACCATGATCGAGAGGATCAGGAAAAAGACCGGGAAGCAGATCACCACCTCGATGATGCGGCTGATGATCATGTCGATCCAGCCGCCCCAGTAACCGGCCATGCTGCCGACGACGATGCCGATGAGCGAGGCGATGCCCATCGAGATGAAACCGACCTTCACCGAGACGGTCGCGCCGTGGATCATCCGCGCGGCGACATCACGGCCCAGGTCGTCGGTGCCCAGGCGGTGTTCGGCCGAGGGCGGCGAATAGAAGTTGGGCGTCTGCTCGAATTCGGCGTAAGGGATCATCGGCCAGATCGCAAACTCATTCGGATCGAGCTTGCGCTTGGCGTCGAACTGCGGCAGGTTGAACGGCGGCGACTTTTCGATCCAGTGATCGCCCGGCGTGCGCGACTGGAAGAGCTCGACGACGGCCGGGAAGTAGAGCCGGCCCTGGTACCGGCAGACGATCGGCTGGTTGGAGGCCAGCAGCGGACTCAGGAAGGCGACGGCCATCATGATCGCGACGAAAATCAGGCCGAGCATGCCGCGACGGTTGCGGCGCATCCGCCGCCAGACCGTCCGCCAGTACGACTGCGACAGGTGCTTCCCGGCGGGTGTTTCCGCGAGTTCCGGGGGAGCGGCCAGAGCGGTGGTGTTCAGCTCAGTCATAGCTCACCCTCGGATCGACCAGCGCGTAACTCAGGTCCGCCAGCAGCGTGCCCAGCAGGACCAGCGTGGCGGTGATGAACGACAGGGCCATGATCGTCGGGTAGTCGCGCTGGAGCATGCTGTCGTAGAACAGCCGGCCCATGCCCGGCCAGCCAAACATCACCTCCAGGATGACGGAGCCTCCAATGATTTCGGGCAGCAGCAGCCCCAGCAGCGTCATCAGGGGGATGAGCGAATTGCGGAAGGCGTGGCGGAGGATCACCGCGGCCTCGGAGACGCCCGTGGCCCGGGCGGTGCGGATGTAGTCCTGGCGGATGTTTTCGAGCATCGTCTGACGCACGAACCGCGAGTCATATGCGATCGCTCCGTAGGTGAAGCAGAACGCGATCAGCGCGTAGTGTTTGGCGAGATCGATGATCTGCCCCCACGCATTGAGGCTTTCGTAGTTGTCCGAGCGCATACCCTGGAACGGCAGGAGGTCCCACTTGACCCCGACGTAGAGAATGAGCGGCACGGCCATCACGTAGCTGGGCACCGCGTAGAGCGCATAGAGCAGCGTGCTCGAAACGGTATCGAAGAGGCCGTTCTGCCGGGCGGCCGAGTAGATGCCGATGGGTATGGCGATGGTCAGGCCGCCGATGATCGAGATCAGGGCCAGCGACATCGTCGGCCAGAGGCGTTCCCTGATCTTGTCAGTGACCGGGCGCCCGTCGGCCGACATGGCGTTGCCGAAGTCGAGCCGGGCGAGCCGTCCGAGCCATTGGACGTACCGCACGTAGATCGGCTGATCGAGGCCGTAGTACTTCTTCAACTCCTCATAGACGCGCGCGGAGACCTTCGGGTCCATCACGCCCTGGGCCTGGAACTGCGCGGGGTCGCCGGGCGCCAGGTTGATGATCGTGAACGTGACGATCGTGATGCCCAGCAGCGTCGGAATGGCCAGGAGAATGCGTCGAAGGGTGTAAATCAGCATGAGTGTCAATACAGCATGGCCACGCGCCGACCCTGGCCGGCGGGCACCCACCAGCCGCCGTAGCTGGGGTCGAAGTTGAAGATGCCGCGCGGGCTGAGCTGCACCCCGCGGATTCGCTTGTTGATGGCCGCCAGGAGCGGGCGGTTATAGATCCACGTGTAAGGCTGGTCGTCGTAAATCAGCTTGTGAATCTCCTGGTAGATCTTGCGGCGCGCCTCGAAATCGAACTCCTTGCGGCCCAGCTCGAACAGCTCATCCACGCGGGGGTTCGAATAGCCGCCGAAGTTGCGGCCGGTCTTGTACTGGTCCGTTTTCCAGAGGTTGGACAGCGTGTCGGGGTCAGTGCCCGTGCCCCAGCCGGCGATCTCCGCCTGGAACTCGTGCTTCTGAACGGTCTCGTGAAACGCCGCCCACTCCATCTCGCGCGTGGACAGAAGCACCCCCAGCTTCTTGAGATCTTCCTGGAAGATCTGCGCAATCTTGGGACCGGCGGGCGAACCCTGCGGCATCAGCAGCGTGAACTCGAAGCGGACACGCTTGCCGTTCACCTCCCTGTAGCGCCACCCGTCCTTGGGGTCGACCTTCCACCCCGCTTCGTCCAGAAGGGCGGCCGACTTCCCCGGGTCATACCCGATCGCTTTCACCTCCGGGTTGAACATCCAGGCATCGGGGTGGAACTCGCCCAGACACGGCGTGGCGAGATTGTAGAACACCTTGTCGAGAATCAGCGGGATGTTCAGCGCATGCGTCATGGCGTACCGCACCCGCTTGTCGTTGAAGAACGGATTGCTGCCGTCCATGTTGTAGCCGATGTACCCGAACCCCCATTCCGTGCCCCAGCCCTTGTATCCGACCCTGGCGAACGTCGGCGTGTTCGTCTCTTTCGCGAACTGCTGCGCGCTCAACCGCGCGATGGCATCAATGTCCTCCTTCTCGAACGAAAGCAGGGCGACGTTGTTGTCCGGAATGATCCGGAACACGACCCGCTTGAAATACGGCTTCTTTCCGATGTAGTCCTCCCAGCGCTCGACGATGATGCGGTCATTCTCGCGCCATTCCACGAGCCGGAACGGACCGTTGCCCACCGGCTCGCGGGCGATCCGTGAGTAGTAGTCGCCGCTCTTGAGGTCGGGATGCCGGGACTTCTCCTTCTCAAAGACGTGCCTGGGGATGATCGGGAACATCACGTCCCAGCGTGAAATCGCCGACGGCTCCTTGAGCACGTATTTGACCGTGAGGTCGTCGACCGCCACGCACTCGCTGACCTGATCGATGCGGTCTTTATACGTGACCGCCGGAACCTGCGGGTCGCGGATCTGCTCCCACGAGTAGACGATGTCGTGGGCGGTGAAGGGATGCCCGTCATGCCATTTGAGTCCAGGCTTGAGCCTGGCCGTGATCGTGGTGTGGTCGTCGGATTCCTCGAAGGCCTCCGCCAGCTTCTCATCGAGTTTCCACTTCATGTCCTTCCCGAACGTAAATGGTCCGCTGTAGAGCGCCTCCATCATCGTGAACTCGTACGCTGTTGATGTGAAGAGCGGACTCAGCGTGTTGGGGCTGCCGTCGAGCTGCAGCGTGAGCGTTTCATCCGTTGCGATCTTCGAGTGATCCTCGGGCGCGGGTTCGAACAGGGAAGGGGGGTTCACCAGTGGGTCTTTGCGAGGGTCGTAACTGCTGAAGACCGCGGGTTGCGTGGTCGTGCCGCCGGGTTTGCCGCAGCCGCACGCCAGCAGCAGACCGGTGCCCAGCACCAACAGTGCGATTCGCAGTCCATCTCTCATTCGCGAACTCCCTTGTTGCCCGTGCGCGGATCAAACGCATCCCGCAGACCGTCGCCGCGGTAGGTCCGGCCTGCCGGGCCGGACCAGGTCCCGTCCGGCCTTCGGCGAGCCCAGTCGAGCCGCAGACGGGACCTACTGAATCGTCTTCGGATCAAACGCATCCCGAAGGCCATCGCCCACGAAGTTCAGCGCCAGCAGCGTCACGCCCAGGAACAGGCACGGGTAGAGCAGCATCCACCAGAAGCTGACCACGGTGTTGATCGCTGCCACGCCCTCGGCCGCGAGCGAGCCCCACGTGGGGATCGGGGCGGCCACGCCGATGCCCAGGAAGCTCAGGAACGACTCCTGCAGGATCGCCTGGGGGATCGTCAGCGTTGTATATACGACGATCGGCCCGATCAGGTTGGGCAGCAGGTGCCGCACGAGGATCCGCCCCGTCCCGATGCCCGCTGCCCGGGCCGCCTCCACGAACGGCATCTCCCGCAGGCTCAGCACCTGCCCGCGGATCACCCGGGCCATCGTCAGCCAGCTCACCGACCCGATCGCCAGAAACAGGATCACGATGTTGGCCGTCTGCTTGTCGCCGATGAGCTGCCGCAGCGGCTCCTCGAACGCGACCTTCATCAGGATCACCAGCAGGATATAGGGCAAACCGTAGAGAATATCCACGATCCGCATCATCACGTTGTCGGTCCGCCCTCCGGCCAGCGCCGCGATCGCGCCCCAGAGCACGCCGACGCTCACGCTGATGAGCGCGGCCGCCACGCCGATGCCCAGGCTGATCGAGCCGCCGAACAGGCACCGGACCATCATATCGCGCCCGAGCGTATCGAGCCCCATGAGGTGCCGCCACGTGGGCGGCTGGCGGATGTGGGTGAGGTCCTGATCGTCGTAGTACTCCCGCGTCCAGGGCAGCGCCGCCAGCATGACCAGCATCAGCGCGATCAGAAAGATCCCGCTCCCCAGCGCCAGCCGGTTGTTCACAAACCGCCGCCAGCTCCGCGCAGCCGGCGACTGCGACGGCGCCCGCTCCGCGGGCAGGCCCAGCTCCTCCGGTCGATTGGCAATCGCTTCGCTCATCGACATTCGCGCCAAAGAGCCGCGTGGCTTCAGCCCGCGCGGTCTGACGAACCGGGGTGAACGATTGTTCTCGTACGACGCCCGCTCAAACAGCCGCGGGCTTCAGCCCGCGGGGTACGACGAACCTCTCTGAACGCCACTCCCGCTATTGCTCTCCGCGCTGTCCGTCGCTCTCACCATCCGCAGCACCGCGCGGGCTCAAAGCCACGCGGCTCTCTCGACGCTGGACTGCGGTGCGATCCGGCGTTCTCACCGTCCGCAGGGCCGCGCGGGCTGAAGCCACGCGGCTCTTTGCTCTTTACTCACCCCGCGGGCTGAAGCCACGCGGCTCTTTGCTCTTTACTCGCCGCGCGGGCTAAAAGCCACGCGGCTCTTTACTCCAGCCGGACGCGCGGGTCGACCAGCGTATACAGCACGTCCACGATCAGGTTCATCAGCACCAGCAGCGCCGAATACACGAGCACCGTGCTCATGATCAGCCCGCGGTCCAGGTTGAGCACGCTGTTGATGAAGTGCTGGCCCAGGCCCGGCACGTTGAACAGCTTCTCGACCACGAACGAACCGGTCATGGCCGCCGCCAGGGCCGGACCGATGAAACTCAGCACGGGCAGAAACGCATTCCGCAGCGCGTGCTTCCACACCACCATGTGCCGCGAGAGCCCCTTGGCCTGCGCGGTGCGGATGTAATCGCTGCTGAGCACGTCGAGCATGCCCAGCCGCGTCAAGCGAGTGATATAGGCCATGAACGGCAGCGACAGCGCCAGCGCCGGCATCGGGATCTGCGAGAGCCGCCCCCAGCCGCTCACCGGAAACCACTCCAGATAAACACCAAATGCCAGCAGCAGCGCCGTCCCGGTCACGAACGACGGCAGCGACACGCCGATCAGCACCAGCGCGAGCGAGGCCACGTCGAACCAGGAGTTTCGCTTGACCGCGCTGAGCACGCCCACCGGCACGCCCACCAGCACGGCGATCAGCACGGCCATCACACCCAGCGAGAACGAGACCGGCAGCGCCTGCCGCACGATCTGCGTGCACGTCCAGTCGCGGTACTGGAAACTCGGCCCGAAGTCCAGCCGCAGCGCCCCCGCGAGGAACTCCCAGTAATACGCCCAGTTGTTGTCGATGTGATA
Organism: uncultured Planctomycetales bacterium; assembly: GCA_964591605.1. GTDB lineage: Bacteria > Planctomycetota > Phycisphaerae > UBA1845 > PWPN01 > CAYLLT01. Next base: position 6,477 of record CAZQEN010000288.1, read on the forward strand.
GCGCGACTCGAGCGCCCGCTGAATCGCCTCGGGCATCTGCCGGTCCGCCTGCTGAAACGGATTCCCCGGAACCATCACGACCATCAGGAACGTGAGCGTGTAAATCGCCCAGAGGACGGGGATGCTCAAAAGCAATCGTGAAACGATATGTTTCATGGATTCTGGGAGACTCTGCCTATCCTTGTGAGACGTGAGACGTCAGACGTGAGACGTCTGAATTCTCGCACCGTCGACTTCTCACTTCTCACGTCTCACCGCAATGTACTGCATCGGAAACTGCATCCGCGGGTTCGGGTAAATGCCCGTCACATTCGGCGGCCAGGCGTACACCACCACGTACTGATAGAGCGGGATGATCGGCAGCCCCTCCTCGACGAGGATGCGTTCGGCCTCGGCGAGCAGCGCGAATCGCCGGGCCTCGTCCGTCTCCTCTCCGGCCCGGTGCAGCAGCTCATCGTAGCGCGGCTCGATCCATTTGCCGATGTTGTGGCTGTTGTCGGAGAGGTACAGATCCAGAAACGTCGTCGGGTCGTTGTAGTCCCCGAACCATCCGCCCCGCGCGATGGCAAACCGCCCCGCCACCTTGTCCTCCGCAAATGTCTTGACCTCCTTGCCTACCAGATCCACGCGGATGCCCAGCTCCCGCTCCCACATCCGCCGGATGGCCTGGGCGCCCACCTCGTGCGAAAAGCCCGTGTTGTACAGCAGCGGCAGCGTCGGGAATCCCTTCCCGTCCGGGTAGCCGGCCTCGGCCAGCTCGCGCCGCGCCCGCTCCGGGTCGTACGGCAGACCTTGGGGGCTCGGGTAACCGGGGATCGAGCCCACCGGGACAAACGTCGAAGACGGCGGATTGTCCAGGCGCGGATTGGCATTCACCAGATCCCGCTTGTTGATGGCCATCGTCAGGGCCCGCCGCACCCGGGCGTCGGCCAGAGGATTCGGCGAGCCGTCCGGCAGCGTGGGCCGGCAGTTGAAGCTGTATTCATACGTCCCGAAACACGGGATCGGGTGAATGTCCTTCCGCAGACCTTCCCGCTGCTGCTTCACCAGCTCCGGCGTGTAGTCCATCGTCAAGTCGGTCATCATGTCGACGCCTCCCTGGCCGTACACCAGGAAAGCGGTGTTGTTGTACTCGATATCCAGCAGCTCGACGGTCTTCGATCGGACAGCCTTCGCGTTCCAGTAATACGGATTGGCCTCGAGCCGCATCCGCTGCTTGAAGTCCCATCGGGTCAGCACGTACGGCCCGTTGCTGATCGGGCCCGGAAAGCCGTTGCGGCGGTAGCCCGGCTTGGTCCACTGCGGATCGGTCGCCCACAAGCCGGTATGCGTGAGCGGCAGGATCCGCAGGCGGCCCGGCTCGCTTTCCTCCTCGACTGCGTAGCTGTCCTGGAGCAGCTCGATGCTCTCGTGCACCGGCAGATACGTGGAGAAGGCCGTCAGGTCGGGAAAGTAGGTGGTGGGGCGGGTGAGCACGACTTCGATACAGCGGACGCTCGGCGTGCGGATGCCCACCTGCTTCCATCGCGTCTCCATCTCCTCCACGTGCTCCCTGAGCAGCCGGTCGCCCATGCGTTTGAAATTGCGCGGCTCGCGTGTGAACCGCGCCGCGAGATCGTCCCAGCCCGTCGTGTCCGCGGCCTGCGGCAACGCGGTGATGTCGATCCCGATCTGCCCCGCCATGTACGACCCGATAGGGCCGGTCAGCAGCGTCCGTGCATCCTGACCGCTGAGGGACTTGCCCCGTTCGAGCTGGCGTGCGAGCGTGAGCGACTCGATGAACCGCGTCCGCCAGGCGACATAGTCCCTGACGCCGGCGATGTGATTGCTGATCAGCTCGGCATAGATATCGGCGGTGCCCGGCTCAATCGCCCGCCGCCAGCCGCGCACGAAATCGCGGGCCAGCACCGGATCGCCGTTGGACCACTTCGCCTCCGGGCGCAGCGTGAACGTGTACCGCCGCTTGTCCGCGCTGACTTCCGGCGGGAAATACGCAACTCCCTCAATCGCCTGCGTCGTCTCGGGGTGCAGCGAGGTCAACCCCTCCCAGATGGCCTGGGCCATGCGGATGTCCTGCATGTAGCTCATCTGCGCCGGATCCATGATGTTCACGCTGCCCTTGCTGATGAACGTGAACTCGGCGCGCGGACTCGGGTGGGCCGTCGTCAGCGTGATCGCCCCGACCAGCACGACGATCAGGATGAGGGGAATCAGAATCCGCATGAAAAATCGAAAGTAGGGTGGGCTCCGCCCGCATCAGTAGGGTGGGCTCCCCCCACCACCCGTAGGGTGGGCTCCGCCCACCACCAGGCGAGCGCCCGTCGTTCGGCATGGTGGGCAAAGCCCACCCTACCCACTTCGCCGGGGTGGGCCGCCCGGCCTCATACCCGAACCGGCGATGGCGGCGGCGGAAGCTCCACGGTCTTTCCGGCCTGCGCCGACTCGTAGATCGCCAGGATGATCTGCACGGCCTTGCGCGATTCGTACCCGTCGATGCTCGGCCGGCGGTTCTCGTCGAGCGCCCGGAGAAACTCGGCGAAGTTCTCCCGGTGTCCGTCCGCCGTCAACCCCGCGGAGGGATTCGCCGCGCCGATCGATACGGTCGGAAACTCGATATGCTGCCTGCGGATCTCGTTGTCTGACTCGGTCTCATTGCGGAACTGCCAGAAGAAGAACTTCTGGTCGGCCATCGCCACGGTGCCGTCGGTTCCCGAAACCTCAACGACCCGGAAATGCCCCGGCCACATGCTCGTCGTGCACGCGATGGTCCCCAGTGCTCCGTTGGCAAACTCGAGCGTCGCCGCCGCGGTATCCTCCACCTCGATCCGCTCGTGAGCGAGGCATTTCGTGTAGGCCGTCACCCGTTTGACCGGCCCCATGAGCCACTGCAGCAGGTCGATCGTGTGAATCCCCTGGTTCATGAGTGCGCCGCCGCCGTCCATCGCCCAGGTGCCGCGCCAGTCGCCCTTATCGTAGTACGCCTGATCGCGCCACCACGGCCCGTAGGCCAGACCGAACGTCATCCGGCCGAAGCGCCCATCCTCGACCGCCTTTTTGAACAGCCTGGCCGTCGGCATGAATCGATAGTTGAAGATCCCCCCCAGCCGCGTGCCGCGCTTCTCGTGCGCCGCAATGAGCGCGTCGACCTTCTCGAGCGTGATGTCGATCGGCTTCTCGACGATGACGTGCTTGCCCCACTCGGCCGCCTTCGTCGCGATCTCGGCATGACTGCCGCTCGGCGTTGCGACGGTGATGACGTCGATGTCGTCGCGCTGCACGAGTTCCTCGATGTTGCAGATCGCCCGGCAGTTGCAGCGGGCCCCGAACTTCTCGGCCAGCCCCGACATGTGATCGCACACCGCCACCAGTTTCGCGTTGGGGAGCTGCTTGATCGCCTCGGCATGATAGGCCGCGATCATGCCCGCCCCCACAATTCCGAATCCGTATTGCCTGGGCATTGTTTCTCGTCCGGTTGTCATCGCCTGGAAGAGGGCCCGGGCGCGAGAGGTTCTCGCGACGCTTCGCGGGCCGCCACGGGCCCCAACGTAGCGTCAGATCCGGCCGGCATCAATTCTCCCCGGCCCCGCCTGCCGCTTACGCCCCCCCGGGGTAATCCAGCAGCACCCGCTCGAAACGCTGGCACGCCGCCTCGTCCGCCCGCTCGACCAGCCCGGCGATGGCGGCAAAAAGTGGTAGCCGGAGTCGAAGGGCGGCCATCTCGGTCACCGCCTTGGCCGTCGTCGCGCCTTCCACCACCGACTCCATCTGGGCCAGGGCCTGTTCCAGCGTCGTCCCGCCCGCCAGGAGCTGACCCAGACGGTAATTGCGGCTGTCCGGGCTGAAGCAGGTG